>NZ_JAMYOJ010000006.1:0-353790 GCF_040319795.1 Mesorhizobium sp. M0862
TGGATGATCTGCGCGAGCACAAGAAGCTCGCTCTACGCCAAGCCGCATGACCAGTTTCATGATCGCCCATTTTGCAGAACTTGACGCACACAACCCAGCTTTGCGCCTTGACCCACCGAGGGCTCTCCCTGGAACCAAATCCAAGCCTAAACTGTTCAAGTTGGTTACGACGCCGACGAGCCCTGCCGGCTGGGCAAGCGGCGCACTTGAGGAGCTCCCACCATGACCATCTCGTCCAGCTTTCGTTCGCTTGCGGTTGCGGCCATCACAACTGTGTCCGTCAGCGCTGCCAGCGCCGCGCATGCCGATAGCGGCACGATCCGCTTTGCCGTCTACAAGGCGGCCTTCTTCGTCGGCGGTTCCGGCGGCGAGGGGACGCTGACCTTCCACGGCCGCTCCTATCCCATCACGATCGGCGGCGTTTCGGGCGGCTTCGCCTTCGGGGTTTCCAAGACCTATTTCCGGGGCACCGTGCGCCATATCCGCAGGGTGCGGGATGCGACCGGCGTTTATGGCGCGGCCGGCGGTGGCGGCGCGCTCGGCAAGGGGGCGCAGGTGATCGTCATGACCAACGACAAGGGCGCCCAGCTCGAGCTTACCGGCCGGCAGGTGGGCCTGCAGGTGAATGCGGATCTGAGCGGGATGGCGATTTCGTTGAAGTAAGGGGCGTTGCGTCTGGGTGGGCAAGGTCGCCCAGGATGGTGGCAATCAGTAGGTCGGTCCCCCACTCCGTCTCGGCTTCGCCGAGCCACCTCTACCCCCACTTTCGTGGGGGAGAGGAAACGCTAATTTTGGAAGTCGCGGCTTCAAAGGCTTAGGTTCTGCCTCAAGAAAAACTTGGATTTCCTTCCTATGAAAGCTTGGCATTTCCTCTCCCCCACGGACGTGGGGGTAGAGGTGGCTCGGCGAAGCCGAGACGGAGTGGGGGCTGGCGCTGCCGTAGGCGATAGCCTTGCGCTTCTGACGGGTAAGCCTGGCTTGCAGCGCCGGACCGGCGCCACTACTGCCGCCAGCCCCCTACCGCTCCTCCACAATCCGCAAATACGCCGCCGTCACGAACAGCACGATCAGCCCGAACAAGATCCGCCGTGCCCCCTCCGGCATCTGCAGGATGGTCAGCAGTGTTGTCAGCACGGTCAGGATCAGGGCGCCGATGATGGTGCCGGTGTAGCCGCCGCGGCCGCCGAAGATGGAGGTGCCGCCGATGACGGCGGCGGCGACCGAGGGCAGCACCAGCGGTTCGGCGAGCGACAGCGAGGGGGCCTTGATCAGGCCGATATAGAGCAGGCCGGTGATGCCGGCGAGCACGCTGGAGGTGACGTAGAGCGCGGTGATGACCTGCCAGTATTGCACGCCCGACAGGCGGGTCGCGCGCTCATTGTCGCCGACGGCGTAGAGCAGGCGGCCGAAGCCGGTCCGGGCGAGCGTGAAGACGATGAGGGCGGCGAGCGGCACGAACAAAAGCAGCGCGTTGGGGAAGCCCCATGTCACGCCGGTGCCGAGCCAAGCCAGGAAGTCGGGGATTTTTGCGCCCGACGCGATCACCGTGCGCTGGTAGACCTGCAGGCAGCCGGTGCCGATCAGGCTGGTGCCCAGCGTCATGATCAGCGGGTGGACGCGGAAGACGCCGACGCCAATGCCATTGACGAGGCCGATCAGCACCGCCGGCATCATCGCCAGGAGGAACGCCACCGCCGGGTCCTGGTTGACCACTTGCGTGGCCATGATGAAGGCGCTCATCGTTGCCACCGTGCCGACCGACAGGTCGATGCCGCCGGTCAGCATGGTCATGGTCTGGCATCCCGCGAGGATCGCCAGCGGGATGGCGAATTTGATGGTGTTGGCGATCCAGCGCTCGTTGACGATGCCGGGGCGCAGGACCTGCAGGATTATAACCAGGATGGCGAGCAGGACGATCAGCGGGATGAGCGGGCGATCGGCCATGAAGCGCTTTATGCGGCGGCCGATGGGGACCGGGGTGATGGCGGTGGTGCTCATGGGGCGGCTCTTGCTCGCGATGAGGTTTGCAAGGTGCGGCAAGTTGGCGAGGACAGTGCTCTACGGCGCCCCCCTCTGGCCTGCCGGCCATCTCCCCCACTTGTGGGGAGATTGGCAGCTTCATCGCCTCGCTCATTCTTGCAAGGTTGGAGATTGGCGAAGGTCGTCGCGACATCCAATCTCCCCCCTTGTGGGGGAGATGTCCGGCAGGACAGAGGGGGGCGCGAAGGAACGCCGACGTCTCTCTGCGACAGCCCTCCCATCATTGCCGCCCCCGCATGGTGATAAACGCGCCGAACATCACCACCGCCACCATGATCAGCCCCTCGATAATAGCCGTGACATTCGGGTCGATAGCGAGCAGCGTCAAATCCGTGCGCACCAGGCGCAACACGAAGACGGCGACAATGGGGCCTAGCAGGCCGCCCTTGCCGCCGCCGAGGGCGACGCCGCCCAGCACCACGGCGGCGACGCTGGCCAAGAGATAAGGGCCGGGGATGGGGGCGCCGATGCCGGTGCTCATGGTCAGCGCCAGGCCACCGAAGGCGGCGAACAGGCCCGACAGCGCATAGGCGATGATACGGGTGCGCTTGACCGGCACGCCGGAGCGAAACGCCGCCAGTTCGCTCGAGCCGATGGCGTAGATGGAGAGGCCGAGGCGCGAGCGCCGCAGCGGTATCCAGATGACGCAGAGGCACACGATCAGCACCAGCAGCGCCTTGGGCAGCCAGGCGTCTATGGCGTCGGGCAGGCCGGGGATCGGTACGGTGCCAGAGATCAGCGCCTTCAGCCATTCGGCGATGCCGCCGCCCGGCGCGTCGAGTACCAGCAGGGCTGCACCCTGCAGCACGAACAGCATGGCCAGCGTCACGACAATGTCGGGCACGCGGGTGACGACGATGAGCAGGCCGTTGAGTGCGCCGAGCACGAAACCCATGGCCAGCACGAAGGGCACCACGAACAGCGCGTATTCCTCGCTCGCGCCATTCATCATCGACGCCGCGGTGACGCTGGTCAGCGCCATCATGGCGGCGACCGACAGGTCAATGCCGCCGGCGATGACGACGACGGTCTGCGCGGCGACTGCGAAGGCATAGGGCAGAACGGCTCGGGCGAGCGAGCCGAAATCATTGCTGCCATAGGCCGGCTGGATGATCCTGGTGGCGATGAACAGGACGATGAGCAGGGCGAACAGGCCGACAACCCAGCCCTGGCGGCGCAGGAAATGGCTCATGGCGCGGCCTCCGGCGAAGCCGAAGTGTTCGCGGTCGGATCAGCCAATATGCCGATATCGGCCTTGGCGCCGCGCGGCAGGCCGTAGGCGGCGCGCATCAGCGCCGGCTCGTCGGCCTCCTCGACCGGAAAAATGTCGACCAGGCGGCCGCCGAAGATGACGATGACGCGGTCGCAGACGCGCTGCACCTCCTCCAGCTCCGAGGTGTAGAACAGCACCGACTTGCCGTTGCCGGCGAGTTCGCGCAGCAGCTTGTAGATCTCCTGCTTGGTGCCGACATCGATGCCGCGCGTCGGGTCGAAGCACAGGATGGTGCGGGCATCCGCCGCGATCCAGCGGGCGATGGTCACCTTCTGCTGGTTGCCGCCGGACAGGCGCTGCACCTCGCCCTGCGCGCGGGTGTCGATCTGCAGCCGCTCGATGGCGCTGAGCACGGTCGCGCGTTCGCGGCGCATGTTGATCGGACCCCAGTTGCGCAAGGCAGCGCTGAAAGGCAGCGCGATGTTTTCGCGCACCGAGCGCTGCATGGCGAGCGCTTCCGAGCGGTCGCCCGGCACATAGGCAATGCCGGCGCGGATGGCGTCGATCGGATGCGAGAATTTCACCGGCTGGCCATCGACTTCGATGGTGCCGCCGGAGGGCCGGATCGAGCCGGCAAGGGCGGCGAACAACTCGTCCTGGCCCTGGCCTTCGAGCGCGACGACGCCGGCGACTTCGCCGTCGGCGAGATCGAAGGAGACATCGCTGAGCTTGGCGCCGACGCGCAGGTTTCGCACCGAAATGCGCGGCCGGGTGGTCGCGGGCGCGGCCTTCTCGGCAGCGCTGCGGGCCGCGACATGGGTTTTGACGATGCGGGTGCCGAGCATCAGCTCGACGATCTTTTCTTCCACGCCCGGCACGATGTCGACGACGCCGACGGTCTCGCCGTCCCGCAGCACGGTGGCGCGGTCGCACAGCGCCGAGATTTCGACGAAGCGGTGCGAGATGAAGATCACGGCGCGGCCCGAATCGCCTTGGCGGCGCACCACTTCCAGCACCTTTTCAGCAAGGTTGGCGGGCAGGGCCGCCGTCATCTCGTCAAGCAGCAGCACGTCGGGCTCGACGGCGAGCGCCCGCGCCAGGTCGAGCACGCGCAGCACGGCGAGCGGGATGTCGCGCGCGGTGTCGCGCAGATCGAGGTCGGCAATGCCGAGCTCGCGCACCCAGGCGCGGAACGGCTCGACCGGCGTGCCGGTGAGCCTGAGATTGGACAGCACGTCGAGATCGGGGATCAGCGACGGCTCCTGGTAGACGGGCAGCAGCCCGGCGCGGCGCGCGGCGGCCGGCGAGCGAATGTCGCGCGCCTCGCCACGGATCAGGATGCGGCCGGAGTTCGCCGGAATGGCGCCGGTCAGGATTTTCACCAGCGTCGACTTGCCGGCGCCGTTGGCGCCCATCAGCGCGTGGACCTCGCCCGGCAGCACGGAGAGCGACGCGTTGCGAAGTGCTGCAACCGCGCCGTAGTTCTTGGCGACGCCGGTGGCGTCGAGGAGGGGGCTGGTGGTCAAATCGATGTCCGCATCAGAAATTCTCTTGCTGGCGCTCTACGGCGCCCCCCTCTGTCCTGCCGGACATCTCCCCCAAAAGGGGGGAGATTGGCAGTTCCGGCGCCGCCCCTCGTCTTGCGACGTAGAAAATTAGCGAAAGCCGAGATGACAGCCAATCTCCCCACCTGTGGGGGAGATGTCCGGCAGGACAGAGGGGGGCGCCGCAGAGCGCTAGTCTGTGTGGCGAGGACGGCCGTTCGCCGTCCTCGCCAGTTCATTCAAACCAGGCTTACTCCCCCGGCCCCTTGCAGGCCACGATCTGCTCTTTCGTGTAGGTCGTCCACTCAGGGATCGAGATCGAGACCGGCCATTCCGGGCTGAGCGACGGGTCGGCGGCTGCCTTCAGCTTGGCCTTGCCTTCGTCGGTGGCGTTGTCCCACAGCTGCGGGTCGACCAGCACGGTCTGCTGCGCCGGCTTCTTGCCGTCGAGGATCTGCAGCGCCAGCGTCACGCCCGCGCCGCCGATCGAGCCGGGGTTGGTGACGGCTGCACCGACGAGACCTTTCACCGAGCTCAGCTGGCCGACGAAGCCGGCATTGTCGGCGCCGACCACCGGCACCAGCGGCGCCTGCGATTCGACCAGCGCGTCGACGATGACGTTGTCGATGCCCGACGTCCACACGCCGTTGAAGGGCGTGCCGGTGGCCAGGAACGACAGCATCTGCTGCTTGGCCTGATCCTGCTGCCAGCCGGTGAAGACTTCCTGCGCCACCTTCACGCCGGGGTTTTCGGCCAGCGCCTTCTTGAAGCCTTTGTCGCGATCGCTATCGGCCGAGGCGCCGGCGGCGCCGCGCATGTAGAACACTTCGCCCTTGCCGCCCATCTGCTGGAACAGCCATTTGGCGCCGAGATAGGCATACTGTTCCTGGTTGTTGGAGATGATGTAGGCCGACGGTTCGGTCACCGCCTGGTCGACGGCAACGACGACGATGCCGGCCTTGGTGGCTTCTTCCAAGCCCGCCTTGATGCCGGCGGGATCAGCGGGGTTGACGACGATGGCGTCGACCTTGGCGCTGATCAGATTGCGGATGTCTTCGAGTTGGCCGGCGGCATCGGTGTTGCGGTGGGCGATGTTGAGCTTCGTCACTTCGCCCGAAGCCAGCGCCTGCGCCTTCATGGCGCAGACCATTTCCTCGCGCCAGCCATTGCCCTGCACGGTGTTGGAAATGCCGATCGTATATTTGGCTTCGGCCGACGACACGCCCATCGATGCCAGCAAGGCAGCGCCCGCAAGCAACGGGACCATGGTCAGTATTTTCTTCATGTCAGTACTCCTCCACATTGTTGTTTTTCGTCTCAGGGCCAGACCCTTCGGCAGGATCGGACCAAGTCATTCACCTCGTCATTTGACGAAGGGGCGCAGCACGTCGCGGGCGAGCAGGAAGCCCCGCTTCACCGCATCGTCGTTGCCTTCAAACCGCCTGTCCTCATGTTCGATGATGACCGAGCCGTCATAGCCGGCGCGGTAGAGGCCGGAGAAGAAGCCGCTCCAGTCGACATCGCCCAATCCCGGCATGCGCGGCACCTGCCAGCCTATCCCGGCGGAAAGAATCCCGCGCTCATACAAACCATCATGATCGATCATCAAATCCTTGGCGTGGACATGCAGCATGTAGGGGCCGAACTCCCGGATGAAACGGCCCCGGTCGATCATTTGCCAGACCAGGTGCGAGGGGTCGAAATTCATGCCGACCTCGCCGCCCCAGGCCTCGAGGATGCGCCGCCAGATGTAGGGCGAATAGGCGATGTTGTGCCCGCCCGGCCACTCGTCATAACTGAAGATCATCGGGCAGTTCTCGAAGGTGAGTTTTACCCCGTGATCGCGCGCATAGGCGACGGTCTCGGGCCAGACTTTCAGCGCGTCCTGCCAGTTGACGTCGACGGTCTTCGAGGCATCGCCACCGCAGAAGGTGTTGACCACCGGCACGCCCATATTGGCGGCCAGCACGATGACCTTCTTCAGATGGCCGATGACGGCCTCGCGATGGGCGGGGTCCGGATGCAACGGGTTGGGATAGTAGCCGAGGCCGGAGACCGTCAGCTTCTTCTCCGTCAGCGAAGCGACGATCTCCTTGGCCTGCGCCGCCGAGGTGGAAGCGGCATCGATATGGCTGGTGCCGGCATAGCGCCGCGTCGCGCCGGAGGTCTTCGGCCAGCAGGCGATTTCCAGCGCCTCGAAGCCGGCCGAGTGCGCCCAGCCGGCGACCTCGCCAAGCGGCGTCTCCGCAAACGGTGCCGTAAGAACTCCAAGTTTCATTCTGCCTCCCTAGACCCGACGACTATAATGCCGATTGTTTGGATCGCTTCAACCTCGCGACCTCATCTTGTTCAAGACTGTGCCGGACAGCCGCCATCGGATCGTCCGACAGCAGGTCGCCCAGCGCCGATGTGACGGCCGCGCGGAACGTATCGTCGGCGGCAAGGCCGGGGTCGAATATCCCGTCGATGGCAAGGATGGCGGACACCAGCGCCTGTGCATCATGGCCGGTGGCGTCGGCGATCGCGGCGACCTTGCCGGCATAGGGGTCCGACACCGGCCAGCGTCTGCCGAAACGTCCCGAGGCCTGGATCAGATAGGCCATCCAGCCGGCGACCGGCACCGACAGCAGCCCGATGCTTTGGCCCTGGCTCAGCCGGTCGCGGATCGGGTTGAGCAGGCGCTGGACGATCTTCTGCGAACCGTCGGTCGCGACCTGGTGGTTGCGGTGGCGGATCGCGGTGTTCTTCAGCCGGGCAAGACTCTGCTCGACATAGGCGAGCGGCAGGACGCCGGATACCGGCATCAGCGTCGGCACAGTCTCCTCGACCAGCATGCGCCTGATGAAGTCCGACAGCAGCGGGTTGGCTATGGCGTCCGATGTGTGCTCGAGCCCGGCCAGCACGCCGAGCGTCGCCAGTGTCGTCTGGGCGCCGTTCAGCACCCGCATCTTGAGATGCTCGAACGGCGTGACGTCGTCGACGAAGGTGGCGCCGACCAGATCCCAGCGCGGCATGCGGCCGGCGAATTTTTCCTCGATCACCCACTGCCGGAACGGCTCACCGACAGCGACGGCGGCATCGTGGTAGCCGAACCATTGTTCGACACTATCGAGGTCATCCTGCGTCACCGCCGGCGCAATGCGGTCGACCATGGCCGAGGGGAATGCGACGTTGGCCGCGATCCAATCGGCCAGCCCATTGCCGCGCGGTTCGGCAAAGCTGCGCACGACGTTGCCGAGGATGACGCCATTGGCCGGAATGTTGTCGCAGGACAGCAGCGTCAGCGGCCGCCCGTGCGTGGCCCGGCGCTGCTCCAGCGCCCGCACCAACAGGCCGGGCACGCTGCGCGGCGTCTCGGGGTTGGCGAGGTCATGGACGATATCAGGGTGGCCGAGGTCGAGTTCGCCGCTGGACGGGACGTGGCAATAGCCTTTTTCGGTCACCGTCATCGTCACCAACTCGATATCCGGTGAGATCAGCACACCGAGCGCCGGTGCGGCACTCTCCTGGCTGTCGACCACCCGGACGATGCTGCCGATGACGCGCGCCTCGATGTGGCTGTTCTCGCGGATCAGCCTTGTGTAGAGCCCGCCCTGCCGTCCCAGCGTGTCGGCAAGGCTGGGCGGACGGATGTTGATGCCGACGATGCCCCAGCGGTCGAAGCGCAGCGAGATGAGATCGTCGGTGTATTCGGCCTGATGGCAGCGATGGAAGGCGCCGACGCCGAGATGCGCCATGCCGGGCGCCAGGAGCGTACGGTCATAGGACGGTGTCTGCACCGAAGCCGGCAAGCGATCGAGCAGCGCCGGGCCGAGCGGCTCTATGGCGCTCACCGGTTCGCCCCGATCACCGCCTGTTCTTGGTCGACAACCGCGCCGGTCATCGGGCCGGCGGCGTCGGACAGCAGGAAGACGGCGAGGCTGGCGATGTCGTCCGGCGTCAGCAACCGGCCGAAAGGCTGCGCGGCATTGGCCTTCTCGAGCCAGCCGGGGCCGTTGCCCAAAGTCTCCGCCTGCATGATGCGTTCGGCCGGCGTGTCGGTCCAGCCGACATTGATGCCGTTGACGCGGATGCGGTCGAAACGGTGGGCGTTGGCGGCGTTCTTGGTCAGCGTCGCCAGCGCGCCCTTGCTGGCGGAATAGACGGCAAGCTCCGGCGAGCCGCAATGGGCGTTGATCGACAGGATGTTGAGAATGGCGCCGCCTTGGCCGCGCTTCTTCATGTCGGTGATCGCGGCCTGCATCAGGAAGAACGGCGCGCGCGTGTTGACGGCAAACAGCGCCGCCCAGTCGTCGAGGCTGGCGTCGAGGAAGGAGGCGCGATCGGTCAGGCCGGCGGCGTTGACCAGCGCATCGATGCGGCCGAAGCGCTCGATGCAGGCTTGCGCCAGAAGGGTGGGGGCGTCAGGATCGGCAAGGTCGGCGGCGACGAAGATGGTCGGCGTGCCCATTTGCGAAAGCTCGGCCGCCACAGCCTCGCCACGCGTCTTCTCTCGGCCGGTGACCAGCAGCCCGGCGGCACCGGAACGCGCCAGCGACTCGGCAATGGCGCGGCCAATGCCTTGCGTCGACCCGGTGACCAGAGCCACCTTGCCGTCAAGCCGGATCTCCATTCCTCCTCCCGGGAATAAAGTTTCTATTTTGAGAAATATGGAACGGCAATTCCCGATAGTCAATTGGACCAGTGACGCCTCATTCGCCGCGCCGCGCCGCCACGCCATGGACCAGCGCCATCCCAACGGCGAGCGAGGCCGCCAGTGAGCGGAAGCCGGCAAAGTCGGATTCCACCACTTCCAGCCAGCTGTCCGAGAGCGGGATCAGCGGGCTGAAGGTGCTGTCGGTGACGGTGACGATACGCGCCTTGCGCTCATGCGCCACCGCGACGAGATCGGGCGTGATCGAATTGTAGGGGCTGAAGGAGACAGCGAGCACGGCATCCCTGCCGCCGATGCAGCCGATCTGGTCGAGTGCGGAGGACCCGACATTGTCGACCAGCACGTTGCGCACGCCTTGCTGCGAGAGCGTCAGCGAGAGATAGGCGGTGACGGGAAAGGCGCGCTTGGAGCCGATGACATAGATCAGCTCGGCCGCCGCCAGCAGCGCCACCATCTTGTCGAAACTCTCGACGTCGAAGCCGGTCTCGATGCGGCCCAGCGAGGCCTGCGATGCGCCGACCATGCCGTGCAGGAAATGCAGATTTGGCTCGGTCTCGGTGCGCGGTTCGCCGCGCCCTTCCGGCCATGAGCCCTTGATGTGCTCCTTGAACAGGCCCTGGAAATCGGAAAAGCCGGAATAGCCGAAGATCTGGGCAAAGCGCACCAGCGTCGAGGGCTGCACGCCGGCCTGTGCCGCAACCTGCGCGATGGTGCCGAGCGCGACGTCGCTCGGGTGCTGCCACAGGAAGATCGCCACCTGGCGCAGCCGCTTGGGGAAGTGCACCGTGCCCGACGACAGCACGGCGCGCAGCTCCTCATAGGTCTGCGGCTGGATGTAGCCGAGGGCGGCCAGAGAGCGCCCGCGCTTGCGCGTCGCCGCCTCGTCGGTGCTGGACCGTGCGGATGCCTTGCTTGCCCCACTCATGATTTCAGGCTAGCGCGATACGATCGTTTTACAATATGAAAATTGGAAATCATGTTCGAAAGCGGTCTGCCGGGAGGAGCTTGAAAATGGTCTACGCAACATCGGACGGATCGGCGGGCAAGCGGCTCAGGGTCGGCATGGTCGGCGGCGGTCGCAATGCCTTTATCGGCGCCGTGCATCGGCTGGCCATGCGCCTGGACGACCAGATCGTACTGGTCGCCGGCGCGCTGTCGTCGGACCCGGAAAACGCCGCCGCCTCGGCCGCCGAGATCGGCATCGCGCCCGAGCGCAGCTATGCCGATTATCGCGCCATGGCACGAGCCGAAGCGGCGCGGCCGGACGGCATCGAGGCGGTGGTCATCGTCACGCCCAACCATCTGCACGCGCCGATCGCCACGGCCTTTCTCGAGGCCGGCATCGACGTGATCTGCGACAAGCCGCTGTCGACGACGCTGGCCGACGCAGAAGCATTGGTGGCGCTGGCGCAGGTGAAAAAGCGCCGCTTCGTCGTCACGCTCAACAACACCGGCTACGCCATGGTCCGCCAGGCGCGCGAGATGGTGGCGGCGGGCGCGCTTGGCCGCATCGTGTCCGTGCATGGCGCCTACATCCAGGACTGGCTGACCACGCCGATCGACGCCGAGGGCCAGAAGCAGGCGGAGTGGCGCACCGATCCGGCGCGCGCCGGGCAGTCGGCGGTGCTGGCCGATATCGGCGTGCATGCCTTCAACCTGGCAAGCTATATCTCCGGCTGTGAGGCCGAGGCGGTGTCGGCGGATCTGTTCACTGCCGTGCCGGGACGCCGGCTCGACGACAATGCGCATGTGCTGGTGCGCTGGACCGGCGGGGCGCGCGGCACGATCCTCGCCAGCCAGACCTCGCCCGGCCACTACAATGATCTCTCGGTGCGCATCTATGGCGACAAAGCCGGGCTCGAATGGTCGGGCGGCCGGCCGGAAGAACTGCGCTTCTCCATCTACGGCGAGGAGACCCGCACGCTGGTGCGCGGCGGCCATGGCTCGACCACTGAGAGCCAGCGCGTTTCGCGCATGCCGGCGGCGCATCCGGAGGGCTATATCGAGGCCTTCGCCAATTTCTACCGCGACGCCGCCGATATCATTCGCGCGCACCGTTCGGGCGGGACGGTTGATCCGGCGCGCGCGGCACAGGTGCCCGATGTCGTCGATGGCGCGCGGGGGGTGAAGTTTGTTGCTGCGGCGGTGGAGTCGAATGCTGCGGGCGGGGCTTGGACGGCGGCAAGGTTCGGGTGAGGCGAGCTATCCCTTGATCGCCGAGCCGACGATGGAATCGACGAAGAAGCGCTGCAGGAAGGCGAACAGGATGAGCGGCGGCAGCACGGCCAGCGTGGCGCCGGCCATCACCAGGCCGGTGTTGACCGCGCCCCTGTTGTAGCTCAGCAACCGGCTCAGGCTGATGACGATCGGATAGGCGTCGGCATTGCCCTGCAGCACGGTCAGCGGCCACAGATAGCTGTTCCAGTGATAGACGAAGGCGAAGAGGGCCAGAGCCGCGATTGCGGGGGCGACGCTCGGCGCGACGATCTTGTAGAGGATCAAGAACTCCGAGGCGCCGTCCATGCGCGCGGCGTCGATGAGCTCGTCGGGCACGCCGGAGATGAACTGGCGCATCAGGAAGATGCCGAAAGCATTGGCGAGATTGGGCACGATGATGCCGGCGAGGCTGGCGTTGAGGCCGATCGAGCCGACCAGGCGATAGAGCGGGATCAACGTCACGATCGGCGGCAGGAACATGGTGGCGATCAGCACAGAAAACAGCAGCGACTTGGCGGGGAAGTGGTATTTGGCGAATGCGTAGCCGGCCATCATGCTGGTCAGCAGGATGCCGGCGGTGGTGATCGAGGCGATGACCAGAGAATTCCACATCGAGCGGCCGACATTGACCACGCCCGACACCTTCTCATAGGCGTCGAGGCTCGGCGTAAGGGGGATCCACACCGGCGGCACCTGCATGCTCTCGGCCGGCGTCTTGAGGCTCGACAGCACCATCCAGACCAGCGGGAAGGCCGAGGCGACGGCGACCAGCAGCATCAGCGTCGCCAGCAGCGCCTTGTGGCCGGACGGGCGCCGGCGCGACAGCCGGCTCGACGATCCCGCGCTCATTCGTCGTTCTTCCGGTTGGCGAAGGCAAACAGCGCGCAGACGACGACAATCAGCGAAAGCATCAGCATGACCGCCATGGCCGAACCCAGTCCACCCTGCGCACGCTCGATGCCGACGCGGCGGATGTGGTAGGTGAGCACATTGGTCGAGCCGACCGGCCCGCCCTGCGTGATCAGGGCAACCGGCTCGAACACCTGCACGGCGTTGATGATGGCGATGACGGCGCTGAACAACAGCGTGCGCCGCATCAGCGGCAGCGTGATGAAGCGGAACTGCTCGAAGCGGTTGGCGCCATCGAGCTTCGCCGCCTCGTAGAGGCTGCCTTGGATCTGCGTCAGCCCGGCGATCGCCAAGACGGTGAAGTAACCGACCTGTTGCCAGACATTGAGAAAGATGATCGAGATCAGCGCCGAGCGCGGCGACGACAGGAAAGGCTGCGGGCCGATGCCGATCAGACCGAGCATCTGGTTGAGCGGGCCTTCGCTCGGCGAATAGAGTTTCGACCACACCAGCGCGACAGCGATCATCGGCACCATGTAGGTGGCAAACAGCACCGTGCGCAGCGCCGTGCCGCCGGGCACATCCTGCTGGTAGACCATCAGGCCGAAGGCCACCGACAGAGGCAGGATGAGGACGACGGAGAGCGCGGTGTAGACGGCTGTGTTGGCGAACGCGACCTTGAAATCGCGGCCAACCGAGGAGACGCCAAAAATGTCGCGGAAATTGTCGAGGCCGATGAAGCTGGCGCTGGAAAACGGCGTCTGCGTCGACCAGTCCTGGAACGACAGGCCAGACGGTGAGCAGCATCGGCAACAGGACGAAGATGCCGATCAGCGTCACGGCGGGCGCCAGCATGATGCCCGCCGAGGCACGGTACCTCTGAATCATTATTTGGCGGCGCGCTCCAGGATCGAAATGGCGTCGGCCTGCGCCGTCGCCTGCGCATCCTTGGCCGAGACCTGGCCATACTGCAACGCCTCGAGCGTCTGCTGCAGCGATTCCGAGAATTCCTGGCCGCCCGGCACCACCGGGAACGGCTTGGCGTCGGTGAGCACGCTGACATAGCCGGAGAGGAATTCCGAGCCGAGCTTGTCCTTGTGCGCCTCGATGTCGGAGAGGCGTGAGGGCAGGATGCCCATCGACATGAGGATATCCGACATCGCGGAAGCGCCGTTCTTGCCGGACTTTGGATTGTTCAGCCAGGCGAGGAAGTCCCATGCCGCCTTCTGCTCGGCCGCACCTGCATTGGCGTTGACCACGGTCATCCAGGAGTAAGAGATCGAATGCGGCTTGTCGCCGCTCGGGCCGACGGGAAGCGGCGCCGTTGCAATGTCGGCGAACTTGTCGCCCATGCCGGCCTTCAGCGCGCTCTCCCACCAATTGGCCATGATGATCATGCCGGTCTTGCCGGAGACGAAATTGTCGAGGAAGGGGCCGGTGGTGTTGGCGTCGGCTGTCGCCATCGCCGGCACGCTGGCGCCCGACTTGATCAGGTCTTCATAGAGCTGGAATGTCTCGGCGGCCTGCGGGCTGTCGAGCACCGGCTTGCCGTCCTTGACCAGGTCGCCGCCATTGGAGACCAGCAGCGAGGCGAAGGGGTGGACGACACCGGCGGCCCATGAATTGATCATGCCGAAGCCTTGCTGTCCCGCATCCTTGTTGGTCAGCTTTTTCGCCGCGTCCTTGAACTCGTCCCAGGTCTTGGGTGGCGCCGCGATGCCGGCCTGCTTGAACAGCGCCTTGTTGTAGTTCAGCGCATAGACGTCGATTTCGTTGGGGATGCCATAAAGCGTGCCGCCGACCGAGGCGGCGCTGGTGATGCCCGCCGGCCAGGCGGCCTTGACCTCGCTGGCCACCGCATCGGGAGCGGGCGCGACCAGCTTGTCGCGCGCCAGTTCCGGCAACCAGAGATCGTAGATGCCGCCGATGGTTGGGCCGTCCGCGCCGCCGCCTTGCGAGCGCAGCGTGGTCAGGAGGTCGCCGAAGGGGACGGCGCGCACGGTGACGCTGACATCCGGATTGGTCTTGGCATAATCCTTGGCCGCCGCTTCCAGCAGCGCCACCGTCTCCGGCGACCAGTGGGTGAGATAGGAGATGTTGACCGATTGCGCCCAGGCCGTGGCGGGCAGGATGGCGAGGCCTGCGGCCAGTGCCAGTTTCGACGTCCAGGCAAACGACATTCCTCATCCTCCCTATCGGTTCACATGAGGTTATGACAAGTCAGCGCGGCGACGCAAGGGCTTGCTGGCGAAAAAGTCTCACATGGTACGGTCACAGATTTCTTTGCGGCGCTGGAATGTGGATATTTATCGTTATGTAACAAACGGATGCGGGTACTGCAATGTCGTGAGGGGGCCAACGCCGCCATTCCTGAGGCGCAGCAGACCTCTTGCGAATACCGCTATGTCATTATAATGACTTTTGCCGAACCAATGACTTCTCACGGCACCGGAACGCCGCGGGACGCCAAGACAGAGAACAATGGGAGACTGGCAATGAGCATGCTTTCACTTCACCGGCGCGCAGCGCTTAGGCTGATCGGCGGCCTTGCCGCCGCCTGCGCCGGCGTCTTTCCCTCATTGCCGGCGCGAGCCGCCGACAGCACGGTGACGCTGTGGAGCTGGCGCACCGAGGACGAGGCCGCGATGCGCCGCATCTTCGATGCCTTCGAGGTGAAGAAGCCCGGCATCAAGGTCGCCATCCAGTTCACGCCCGATGCCGATTACCAGAACCGGCTGAGCACGGCGCTGCGCGGCGGCCGCGGGCCCGACATCGCCCAGCTCAAGGCCTATGGCGAATTGCAGCCCTTCGTCGAGGCCGGCTATCTCGACGCGCTGGACGACAGCGTGCCGGAGCTGAAGAACATGGAGGACGCGGCGCTTGGCGGCGCGCGCGGCCGCGCTGACGGAAAAGTCTACGGTGTGCCCTACTCGGTGCCGATGATGGGCGTCTTCTACAACCAGGATATTTTCGCCGCCCAGGGCATCGAGATCCCCAAGACCTACAAGGATTTCACCGCTGTCTGCGAGAAGCTGAAGGCGGCCGGCATCACGCCGATCGCCACCGGCGGCGCCAACGGCTCGGCCTGGGAGTTGGAGATCGCCGTCGGCGTGGTCGGCCCGACCGTCTATGGTCCTGAATTCTACGACGAGATGATGAGCGGCAAGGCGACGTTCGAGGATCCGCGCTATGTGGCGGCGCTGAAGCGCTTCGCCGAGCTGAAGCCGTATTTCCCCGACGGCTTCGCCGGCATCGACTACACCACCGCCACGCAGCAGTTCATCGGCGGCAAGGCGGCGATGTTCCTCGGCGGTTCGTTCGAGAACGGCAGCTTCAAGGCGCAGAACCCGAAGCTGAAATTCTCGATCTTCCCGTTCCCCGCCGACGATGCCGGGGCAAAACTCTACACCTCGGCCTTCTCCGACGGCTCCTATGGCCTGGTCTCCGAGAGCCAGAACAAGGAAGCCGCGACCAAGGTGCTGGGCTTCATGGCTTCGGCAGAGTTCGCGCAGATGTTCGCCGACGAGCTCGGCTGGCCGCCGGCCCGCACGGATGTGACGGTGAAGGATCCAGTGCTGGCCGCGATGATGGAGATGGCGAAGAATTCGACGCCCTATCTGACGCTGGTCGGCTTCCGCTGGCAGTCGCCGACGGCGTCTTCGGTGCTGCAGTCGGAGATCATCGACATGGTCGAAGGCAACATCGCGCCGGAGAAGCTGGCGGCCGACATGCAGGCCGCGGTCGCCACCTGGTTCAAGCCGAAGCAGTAGGCGCGGCCGGTCGCAAAAGCGGCCGGCCTCTCACGGACCAGAAAAGCGCATGAGCACCCTTCGCCGCACCAGCAGCCTTCGCCGCACGCAGCAGCGCATGGCCGTGCTGTTCATCCTGCCGGCGCTGGCGGTCTATGCGCTGTTCGTCCTCTATCCCCTGGGGATGTCGCTGTGGGGCAGCTTCTTCGTCTGGAAGGGGCTGCGCATGGTCGAGTTCGCCGGCCTGTCGAATTTCTCAAGGCTGTTCGTTTTCCCCAGCGGCGCGCGGCTCTACGGCGCGCTGTGGCACAACACCGCCTGGTTCTTCGGCATCATGCTGTTCCAGAACGGAATCGGGCTTTTGTTCGCCTGGCTGCTGTTCCTGCGCGACAGGGGTGCTGCGTTCTTCCAGTCGGTGTTCTTCTTTCCGGCGGTGCTGAGCCCGGTCATCGTCGGCGCGCTGTGGCGGTTGCTTTTGGCACCGGGCGGCGTCGTCGAATGGGCGCTCAACGGGCTTGGCCTGCACCAGGGCAGCCTGACCGTGCTCGGCAACAGCCACACCGCGCTCGCCATGCTGATCGCCGTCGATGCCTGGAACTGGATGGGCCTGCCGGTGCTGATCTACACGGCAGGTCTGCGGCAGATTTCCGGCCAGATTTTTGAGGCGGCAAAACTTGACGGCGCCGGCAATGCGCGCATGCTGTTCTCGATCGCGCTGCCGCTGCTGATGCCGGCGCTGGGCACGCTGACGACGCTGTCGTTCATCAACACCTTCAACCAGTTCGACATCGTCTATGTCATGCAGGGCGTGCAGGGCAATCCGAGCTATTCGACCGACACGCTGGTGACCTACTTCTACCGGCTGGCCTTCGGCGCGGAAGGTGCTGTCGGCATCACCGATATCGGTCTGGCTTTGGCGCTCGGCACCGTGCTGTTCTTGATCCTCAGCATCGGCACGCTCATGATGCTGCGCTTCTTCGACCGCCGCACGGTGCAGCTATGAGCGCGCTGGCGATTTCGCAAAGACCGGCCATCTTTCTGCAGCTGGCGCGGCTGCCCGGTTGGACGGTGCTGATCGTATGGACGGCGGCTGTGCTGTTGCCGCTCTACATCCTCATCGTCTCCTGTTTCAAGACCACGGCCGAGATCTACGACAACAGGCTCGGCCTGCCGCAAAGCTTTGCCTTCGACAATTTCGTCAACGCCTGGACGCGCGCCGATCTCGGCCAGAATTTCATCAACAGCCTGATCGTAACCGGCGGCGCGGTCATCCTCACCATCGTCGTCTCGGCGATGGCCGCCTATCCGCTCAGCCGATACAGACTCGGCTGGAATGCCATCATGCTCGGCCTGTTCCTGTCCGGCATCATGCTGCCGATCCGGCTCGCCTCGGTCGAACTGTTCACGCTGATGCGCAATCTCGGCCTGCTGGATTCGCTGACCGGGCTGATCCTGGTCTATTCGGCGATCCGCATTCCCTTCGCCGTCTTCATCTTCGCCAATTTCATGCGCGTCTTACCCTCCGAGTTGGACGAGGCCGCGCGCATGGACGGCGCCGGCGAGGTGCGCATCCTGTTCCAGATCATCCTGCCGATGGTCAAGCCGGCGGTGTCGATCGTGGCCATCTTCACCGCGATCGCGGTGTGGAACGATTTCTTCTTCCCGCTGATCTTCATCTTCGACGACCGCTACAAGACGGTGCCGCTGGCGATCAGCGTCTTCGTCGGCCAGTTCCGCACCGACTGGGGCCTGGTGTTCGCCTCGCTGGCGATATCCATGGCGCCCATCCTGATCATGTATTGTCTGCTGGCGCGCCAGATTCGCGAAGGCGTGGGCACCGGAGGGGGCATGAAATGATCGAAGACAGAATTTATGCGGCGAAATCGATCCTGGTGGTCGGCGCGCACGCCTTCGATGCCGAGGTGATGGCCGGGCCGCTGGCGGCCGCTGCCGTCAAGCGCGGCGCCACGGTGACTTTCCTGCATCTGACCATGGGTGAGCAGGGCCATCCGTACCTGGTTCCCGCGCATTATTGCGTGCAGAAGGAAGAGGAAGCGGGCAGCGCGGCGGAGCGGCTCGGCGTCACCATGCGTGGCTTTGGCCTGCGCGACGGCTTCCTGCCCACAGACGATCAGACGGCGCTCGAAGTGGGCGACATCATTCGCGAGCTGAAACCCGAGATCGTCATCACCCATTGGCACGGCAGCTGGCACAAGGACCATCGCGCCGCCGCGCATTTGACCAAGACCGGTATCTTCTTCGCCGGACTGCCGACCGTTGCCAGCGACCATCCGGCGCATACGCCGCAACTGCTGCTGTTCGGCGAGAACTGGGAGGACGATGACGGCTTCCGGCCCGAGCATCTCGTCGATGTCAGCGACGGGTTCGAGGCCTGGCGCGACGCGGTCATGGAGTATGAGCTGGCGCGCGGCCTGAGCAGCTTCCCCTATGTCGACTATTACAGTTCGCTCTACCGGCTGCGCGGCTGCCTGCGCGGCACGCGCCATGCGCAGGCCTTCGCGGCGGCGTCGCATTCGTGGAATGCCGGCAGCGGCCTGTTCTCGCTCCCCTTCGGCAAAGGGTCCGGTCGATGACGCGGGTACTCGCCATCGATCTCGGCGCCACCAATCTGCGCGCCGGCGTATCTACGGGCGATGTCGGTGGGTTGGAGGCGCTGGGCAGCGAGCCGGCGCCGGCAACCCTTGATGCCTTCATTGCGCGCATCGACGCGCTGTGCGCTGAGGCCGGGCCGGTCTCAGCGCTTGGCATCGCGGTGCCGGGTCTGGTCGAGGGCTCAATTTGCCGCTGGATCCCCAACCTGCCGTTCCTCGACGGCGTCGACATCCAGACGCTGTTTCCCAAACTGCGCGTAGCGATCGGCAATGACGCACAGATTGCGCTGCTGGCGGAGGCTGTCGAAGGCAGTGCGAAAAACATGTCGGATGCGATCCTGCTCGCCATCGGCACCGGCATCGGTTCGGCGGTGCTGGCCAATGGCCGCATCGTTGCCGGCGCGCATGGCGGCGCCTGCTCGTTCGGCTGGGCCTGCGCCGACGTCAAAGATCATGGCGAGGAGCGCAGCGGCTGGCTGGAGCGCGTCGCGTCGGGCCGGGCGCTTGATGCCCTTGCCGGACAGATCGGCCTTGCCGACGGCCGCCAGCTGATCGCCGCTGCCCAGGCCGGCGAACTGGCCGCACTCACCTTGCTTGAACTGCCGGCGCGACAGCTCGGCACCGCGCTTGCAGGCGCTGTCGCGCTGCTCGATCCGCAAGCGGTTCTGATTTCGGGTGGTTTGGCGGAGGCGCTGGATGTGATCCGGCCGCCGCTGCTTGCAGCGCTGCGACGCCAACTGCCGCCGCATCTGCGCGGCATCGACGTCAAGCCGGGAAAATTCGGTCCCCGCGCCGGCCTCGTCGGCGCGGCGCTGGCCGGCGCCGTTGGGCAAGGGTGGAGGCAGGTGCGATGAGCGAAGCAAGCTTTCAGCAGCCGGACCGCAGACGGCCGGAGCCGCTCTGGTATCAGGTCGAAGAGGCGATCCGCGCCATCGTCAAGAGCGGCGAATGGGCAACGGGCGACCAGATCCCGGCGGAGGACAGGCTGTGCGCCCTGTTCGGCGTCAGCCGTATCACGCTGCGCCACGCGCTGCGCAATCTCGAGGAGGCCGGGCTGCTCAGGCGCGAACATGGCCGCGGCACGTTCGTGCGCTCGACCACGCTGGTCGCCGGCACGCGCGAGCTGACCAGCTTTACCCAGGAGATGGGCAATATTGGCGTGGTCGCGGGCTCGCGCCTGCTCGACTGCAGCCTGACCACCGCCAATGCGGCGGCTGCCGGCGCGCTGGAGATCGAGGAGGGCGATCCGGTGGTGCGCATTCGCAGGCTGCGGCTCGGCAACAACGAGCCGATCGGCATCCAGACGGCGCAGCTGTCGGCCGTGCGCGTGCCGGGCTTCCTCGATGCCGGCCTGCTGCAGGGCTCGCTCTACGAGGCGCTGGAGCGCCATTACGGCATCGTGCCGGTGGCCGCGCGGGAGAACTACCGGGTCGGCGCGGTCGGCGCGGCGGACGCCGAACTGCTCGACCTCGCTGTCGGCAGCCCGGCCTTCGTCGTCGAACGCATCACCACCGACGAGCGCGGCCCGTTCGAATTCACGGTCTCGATCATGCGCGGCGACCGCTACGAAATCCGCTCGACGCTGCGCGCCGGACGCGTGCCGCTGAACCCGAGAAGCTGATCCATTCCAGACCGACACAGCAAACAGGAGTACCCACGTGTCCGATCTCTACATCCACCGTCTCGCCGCCCTCATCGACCAGGCTGCGAAAGCCAATGAAGAGGCCTTTGGCCAGGCCGCCAGCCGCTTTGCCGACTCGCTCGAGGGCGGCGGGCTGGTGCATCTCTATGGCTCCGGCCATTCGGTGCTGCCGGTGCAGGAGGTGTTTCCGCGCTATGGCAGCTATGTCGGCTTCAACCCGCTGACCGACCCGCGCGTGATGTGGCACAATGTGCTCGGCGCCGGCGGCGTGCGCGAGCTTTTGTGGCTGGAGCGTACGGAAAAATACGCCGAAAAATTCCTCGACCACCAGCCGCTCAACAAGGGCGATTCCATCATCATCTTCGGCCATAGCGGCCGCAACTCGTCGGGCATCGACACCGCGCTATACGCCAGGAAGCGCGGCATCTTCGTCGTCGCGGTCACCAGCAAGAACAATCTGGACAAGCCGGCGACGCACTCCTCCGGCAAGCGGCTGGCAGATGCCGCCGACCTCGTCATCGACACCTGTTCGCCGATCGAGGACGCCATCGTGCCGGTCGAGGGCTGGAGCCGGCCGGTGTCGGGCTCATCGACGGTGCTTGCCATGATCCTGGCGCATGAGCTGATCGCGCGCACGGCCGAGCAGCTCGCCAAGCGCGGCATCGAACTGCCGGTCTTCGCCTCGCCGACCATTGCCGGCGTGACGCTGCACGACACCGACGTCATCTACGGCGTCTACCGCGAGCGCATGCTGGAGGCGCAGCAGAAGCACCTGCCGACCTTCCAGGCAACGATGCGCGGAGAGTGAAAAAAGGGAGGCCCGGCACATGCCGGGCCTCCGACGTCTCGTTCCGCAATTCCTATCCGCTCAACGCCGCTTCGGGCGCCCGGCAGGCGATTTGTTGCCGCGCGGGCCGCTCTGAACCGGCGTGTTGCCCTGGTTTTCCTCCGACAGCTTGCGCCAGCGGGCAAGGCGCTCAGGGTCGAGCGTACCCGCCTTCAACGCAGCCTGCACCGCGCAGCCCGGTTCGTGGACATGGGTGCAGTCGCGGAATTTGCACAGCGGTGCGAGCTCGGTGATTTCGGCAAACAGCGTGTCGATGCCGGAGGCGACGTCGCTGACATGCAGCGTGCGCATGCCCGGCGTGTCGATCACCCAGCCGCCGCCGGCAATGGGGTGCAGCGATCTGGCTGTGGTGGTGTGGCGACCCTTGGCATCGTGCTCGCGAATGCCCGCAGTCTGTTGCGGCGATTGCTGCGCCGATCCGGCCAGCGTGTTGACCAGCGTCGATTTGCCGACCCCGGAGGAGCCGACCAGCGCCACCGTCTGCCCTGCGCCACACCAGGGAGCAAGCGCCGCTGCGGCATCGGCGACGCGCGGGTTCAGCATCACCACGGCCAGTCCGCGCTGCAGGGCTGTTGCCTGTTTCAGATACGCCTCGGCGTCGTCAGCCGTATCGGCCTTGGTCAGCAGGATCACTGGCGTCGTTCCGGCCTCGTTGGCAAGCGCCAAATAGCGCTCGAGCCGGGCGATGTTGAAATCGGCATTGCAGGACGTCACGATGAACAGCGTGTCGACATTGGCCGCGGCCAGCTGCGGGATCCTGCCGCCCTGTGTGCGGCGCTCCAGCACCGTCTTGCGAGTCAGGCGGCGGCGCAGCAGATGCGTGTGAGGCTCGACCAGCACCCAGTCGCCGACGGCATAGTCGCCGGTGTTGGCATTGGCCGGCAGCGTCAGATCCACTGGCCCTGACAGAGACAGACCGGCCAGACGGTCGCGGTGCACCGAAGCGATGCGTGCCGGTACGAGGTCTGCCTCATCGGCTTCAAGCTGGTCGCCGAAGAAATCCGTCCAGCCCAGGCTTGCGAGGGAAGCCGTCACGGCTTTGACCAGGGGGACGGCGTCACAGACATCGGAGAGTATCCTTTGGCAAAATGGGCGCGGACCCTCGGGGCGGTTGTTCAAGCCGTGTATGGGCGGCATGGCGGAATTTGGCAAGCCGAACCGCGCCGATGGCCGAGCCGTTTCGCGCACCACGTTGGAACGGATCGCGGCGGTGGTTCGCTGATGCGCTTACGCGTCGTTACTCTCAATGTCTGCAACACGGAAGGCGAACCGGAGCGCCTGGCGGCCATCAACCGGGAGCTGAGGCGGCTCGACCCCCATCTGTCGCTCTCCAGGACGTCGTCCAGACAGCCGATGTGAAATCCCTCGATACGCTGCCGATGGTCTTGATTTGCATGCCACGCATCAGGCCTCGTCGTCGACCTCGAAGTTGGCAGGGACGGCTGAGGATGGCAGGTCGAGAAGCCTGCCAAAAGGGGGAGGGGGATGGCCGGTACCGCAGGGGGCGGGGGGTTGGGATGGGGTTGCCTGAAGCACCGGCCAAAGCGGGACAAGTCCCACGCCCACAAGCTAGCAGAGCTTGGATCGGTTCATATGGTGTGATCGCGGAACTGGCGCAAAAGCGCTTTCACATCCCCGCGCAGGCGTCGGCAACGAGCCCGCAACCGGGGGTTTCCGGTCGGTTGGTGGATTGCGCAAGCGTCGGTTGAAGGCGCTGCGGGAGGCTGTCGTTTTTAGTGCGGTTCGAGTGCTATGCGCTCAGCGACAGGTGCTCAAGGCAGGGCAATCGCGTGGCGCCACCACATGCGATTGTCCTGCTTACGCCACCGGCAGCGTTCGCCCCGCAATCAGATCCGCAGCCTTCTCCGCAATCATGACTACGGCGGCGTTGGTGTTCGACGACACGATGCTTGGCATGACCGAGCTGTCGCAGACACGCAGGCCTTGCAGACCGCGCACGCGCAGCTCGGGATCGACGACGCTGTCGGCATCGCCGCCCATCCGGCAGGTGCCGACTGGGTGATAGGCGCTGCGGCCATGTTCTCGGGCGAAGGCTTCGAGTGCTGAGCGCCCCTGCATCGCCTTGCCGGGCAGATGCTCGCGGCTGATGTATTTGGCGAAGGCCGGCTGCGACAGGATTTCGCGGCTGATCTCGATGCCGTCGATGGCGCGTTCGAGATCATAGCGCTCGGCGAACGGGTTGGGGTCGATGATGGGCGCATCGCGCAGGTCCGCGGACTTGAGCGTGACGCTGCCGCGCGAACGCGGGCGCACATGGTAGGAGTTCAGCGTGCAGCCATTGCCGCCGGGAACCGAGCCGATGCCTTCCTCAACGCCGGCGCCGGGCAGGAAATGGAACTGGATGTCGGGCGTCTTCTCCGCGCGGTCGCCCCACCAGAAGCCGCCGGCCTCGACGATGTTGGAGGCCACCGGCCCCTTGCCGAACAGCGCATATTCGAGACCGGCAACCGCCTGCCAGCGCTTCTTCTTGTAACGGTCGATGCCATGCGGGCCGTTGAGTTCGGCGACGACGTCGACGTCCATGTGATCGTGCAAATTCTGGCCGACGTTTTTGGAATCGTGGATCACCTTGATGCCGTGCTGGCCGAGATGCGCGGCCGGGCCGATGCCGGACAGCATCAGCAATTTCGGCGAGCCGATGGCGCCGGCGGTGACGATGACTTCGCGCTCGGCGCGGAGCAGTTCGGTGCGGCCATTGGCGATGATCTCCACGCCAATGGCACGGCCGTTCTCGACCACGATGCGGCTGACGGAGGCGTCGGTGCGTAGCGTCAGATTCTTGCGGCCGAGCGCCGGCTTCAGATAGGCGACCGCCGTGCTCGAGCGTTTCCCCCGACGCGTCGTCGTCTGGTAGAAGCCGGCGCCCGCCTGCTCACCGGCGTTGAAGTCGGCGCGGAAAGGAAGGCCCGCCTGCTGCGCCGCCTTGACAAAGATGCGGGTCAGCGGATGCGGCGCACCGCTGGAGACGCCGAGCGGGCCGTCAATGCCATGCTGCGCATCGGCAAACGTGTCGTTGCCCTCGGAGCGGACGAAGTAGGGCAGCACGTCGGCATAGCTCCATCCGGCACAGCCATCGTCGGTCGCCCAGCCATCGTAGTCCTGCGGGCAACCACGGGTGAACACCTGGGCGTTGATCGAGGAGCCGCCGCCGAGCACACGCGCCTGCGGATAGACCATGGTGCGGCCGTCGATCTCCTTGCCGGGCGCGGTGTCATAGCCCCAGATCAGCGGCCCCGACGTCATCTTGAAGAAGCCGACCGGCAAATGGATGTAGCGGTCGGTGTCGGGCGGACCGGCCTCGAGCAGCACGACGGACACGTCCGGGTCCTCGCTCAGCCGCGCGGCCAGAATGCAGCCGGCCGAGCCGCCGCCGACGATGATGTAATCCGCCATTTCCACTCCAGGCTCTCTTTTGGGAGCAAGATCTCCGGACAAAACGGTTTCCCGTTTGTCCGAGAAAACCGGTTCCCACTTTTCGGGATCAAGCTCCTGCCAGCGGTGATCACCGCCCCTTCCTCTTGCGCGCGACGATCTCAAGTCGCTTGTGCCGCGTCAAGAGAAAGGGTATGGTTATCGTGTTGAAGGGTTGTCGTACAAGTGGAGGAGCTTGACGATCCTCACCAGGAGGTCCCGGCCGCGCGCTCTGCGCAAGATGCCGGGCGGAACAGAATTCAATCGGGAGGTTTCGAGGTATGAACGACACGAAGAATTTTGCGGTCAACCGGCGCACGCTGATGATGGGCGCCACCGCCGGCGTGGCGGCACTCGCCATGCCGAGCGTGTTGCGCGCGCAAGACAAGCCGACACTGGTGACGTCGATCCGCTCGCTGTCCAACCCCTATCACGCGGTGTGGAAGACCGGCGCCGAAGCGTATGCCAAATGGGCCGGGCTGGAACACGTCACGCTGGTTTCGGAAGGCAACAGCGAGAAGGGCATTGCCGACATCAAGGCGATGCTGGCCAAGACCGGCGGCAACATGGTGCTGAATTCCGATCCCAACGACACGCCCGATGCGCGCCCGATCGTCGAGGCCTGCGCCAAGGCCGGCGCCTATGTGGTGACGCAGTGGAACAAGCCTGGGGATCTGCACCCGAAGGATTTCAACCCGAACTATGTCTCGCATATCGAGTTCGACGGCATCGACAGCGGCAAGACCATCGCCGAGATCCTGTTCAAGACTATTGGCGGCAAGGGCGGCATCGTCGCACTCGGCGGCCTGATCTCGACCACGGCGGCGATCGAACGCAAGAAGGGCCTTGATGCGGCGCTTGCCGCCAACCCAGACATCAAGCTGCTCGATTTCCAGGTCGCCAACTGGAAGTCGACCGAAGCCTTCGACCTGATGGGCAATCTGCTCACCCGCTTCGGCGACGACATCAAGGGCATCTGGGCGGCCAATGACGATATGGGCTCGGGCGCTCTGGAAGCGCTGCGCGCCGAAAACCTCGCCGGCAAGGTGCCGATCGTCGGCGTCGACGGCATCAAGACGGCGGTCGATGCGGTGCGCACCGGCGAGTTCGCCTGCACCGTCACCTCCGATCCGTTCTGGCAGGGCGGCATGGGTCTCGCCATCGGCTACAACGCCAAGATCGGCAAGTTCGACCCGACCAAGGAGCCGCCGGAGCACCGTGAGTTCTACGGCAAGGCGGTGCTGATCTCGCACGACAATGTCGAGGAATATTACAAGACCAATGTCGATGCGAAGCCCGAGATCGACTGGAACGATCTGTGGGGCCGGGTGACCGGAGCGATCCGTACCTGATCCATCGGAGCGGGCTGCAACTCCCTGGCGGACCGCTTCCTCCCGCAGCCGTCGCGATCCCCTTGTCGCGACGGCTGTCACCAGCAGACGGGAAGCGGTTTCTTGACAATCCATACAGAACCCCTGAAGTCCGTTTCGGACATCGAGCGGACGACGCCCATGACATCGTTCCCCGGCCGCATCGCGACATTCCTGGGCGGCAGGCGCTGGCGCAGCCTTGCGCCGCTGGCGGTGCTGATCGTGTTGTGCATACTCATCGCCATTGCCAACCCCAATTTCATCGAGCTGCGCAATCTGGTGCGGCTTGCGAATTCCGCCGCCGTGCCGCTGACGCTGGCGATGGGGCTGACCTTCATCATCCTGATGGGCAGCATCGACCTCGCAGTCGAAGGCACGCTTTCGGTGGCGGCGATGGTGCTTGTGCTGCTCGCCGCCAATGACGGCAACGGCAACGACTATGGCTGGTGGGCGGTGCTCGCTGCCATCGCCGCCGGCACCGCCATGGGCTTCGTCAGCGGTCTCGTCCAGACCATGCTGCGCATCCCGTCCTTCATGGGCACGCTCGGCATGTGGTTCATCGGCCTCGGCCTGTCGGTCTATATGCTGGGCGGCACGGCCATCAAGCTGAACGACGCCTCGATCCGCGACCTGGCCTTGCACCGTTTCCTCGGCCTGCCGGTGGCGGTCTGGGTCGCGTTCGGCGCCTTCCTGCTCGCCACTGTCATCCAGTACCACACCAAGCTCGGCCGCCACATATTGGCGATCGGCGGTGATGAGGATGTCGCCAAGCTCTCCGGCGTCAATGTCGTGCGCGTGCGCATCACCGCCTTTGCGCTGGCCGGGTTCTTCTTCGGCATTGCCGGCGTGCTGGCCGCAGCACAGCTCGGCCAGTCGCATGCCGTCATCGGCGACGGCAGGCTGTTTGCCGCGGTTACCGCAGTGGTCGTCGGCGGCACCGCTTTGACCGGCGGCGAGGGCGGCGTCGTCAACACGCTGATCGGCGTTTTGATCGTCACCGTGCTTGCCAATGGCATGATCCTGCTCGGCATCTCGCCCTACATCCAGCAGACGGTGCAGGGTCTGATGATCATCGCCGCGGTGGCGCTGTCGCTCGACCGTGTCCGCCTGAAAATCGTCAAGTGAACGCCATGCTGCAGGCGTCCAACATCATCAAGAATTTCCCCGGCGTCCAGGCGCTGCGCGACGTC
Organism: Mesorhizobium sp. M0862; assembly: GCF_040319795.1. Classification (NCBI taxonomy): domain Bacteria; kingdom Pseudomonadati; phylum Pseudomonadota; class Alphaproteobacteria; order Hyphomicrobiales; family Phyllobacteriaceae; genus Mesorhizobium; species Mesorhizobium sp. M0862. Next base: position 27,360 of record NZ_JAMYOJ010000006.1, read on the forward strand.
TCCATCGAGGTGCGGCCCAATGAAGTTGTCGGGCTGATCGGCGAGAACGGCGCCGGCAAGTCGACGCTGATGCGGGTGCTGGCCGGCGGCTACCGGCCGGATGGCGGCTCGCTCACGCTGGATGGCGAACAGCTGCGCATGCGCAACGCCCGTGATGCGGCCAGGCATGGCATCGGCATGGTGTTCCAGGAGCAGTCGCTGGTGCTGAACCTGACGGTTGCCGAAAACATCTATCTCGGCGAAGAGGACCGCTTCACCCGCTTCGGCCTCGTCAATTGGCGCGCCATGAACGCGGCGGCGCGGCGGCAACTGGCCAAGATCGGCATCGACATCGACGTCACCGCGCGCACCTCCGAACTCACCTTCGCCGCACGCCAGATGGTCGAGCTCGCCAAGGCGCTGACCTTGGAGGAAGTGGTCGAGCGGCAGTTGCTCATCCTGCTCGACGAGCCGACCTCGGTGCTCAACGCCGCTGATATCGAGGTGCTGTTCGCGCGGGTGCGCTCGCTTAAATCCCGCGCCAGTTTTGTGTTCGTCTCGCACCGCCTCGACGAGGTGCTCAACATCTCCGACCGTGTCTACACGATGAAGGACGGCGCGGTCGTCGCCGAGCACCGCGCAGCTGAAGTCACCGCGCCGGAGCTGCACGAGATCATGGTCGGTCGCGGCCTGCAGGCCGAATATTACCGCGAGGCCCGCCAGCTCGCGCCGCGCGATATCGTGATGGTCGAGGCCAAGGGGCTTGGCGCCAACGGTTACTATCACGGCGTCGATCTCTCGATCCGGGCCGGCGAGATTGTCGGCATTGCCGGCGTCGTCGGCTCCGGCCGCGAGGAGGTGACGCGCACCGTTGGCGGCTTCGTCCAGCATGATGCCGGCGAGATGAAAATCGCCGGCGATGCCGTGCGCTTCTCCTCGCCGGAGCCGGCTGTGCGCAAGGGCATCGGCTATGTCCCGCGCGAGCGCCGGCTCGAAGGGCTGGTGATGTTCCTGTCGATCGCGGAGAACATTTCGCTGGCCGATCTCTCCAGCGTCATGCGCCATGGCGCCATCGACTATGGCAAGGAGCGCCGGCTTGCCGCCGACTGGATCAAGCGGCTGCGCATCAAGGCGCCCGGTCCCGATGCCGCCTGCCGCAAGCTCAGCGGCGGCAACCAGCAGAAGGTGGTGCTGGCGCGCTGGATGACGGCGGGCTCGCGCATCCTGGTGCTCGACCATCCCACACGCGGCCTCGATGTCGGCGCCAAGGAGGAGGTCTACGAATTGGTGCGCGATCTCTCGGCGCAAGGCGTGGCGATCCTTTTGATTTCCGACACGCTGGAGGAAACGATCGGTCTGTCGCACCAGGTGCTGGTGATGCGCGACGGTGCAATCACCGCGCGCTTCGATGCCAGTCCGGGCAACAAGCCGAACCAGGTCGATCTTCTCAGGGCAATGGTGTGAACCGATGAATGAGGCGTTCTCCATCAGGCAGGTTTTCGAGGGCAAGTGGACGCAAGGCGCCATTCCGCTGATCCTGCTGGTCGGCCTGCTGCTGATCATCGAGATCGCCGCGCCCGGCTTCCTCACCGGCGAAACCGTGGCGCTTTTGTTTGCCAACACCGCCGTGCTGTTCATCCTGGCGACCGGCGTCACCTTCGCCATTCTGCTCGGCGGCATCGATTTGTCGATCCAGGCGGTGGCGTCACTAGCCAGCGTCATCCTGGCGCAATTGCTGCCGTCGCTCGGCCTCGCCGCCTTTCCGGTGGCGATCCTGTCGGGGCTCGCCTTCGGCGTGTTGAGCGGTGTCGTCCACGTCAAGCTGCGCGTGCCGTCCTTCGTCGCGACACTCGCCACCGGCGGCGTGGTCACCGGCCTGGCGCTCTGGGTCTCCAATGGCCGCGCCATCACCATCGAGGAAGGTGGCCGAGAAAACACGGCGTGGATCAACGCCACCATCATCGGCATTCCGGTGGTGGTGCTGATTTCGGCGGTCATCGGCATCGCCGCCTTTCTGGCGCTGCGCTACACGCGCTTCGGCCGCCAGGCGATTGCGGTCGGCGCCGGCGAACCGGCGGCGTGGGCGGCGGGCATCAATGTCGACCGCACCAAGATCATCGCCTTTGCCGCGTCGGGTATGCTCGCGGCCATCGCCGGCGTCGTGCTGGCGGCCAGGCTGTCGAGCGGCTCGCCAGTGCTGGCCAACCAGCTGCTGCTGCCGGCCATCGCCGCCGTCATCGTCGGCGGCACGGCGATCACCGGCGGGCTCGGCGGCGTTGCCCGCACGGCGGTCGGCGCGCTGATCATCTCGATCGTGCGCATCGGCATGACCTTTGTCGGCGTCAACATTTTCCTGGAAAATATGGTGTTCGGCGCGGTGCTGATCGCTGCCGTCGCCATTACCATCGACCGCAGCAAGATCGCGGTCATCAAGTGATCCCGCCTCCCAGGCAAGCGCGGACAGGACGGGACCGCATCGGCGCGAGGCCGATGCGGTCCGGCCCGATCGGATCACATCGTGTCGAGGCCGATCAGCTCGATCTTGTAGCCGTCGGGGTCTTCGACGAAAGCGATGTGGGTGGTGCCGTGCTGCATCGGGCCGGGCTTGCGCGGGATTTTGGCGCCGCGCTTTTCCAGTTCCGCGCAGACGGCGTAGATGTCGTTGACGCCGAGCGCCAGATGGCCGAAGCCGGTGCCGATCTCGTAGGGCTCCTCGCGGCCCCAGTTCAGCGTCAGCTCGACGACGGCTTCCTTGTCCTCGGGGCCGTAGCCGACAAAGGCGTTGGTGAACTTGCCGCCGGGGTAGTCGTCGCGGCGCAGCAGGGTCATGCCGAGCACCTCGGTGTAGAAGGCGATCGACTTGTCGAGGTCGAGCACCCTGATCATGGTGTGCATATAGCGAAAGCCCGGGGCGTCGCTCATTGGGGAAGTCCTCCGAATTCTGTGATTTGCGGGTCTGATCATCCACATCGAACGCTTGGCGGCAAGATGGCCTCGCTTGATGTTCTCAATCAGGGTTGTATGATAACACGACAACGCCGGTATTTGTCCAGCCGTTTTGCCGAGGGGCCCAGAGCCAATCCATGAATGCCGTGCCGCCACCCTCCGCATCGCAGATCGCAGCCCTGGCCGGCCTGCTGCCAAATGGCGGGCTGCTGACCGAGGAAGTGGATCTGGCGCGCTACAGCCGCGATTGGTCGGGCGATCATTTCGGTCGGCCGCTGGCGGTGGCGCGGCCCTCTTCGGTTGAGGAGATGTCGGCGCTGATGCGGTTCTGCCATGCCGAGCGCATTCCGGTCGTGCCGCAAGGCGGCCTGACCGGGCTCGTCGGCGCCGCAGTGGCGGCGGATGGCGGCGAGATCGTCATCTCGCTGGAGCGCATGAACAAGATTCGCTCGATCAGCGCGATCGACTTTGCCATGGTGGTCGAGGCCGGCTGCATTCTCGAGGACGCCAAGCGCGCCGCCGAAGCGAGCGACTGCCTGCTGCCGATCACTTTCGGCGCGCAGGGCAGCTGCCGCATCGGCGGCAATGTCGCCACCAATGCCGGCGGCTTCAACGTGCTGCGCTACGGCATGACGCGCGACCTGGTGCTTGGCCTCGAAGTGGTGCTGGCCGACGGCCGCATCTGGAACGGGCTGAAAGTGCTGCGCAAGGACAATCGCGGCTATGATCTGAAGCAGATCTTCATCGGCTCGGAGGGCACGCTGGGCATCGTCACCGCGGCGGCGCTGAAACTATTCCCCAAGCCGACGCAGATCGAAACCGCGCTGGTTGGCCTGCGCTCCGTCGAGGACGCGATGGCACTCTATGCAAGGGCGCGGCGCGATTGCAGCGATTTGCTCACCGCCTTCGAACTGATCCTGCGCGGCGGCATCGAGATCACCATGCGCGAAGGCCAGGATTTTCCCGATCCGCTCAGCCAGCCCTATCCCGTCTATGTGCTGATCGAGGTGTCGTCGGGCGGGCTGATCGACCTCTCCAATTTGCTTCTGGGGTTTCTCGGCAGCGTCGAGGACATCGTCGAGGACGGCGTCATCGCTTCGACGCGGGCGCAAGCCGAGCGGCTGTGGCTTTATCGCGAGATCATGGTCGAGCGGCAAGGCAGGGGCGGCCGCTACCTGCGCACCGATGTGTCGGTGCCGATCTCCAGGCTTGCCGATTTCGTCACCGATGCGCTGGCCGCCTTGGAGAAAGCCCGGCCCGACGCCCTGGCCGTCACCTATGGCCATGTCGGCGACGGCAACATCCACCTCAACGTCGTGCCGCCGGAAGGCATGGGCACCGAGGCGATGGAACATCTGTTCGAGCAGGCGGAAGCCGAGATCTTCACCGTCGTCGATCGTTATGGCGGCTCGATCAGCGCCGAGCACGGCATCGGCCGGGTCAAGCAGAAGGCGTTCCTCGAACGCATCGATCCGGTGACGCTCGACCTCGCCGCCGGCATCAAGGACGCATTCGACCCGCGCCACATTCTCAGCAACGGCCGCATTCTGGCGTCCGCACCCGCCGTCGACTATAGGTGAGCGATGACGCTGAAACTCGACAAGGTCAATCGCGGCCCACACCTCTCCACTCTGGTGGCCAGTTCCATCTCGCGCGAGATCGCGCAAGGCCGGCTGAAGCCGGGTGACCAGCTGCCGACCGAGGCGGCGCTGGCAACCACTTTCGGGGTCAGCCGCAACGTGGTGCGCGAGGCGATCGCGCGGCTGCGCTCGGAAGGCCGAATCTGGTCGCAGCAGGGGCGCGGCGCCTTCGTGGTCGAGAGCAACAACCCGACGGTGCTGACCATCGACCATGAGACGCTGCAGCGCGCCGACTCGTTTCGCAATCTGTTCGAACTGCGTGGCATCCTCGAAGTGCAGGCGGCGGCCCTTGCCGCAAAACGGCGCAGCGACGCCGATCTCAAAGCCATGGGCGATGCGCTGTCCGGCATGCGCGCCGCCCCCTATGGCAGCGTCGCCTGGCTGCGCAGCGACCTCGAATTCCACCGCACCGTCGCCGAGGCGACGCGCAATTCCTACATGGGCCAATTCCTGGTCTTCGTGTCCGAGCGGGTGCGCGAAAGCATTCTCGCCGCCGGCAACCAGCAAAAGTCGGACGACATGGCCCGCATCACGCTCGGCGAACATGAGCGCATCCTGAGAGCGATCCGTGCCGGCGACGCCGAAGGGGCGCAAGCCGCGATGCGCGACCATCTGGCGGGCGCGGCGCTGCGGGTGGGGTTGCATGAGGGGGAAGCTGCGGAGATAGCGCCGGGGCCCGAGGCAGCGTCTCCGGTACGGCATTCGCGGTTGCGGAAGGCTGTGCGCGGGCAGGCTTAGGGATAGCCTTGCCTTGTCCGCGCGCTGGGCCAATCGCCTATGGCGGCGCTGACCCCCACTCCGTCTCGGCTTCGCCGAGCCACCTTGCCGGGGCGAGCCACGGGTCTCGCCCGTCCTTCGGACCCCCCATTTCATGGGGGATGAGGAAATGCCAATTCCGAGATCGCAGCCCTTCAAAAGCTTGGGTTTCCTCTCCCCCACGAATGTGGGGTAGAGGTGGCTCGGCGAAGCCGAGACGGAGTGGGGGAGCGCCATATCAGATTTCACACGGTCGTCGGCTCAACCAGCTCAGGGCCGGAGATAGGCCGCCACCCCACCGCGCTATTTCAGCGGCAGAAACAGCTCAAGCACCACCTCGCGCACCGGTCCGTTCGACGAAAAGTGCCGTTGGCAATAGATCGGAAAGTCGCGCGCCTCCTCGCCGCTGGCCGGAAGCCATTCGCGGTACAGGTAAAGCGCTGCCGGCTCGAGATTGTTGGTGTTGCCGGGATAGCGCAGCACCGCGCAGCGTCCGCCGGGGATCACGCCGGCCTTCATCTGCGCGTCCTCGATCGGCCCGCCTTCTACCGGCAGGTCGGTTCCGGCACAAATATCCATGCTGTAATCAGCCGGGTTCGCCGGCTCCCTTTCGGAACGGAAGATGTTGAAGGTCGGGCTTGTCTCGGGCGAGAGGCCGGCCGCCTTGCGCCAGGCGATGAAGCGCTGGATGGTGTCCTGGAGCGTCGCCCGGTCGCCGCGATGCTCCATGATCGCCACCGGCGTCGGGGGCACATCGCGGATCATCACGTCGGCGGGTTCGAAGATTATCTGCATGAGCGTGGTCCTTGCTTTGTCGAGCGGCCCGAAGGCCATGAGCCACGCCCCCCAGTCGGGAGACTTCCGGAACGACGAAGGCGATTGTCCGAACCGTTGCCGAAAGGCGCGGGCGAAGGCATCCGGCGCGTCGTAGCCGGCATCCATCGCTATATCCGTGACGCTTTGGGCGTCGCTCTCGGCAAGCCTGTAAGAAGCGCGCTTCAGGCGGGCGAGCTGGACATAGCGATGCACGGACAAGCCGAAGGTTGACGTGAACTGCCGGTGGAAATGGTATTTCGAGAACGCCGCGACGCCGCTCAACGCTTCCAGGCCCAGATCTCCGTCCAGATGCTGGTCTATGTGGTCCAGCACCCGCTGCATCCGGGCTTGGTAGCTTTCAAGTGGCGTCATCAAACGTCTCGTCCTGCGTGGCGACACCAGATAGGCGGTTCCGGACATGTCGCGCTCGACCGATCTTGCGGTTTGATAGGATGGACGAGTGCTCGCTAGTTGCCGGTTGGAGGCGCGACTGATCGGCTTATTCGTAGGCGGCTCTACGCAGCCTAATCCTCGACTGGCAGTGCCGGCCCCGCTCCGTCTCGGCTTCCCCGAGCCACCTCTACCCCCATTTCATGGGGAGAGGAAATGGCAATCTTCGGGGTCGCAGCCCTCAAAGCTTGGGTTTCCTCTCCCCTACTTTGTGGGGGAGAGGTGGCTCGGCGAAGCCGAGACGGAGTGGGGGAGCACCCTATGCGATGTTCACGCCTCCACCAGCGACACCCCATTCAACCCCGCCACAATATCCGACAGCGCCGGCACGAATTTCTCGCCATGGCCTGTTGTGACGGCCGTAGCGAACCCATTGCGCACAGCGGCGCCGATCGGGTTGGCGATGCCGGCGGCCTGGGCGAAGGAGGCGAGATAGGTCATGTCCTTCAGCGCATTGGCGATGGCGAAGCGCTGGGCGTTTTCGTTGCGGTTCAAGACGAAATCGAAGAAGGCCTGGTAGAAGCCGCAATCCATGCGGCTGCCGGAGATGACGCTGTTGAAGACCTGCGGCGTCAGGCCGGCCTTGGCGCCGAGGCTCAGCGCTTCCGAATAGATCGCGGAATAGCCCATCGAGACGAAATTGTTGAGCAGCTTCATGGTGTGGCCGCTGCCGGTCGGGCCGGTGTGGACGATACGCGCAGCGAAGGCTTCCAGCACCGGCCGTGCGCGGGCGACGATCTCGGCCGCACCGCCGACCATGACGTCGAGCTTGCCCTCGGTGGCTTCCTTGGGCGTGCGCGCCAGCGGCGCGTCGATCAGCGTTATGTCTTGCTCCGCGAGGTCGGCGGCAAGCGCTGTCGTCGATGACGGGTTGGAGGTCGAGCAGTCGATGATCAGCAGCGGCGTCTTGGCCGCAGCAAGCCCGTCCGCGGCCTTGACCAGCGCTTCGACCTCGCGCGAACCGGTGACGCACAGGATGACGATGTCGCAGGCAGCGGCGAGTTCGCGCGGGCTCGGCGCTTCGGTGGCGCCGGCGGCGATCAGCCGGTCGGCGGCCGTGCGGCTGCGGTGGACATGCACCGTCAGCGGCCAGCCCTTGCGCAGCAGATTGTCGGCCATGCCGGCGCCCATACTGCCCAGGCCGATGAAGCCGATGCGTTCTTTCATGCAATCCTCGGGTTTTTTCATGTAATTCTCCTTGGACCCACACCGGCGGGCTCACCTTTCGTCACCTTGCGGCGAGCACCTGTCGATGCAATCCTTTGAACAAGAATCGAACCGGAGTCGCGCTGATGGCGGAGCCCATGACTTTCGACGCCATACCGCAGGCGCCCAACCTGCGGACGGGTCTGGTCAACACGCTGATTGCGCAGATCGAATCCGGTGACCTTGCGCCGGGGCAGCGGCTGCCGACCGAGCAGGAGATTGTTGCTGCCACAGGCGTCAGCCGCACCGTGGTGCGCGAGGCGCTGGCGGCGCTGCGTGCGCGCGGGCTGATCACCACGCGCCAGGGGCTCGGCGCCTTCGTCGCCAAGGATCCGCCGCCGAAGACGTTTTCCGTGCTGCCCGACGATCTCGAATCGATCGACGAGGTGCTGCGCGTGCTCGAACTGCGCATGGGCATCGAGGTGGAAGCGACCGGCCTTGCGGCCCAACGGCGCAGCGAGGCGGCGCTTCAACAGATGAGCGCGCGGCTCGACGCGCTGGACGCGGCGGTGCGCGCCGGCGGCTCCGGCTCGGAAGAGGATTTTGGTTTCCACCGCGCCATTCTGGCGGCGACGCAGAACCCGAATTTCACCCGGTTGTTCGACACGTTCGGCAGCGCCATGGTACCGCGCCATTGGACGCGGCTCGACCGCATGACCGAGGATGAGCGGGAAAAATATCTCGACCGCATGCAGCGCGAGCATCGCGCCATTCTCGGGGCCATCGAAGCCAGGGACGTCAACGCCGCGCGCCGCGCCATGCGCAGCCATCTGACCAAAAGCTATGCCCGCTTCGAGGATCTGCGCGACAAGGCTGTTCACGATTAGGGAGCCAACCACGGTTGACGGACTGCTCATCCGGCGACCCCGCCGAGATAGAGTTCGCGCATCAGCGACATGTTCCTCCCGACTCGAAATCGTTGCCTTCTTACCAGGTTGTCATACAACCCTGTAATCTGGTAAATCAAACGAAGAGGGATGTCAATCGCGTTGCCATGCGATATGAGGCTCCCCCAAAAACGGAATCATGCAGCCGGCATTGCCGGCGAAGCCGCAGTCAGGAACAGCGAGATGCAGTCACGGAAATTTGGCCGTACCGGCAAATCGGTCAGCGAGATCGGCTTCGGCGCCTGGGCGATCGGCGCCGCCTGGGGCGAGGTCAATGACGACGATGCGGTCGCCGCCCTGCATGCCGCGCTCGATGCCGGCGTCAGCTTCCTCGACACCGCCGACGTCTATGGCGACGGCCGTTCGGAAAAGCTGATCGCACGGGTGATGAAGGAACGCGGTGGCGCGCGCCCGTTCATCGCCACCAAGGCCGGACGGCGGCTGCCGAAGCAGACGGTCGAGGGCTACAGCGTCGAGAACCTCACCGGCTGGATCGACCGCAGCCTGAAATACCTCGAGACCGACACGCTGGACCTGGTGCAACTGCATTGCCCCTCGACGGATCTCTACTATCATCCGGAGGTGTTCGAGCGTCTCGACAAGCTCACCGAGCAGGGCAAGATCCGCAATTACGGCGTCAGCGTCGAGCGCGTCGAAGAGGCGCTGAAGGCGATGCAATATCCCGGTGTCGTCAGCGTGCAGATCATCTTCAACGCCTTCCGCCAGCGCCCGGCCGAGCTGTTCTTCGACCAGGCGAAGAAGAACGATGTCGCCATCATCGCCCGCGTGCCGCTGGCCAGCGGCCTGCTGTCCGGCAAGTTCAGGGCGGACACCAAGTTCGAGACCACCGACCATCGCCTGTTCAACAGGAATGGCGAAGCCTTCGATGTCGGCGAGACGTTTTCGGGCGTGCCCTATGAGGTCGGGCTGGCGGCGGTCGAGAAGGTGCGGCCGCTGGTGTCAGGCGACACCACCATGGCGAAATTCGCTCTGCGCTGGATCCTGATGTTCGACGCTGTGACGGTTGTCATTCCCGGCGCCCGCAATCCGGCGCAGGCGGTTTCCAATGCGGAAGCGGCGGAGCTTGCGCCGTTTTCCTCTGAGTTGATGGCCAAGGTGAAGGCGGTCTATGATGAGAACATCAAGCCCTACGTGCATCAGCGCTGGTAACCAGCGCCTGCCGGCCTCGACCGGCTGACTGACAAGAGGTCGGCCGGGCGCAAATTGCGCTCGTCGTTACAAGCTGTGCAGCGGATCCTGTGATCCACCGGGTCATTTAATCGGTCGCGCCGCTTGTTATTGTGCAGTGCAGCAACGATATTGCTGCGTGTGCGTTGTGTGCACGAGTCTGCCCATTCCGGCGCGCAAGGATACCAATTTGCGAGACATATCCGATACGATCGCCCGGCTGAGCGCGATGCGCCGCCGGCCAGCCGGTGCAGGACAGAGCAAGGACGATCACCTGTCCGAGATGACAGGGTTCGGGTCCAATCCGGGCGCCTTGCGTGCGCGGCTTTATCTTCCTGAAAACCTGCCGAAGCAGGCGGCGCTGGTCGTGGTGCTGCATGGCTGTACCCAGACTGCCGCCGGCTACGACCATGGTTCCGGCTGGACCGAACTTGCTGCCGATCAGGGTTTTGCCGTGCTTTTCCCCGAGCAGCAGCGCGCCAACAACGCCAATCTTTGCTTCAACTGGTTCGTGCCAGGCGATATAAGCCGCGACAGCGGCGAGGCGCTGTCCATCCGCCAGATGATCGAGGCGGCGGTGGTCACTCACGGTCTCGACCGCAAGCGGATATTCGTCACCGGCCTTTCCGCTGGCGGCGCCATGGCGGCGGTGATGCTGGCGACCTACCCGGACGTGTTTGCCGGTGGCGCGATCATTGCCGGGCTTGCCTATGGCAGCGCCTCGACCATCCCCGAAGCCTTCGACCGCATGCGTGGCCACGGCGGACCGTCCAGAAGCGACCTGCAGCGTCTGTTGCGGGAGGCTTCGCCGCACAAGGGGCCGTGGCCGAGGATTTCGGTCTGGCAGGGCTCGGCCGATACGACCGTGGTGCCTTCCAATGCCGACGCGGTGCTGGCGCAATGGCAGGGCGTGCACGGCCTCGCTCAAGCGCCGACACGCACCGAAAAGGTCGACGGTCAGAGCCGAAAAGTCTGGTCCGATGGCAAAGGCCGCGACGTGGTCGAGGCATACAGCATTGCCGGCATGGGCCATGGCACGCCATTGCAGACGAGCGGCGACAATGCTCTGGGCAAAGCAGGGCCGTTCATGCTGGATGTCGGGATTTCCTCGACGCGCCACATCGCCCGTTTCTGGGGGCTGACGAAGCCAGAGGTACGACGTGCGGCGAAAGCCGAGGCCGCTTCAGGCACTGCATTGCAGCCTTTCTCGCCGAAGGAAAAACCGCGAGCCGTCCGTGTCGATCCGGCCCCGGAGCCTGTCAATCCGCCAGGCGGTCCGGCGGGCGGGATTACCAAGGTCATCGAGGACGCGCTCAGGGCAGCGGGATTGATGCGCTGAGGCTGAGGCTCGCCCCGCGCATACGCCCAAAATACAAGGGCAAGCGCCAGCATCATTATCGCAGCAGGCCTTCGTCCTCGAACGCATCCCAGCCCTTCAATCCGGGCGCCGGGCCGTCCGTGTTCCGGGCCTTCCTCGCAGTGCGCGCCTGGCCGGTGCCCTTTCCCGCGCGCGTCAGCGCGGCCTTGCCCGCGCCGCGCCGCCTGTTCTCGGCGACTTCCTGGACATCCTGCTCTCTCCACACGGTTGCCAGATCGCGGTCCAGGACGTCCTCGATGTGGCGCGGGTCGAAAACGTGGAAGGTGACAGACTTTGATCGCCCACGCATCTTGACGGTGCGTGTGCCGGTGCTTTGCAGCCGACCGTCCTTGAGCCATTTGTGGCGCTCGCGCGAAGAGATCGTAAGGATATCCTCGACCTCGCGCGGAAGCACAGGCAGCGCCTCCACTCCCTCCAGTGTTTTGGAGATACTGGCAGAGGCGGCCTTGAACGCTTCCGCTTCGGATTTCGACATTCGCAATGCGATGCGGCCCGTCTCGGCCTTGACATGCTTCCTGACTGCCCATGGCAGGCGGGCTCTGACTTCACGTTCGATCCCCTTGGAGCGCACGGCGGACCCGAGTGTCGCTGACGGCGACAACGGCCATTCGGCAATCAGTTGCGGGGACGGGCTCATGCTTTCCTGGGGCTGGGTTCGTTGGTTCGACGTTAACACGGCGAGAGCCGGTCAAGCCAAGGCAACAGCGAAAAGGGGCAGGTCCGATGAGAACCCGCCCCTTATGGCCGAATCTGAACGTCGCTTGCAGTGCGCCGACAGCACCTTCGGCCCCGCCGCCGTACGGCGACGGGGCTCGATGATCAGAGTGGGCTGGCGTTGCGCGTTCTGTCGCGCTCGGCCTCGATGTCGGTGTAGGGGTCGGCATTGGCATCGAAGCCGGTCCAGCCACCGGCTTCATAGGCGCGTCGGCGGTCTTGCAGATCGACCGAGTTGGACTCGCCAAGAATACGCTCGGCCTCATCGGCAAGTTCGTCACTGACCCTGGCGGTCACCATCGTGCCACCGCGGCGAACGCCCTCCGCATAGACATGCGCATCCCTTTCGGGGACGCCTGACTCGGTCAGCGCCCCGACGATGCCGCCGGCAGCGCCACCGACGACCGCGCCGCCAACGGCGCCGACCGCGGTGGCGGCCAGCCATCCTGCGGCCACGACCGGACCGACGCCCGGAATGGCCATGATGCCGAGCCCTGTCAGAAGCCCGCCGGCGCCGCCAATGACGGCTCCGAGACCGGCGCCGCCGGCTGCATCCTCGGCGGCGTTGGAAGTGTCGCCGTCGTCGTACCAGTCATCCGAATTGTTGGCGACGATGCTGATGTCGGCCTGCGGCACGCCGATTGCCTCCAGTTCGCCGACGGCATCGGAGGCATCATCGTAGTTGTCGAAAAGTCCGGTTACGGTTTTCATGGTCTTGATCTCCTCGTTCTGGTTCAGAGGGTTCAGTTCGCGCCGGCAACGACGTTGCCCTGATAATCGAGCGCCACGGTCGTGGTCTTGCCATCCTTGGTGGCCTGACCGCGCCAGATGCCCTGGTCGTCTTTGGTCAGCTTGGACACGCCGGAGAAGCCGGCATCCTGAATGCGGCTCTTCGCCTGATCCTCGGTGAAGCTGTTGGCACCCGGGACCGGGGCGGCCGGATTGGTGGTGTCGGTCGTGCTCACGGCCGGGGTGGTGGAGCTGGTGGTCGACGATGCATTGTCGGCGGAAGCGATCTTCTCGACCATTTCCTGATGCATTTTGAGCGTCGGCAAGGTCTCGGAGGCGAAGGTCTTCAGCTGCGCGTTGTCGCCGTCCTTGGCATAGCTCTCGAACAGCGTGACCGCCTCCGAATGCGCATCGCGCTGCATCTGGACATAGGGCTTGTCGACGGCATCGTTGGCATTCTGCAGAGCCTCCAGATCGGCCTTGTGCTTGGCGTCCAGCTCCGTCGGCACTTTCAGCTTCTGTTCGCCGGCGATGGTCGCAAGCTTGGCGTTGGCGGCGCCGTGATCGTCGATCATCTTCTTGGCGAAATCCTTGACGCCTTGATCCTGGGCCTTGCCTTCTGCGATCTTGCTGGAGTCCACTTCGAACAGGCCGCCGATGGCAGCCTTGTCGACAAAGTCCTGAGCGCTGTCGGCGGCGAAGGCGGGCAGGGCGAAGACCATGGCTGTGGCGGTGGCCAGCGAAGCTAGAAGAACACGTGTTTTCATGGACAGAGATCCTCGTTGGGGCACACATCGTGCTGTGAGCCTAACCAGTGCGGCCAAGCTTTGTTCCGCCGCCCAAGCGTTATAACAGGGAGGGTCGATGCCGCGATGATGGTCCCTCATCCTCGGATTTTGCGCCTTTGCAATGTCGACGCGTGGCGCGGACGGCGACCCGCTCGATGGGCGCCTTGCAAGTCCATCGCAAAGGGAAACGAGGCCTTCGCCGCCCGCAATGAATAGTGCCCGCGGTGGCCTATCGAGGTTCAGCGATCGTTGCGTTCGAGGCGGCGCGCAACCTCTGTCTGGGCGACCTGCAGCAGCGTGTCTATTTCGAACATCGCCGCCGCATGGCCGCCGTCGCGAATGACACGGCGGGCGCGGTGGAGCAGATCGGAGACCGTCCGCAGCGTTTCAGCATGGCTCGATCGATTCGACAAATGCGTGCCCTCCATCAGCCACAACCGTTGGATCGGGAGAGTGTTCCCAAAGTTGGCGGCCGGCCGGGTGAATGACTGTGAGCGCAGGCAGCGGAACCATCCTTGTCCGTTGGCCGTTCCCCCTGCCTCAACGAAAGGAACAGCCATGGCCGACAACGACACCCCGAAGGACACCGCGAAGGACACCCCCAAGGACACCCCGAAGATGTCCGCCCGAGAGGCCCAGGAGGCCCTGGAGAAGCAGGTTGCATCGCTGAAGCGCGAGATCAGCAAGATCAACCGGACGCTTGCCGACCGCGCAGAAGATGCCGTCGGCGAAGCCGGCGGCTGGTACGGCAGCGCGACCGAGCGCGCGGCACGGGCAACGCAGCAGCTGAGATCGCAGGCGCAGACGGTGTCCGAAGCCGTCCAGCAAAATCCCGGCACCATCAGCAGCGCTTTCGTGCTTGGCGGCATTGCCGGGTTGTTGATCGGCATGCTGCTCGGGCAAAGCCAGGAACGCGACCGAAGCTGGTTCTAGTGGGGTATCTTATGACCTATGGCGCCCGCCGGTTTTGCCGGCGGGCTTTGTATGGACGCCAGATCACTGTGGCTTTGAGTGAAAAACTCCCCGCTCGGGTAAACGGGATTTGTGGTCGGCGCCGCCTGCGCGGCGCCCTCGACAGGTGAGTTGAGTTTCCCTGCCGCGGTCGTATGTTGTTGACCGCAGTGGAGGATCACAAATGCCCATTCGACGCAAAGCCACGGAGGCCGGCGTTTTGCAGCCATCCGAACTCGAGCTGTTGGGCCGTGTATTCGAGCAGCTTAAGCGCGACGGTCAGTCGCCCGAAGCACGCGACGCCATCGCATCCCGGATTATCGCGAACTATATGGCCGGCGTGGTCGACGAAGCCGAGCTCGTCAGTCTTTCGAGGCAACCGCTGGGCCGGTAGTGCGCTTTTCATTCCGGGTTCAGAAGAGTTTCAGGTCGTCAAATCAGAGGGATAAGGCAATGCCGGCTGACCCACCGATAGAGCGACGGTCGCATATCCGTGATCTTGTTCTGAAGGAAGCGACAATCCGCGTTGGCGACGCCAGTATCAATTGTCTGGTTTGCAACCAGCACGCTCACGGTGCGGAGCTGCGGGTGAAGGCCGATATCGCAATCCCCGACCGTTTCGTCCTTCACGTGCCTGTCGATCATACCAGCTATCGCGCCGTGGTGCGGTGGAGACGGAACGAGCGACTTGGGGTGCAGCTTGATTCGGGACGGCAGGCGTAGATGGCGGTAGCCGGGACGGATCACCCAGCTGTTCAAGTGCAGGGTTGATGGGACAAGGCAGGGCTCGTTTGCGGCACGAACGCTTCCTTCCATGCTGCTTGCGATTTGCAATCAGTTGCGATAGCCTCTGACCGCTTGCATTGCAAGCGGTTGGTCCGTGGACCCACTAGGTGAAGGCGCTGCTTTTGGGCAAACTTATCTTGGGAATGAACGTTTCCATCGATGGCTATGTCGATGACCTTGCCGGAAATCTGGTCATGGGCGCACCAAGCCAGAAGCACTTCGAGTACTGGATCGAGACGATTCGCAACCATGCCGGCGCTGTGTATGGCCGCCGGATGTACGAGGTCATGCGCTATTGGGACGATGATCGCGCGGAATGGGACGCTCCGCTTCGCCAGTTCGCGACACTCTGGCGCAAGCTGCCCAAATGGGTCGTTTCGCGCACACTTTCACGGGTCGGCCCCAACGCCACCCTCATCTCCGGCGATATTGAAACGCAGATTCGCGAGATCGCGGCCCGCACGGAGGGTATCCTGAGCGTTTCCGGTCCGGAACTGGCCGGTCTTATGACCGGGCTGGGCCTGATCGAGGAATATCACCTGCACGTGAGGCCGTTCGTGCTCGGCAAGGGCAAGCCTTTCTTCCACGAGGCAAGGCCTCCGCTGCAACTGGTGTCGAGCACATTGATCGATGACGATACGGTTCATATGATCTATGTGCCGCGAGGCTGAACGATAAGGCGCGTCAGCGCCAACATGCGAACCAACACGTACGTTCGCAGTGGGCCTGGTCCCGGCCTTCGCACCGAGGTCTCACATGTCAGCTTGCGTGCTGGGTACCCAAGCAGCAGAGGGTCTGCTGTCGGCCGAAAATCTGCCGGTCAGCAATGCGCCCCATGCCGGTCAAAGAGGCCTTGCCGCCGTTACTCCATAAGCAGACATTGCAGACCTACAAGGACATCGCTTTTACGCCCGAAGCGCCGCTTCGGTTGGTCCTTCAGTGACCTGGCGGCCCAAGGGCGTCGTCCTCCACCGCCCGCCCTCGTCCGCAACTCACCGTTGCCAGCGGCTCTGCTCCTGGCCTTCCCGCGATGACCGAGCGGGTAGTGAAACATCATGGTCAAGCCTGAAAAGCAAGGTCCAACCTAGCCGCCTTTCCAGGCCTGCGTCATCATCGTCCAGCAGTTCAGGATCCTGCGTGCGCCAGCCGGGTCCGTCGGGTCGGCCGGCCGCACAGTTTTTTTCATCCCGCTGGAACATTGGCGAAGGAATGCAGTTGGGGTCGCTGCAGATGCCGCCGCGTGGTGCCTGTGGGCGATTGGTGGCAACACCTGATCGGCCGCCGCTCCTTTACGAGGCGGCTTAGCGTGTGAGCCAATCCTGCAGCAAAGGCCTTGGGATTGGAACGACCAACAGGAGGCAGTCATGAAGCACCAGACACTCGATCAACTCCAGTCAGTCGCGGACATCAGTCCACTATCGCCGGCTCTGCTGGCTACAAGGACGCAACGGATAGAGCGGTGGGCGGAACTGCTCTATCGAAATCCGACGCGCTCCCTTGTGGCTCTCACCGGGACTGAGCATCTGCATCCCTCTGTCCGCGGAGAAGCGCGCGCGGTCGGATCGGCGATCAGTGTCGCCTTTGACGATCCACTGCTGCGTGCATCGGGCATGCAATCGGATACCTACGGGGAAGCCAGACGCTTCTTCGAACTCTCCGATTGGCAGTTGCATGAGATCGTCTGCAGTTGCCACACCGGCGCCACCATGCAGGCTGGCTGGGCCGCCGGGCGTGTCCGCAGGGTCCTCAATGGGAGCAAGATATTGGCTTGGCTGAGAAAAGGATTCATGCCGCACTGAGACACAGCGCTCGCGCCTGAAGAAGCATGCAGGCTCCAGCAGAGATTGCGTCGGCTCCGCGAAGGCATGGCTGACCTCAATGGAGTAGGGCGGCCGAGTTGCTTGCGACTTCAGAAATGACGTTCACCATTGCTTAGTGGACCTCTGGTGCGTCACATGTGCGCTTCGTCAGCGGTATAGCCTGCCAATCCCTCCACAGCCGTTTTGACGCTGCGAAAAGCTCGAGGCGTGAGGGGGCAATTTAACCCAGGAATCCCAAAAACGGACCTTCCGCTTTCGGCCCCGAAATTGAAATTCGAGGCCCGCCCATCACCCCGGAAAAATCGTAAACCCGCCATCCACCCGCAGCACCTGCCCGTTGATAAACCGCGCCCGCGGGCCAGCCAGAAACGCCACCGCCTCGGCGATCTCCTCCGGCTCGGCATAGCGGTTCAGCGACTTCTTGCTGGAATCCATGCGCTCCGGATCGACCACGCGGGTCGCCTGGAAGCGTGCCGTCTTGGTGGCGCCGGGGCTGACCGCGTTGATGCGCACGCCGTCGTCGATCAGTTCCTTGGCGAGACAGCGCGTGTAATGCACGACCGCGGCCTTCAAGGTGGAGTAAACGACCTCGGGCGAGCAGCCGAGATGTGCCGCCGCGGAGGCGATGTTGATGACGGAGCCGCCGCCGCGCTGCTTCATCGGAGGCACGAAGGCCTGGCAGACCAGCATCGTGCCGATCAGATTGTTCTCGGTGAGCACGCGGATGTCGTCCAGTTCGATGTCGAGGGCGTTGTTCGGGTTCGGCTTGCCGCCCTTGGCGCCGATGTCGCCGCCAGCGCAATTGACCAGCACATGGACGTCGCCGAGATCGGCCTCGATCCTGCGCTTCATCTCGGCAACCGCTTTCTGGTCGCCGATGTTGCCGGTCACCGACGTGACCTTCGTGCCGTGCCGCTTCAGGCGCTCGACCACTTCGCCGAGATTGGCAAACTCGCCGTACTTCGCCGGCGCTTCCTCGTCCATGTCGTGGATCGCGACATTGGCGCCGAGTTCGGCCAGGCGCTCGGCCATCACGCGGCCGAGGCCACGGCCGGAGCCGGTTACGAAGGCGGTCAATCCATCGAGTTCACGTGCCGTCATCAGATCTTCTCCATCAGTTTGCGCATGTTGGCGGCGCTGCGCCGGATCATGTCGAGCTCATAGGAAACCAGTGAGACGTCGTCTTCGCGCTCCCAGGGGGTGCGGGTGTCGGCATCGTCGGGCAGCCGGTTGCGCTGGGCTGCCGCCAGGCAGGCGGCAAATTCGCGCGCCGTCTTCGGGGGATAGCCTCGCCACCAGTCGTCGCTGAGATAGCGGACATGCCGGGCCTCCAAGGCGCCCGGTTCGAGAACGGCGGTCATGCGATCGTGGTGCTGGCCAAGAATTGCAAACAGCTCGGCGAACGGCACAGCACCGTCACCGATGGCACAACGGATCAGCCGATAGCCTTCGGTCGTGAACTGCACGCGGTAATCCTTGAGGTGGACATGGCGGACATGGGGGGCGATCGCGCGCGTGAAATCGAGCGGCGCTTCGCCGACCGGGAACGTGTTGCCGGTGTCGAAGGTGACGCCCACACTGTCACCACCGAGGGCGCAGAAATCGACGAGTTCCCGGCTGGTAAAGTCCTGGTGGTTTTCGATCGCAAGGACATACCCTTCGGTATTCGCGCGGGGACCCCACTCCACCAATCGCCCCCGAATGATGCCGGCGTACTCGCTCCATTTTTCGCCGGCGGCGTTGCGGTCGCCGCAGAGAATGGGCGTCAGCGCCGTCCGGATGATTTTGGCCTTGAGCAGGCGAGCGGCCCGAAAGGCATCGTCGAGCGGTTCGCCCACCAGCAGGCCGCCGCTGACGACCGGCGTGATGCCAAGGCCGGCGAGCCGTTCGCGCAGCGCGATCACCGCGTCGTCGGAAAGCTCGCTCAGCCATGGCACCCAGATCTCCAGCACGCGCGCGCCGAGTTCGGTCGCGAGCGCGATGAAACCTTCGAGCCCCGCTGGCTGCGGATTGGCGCGTGGCGTGCCGCGGCCCTGGAGGCCGAGATGATAGGTCAGGCCGTAGGGGTTCAGGCCGACCTCGAGCATGAAGCGATCCTTTGAGTCAGGTGTGGTCATCTCAGGCCGGCATCCACGGTGATCGACTGCTTGGTGATCATGCGGCTGTCGTCGGCGGCGAGGAACAGCACCGTGCGCGCGATCTCCTCGCCGAGCAGAACCTTGCGGATCACCTGGCGCTGCACGACCTGGTCGACCGAACCTTGGGTCTTGTACCAAAGCTCCCGCTGCCGGTCGGTGATGACGGCGCCCGGCTCGATGGCGTTGACGCGGATGTTGTCGGGGCCAAACGCCCGCGCCAGCGCGAAGGTCAGCCCGATAACGGCAGCTTTGGCCGCCGCATAGGGGGCCATCTCTGATGCGCCGAAACGCCAGGCGATCGAGGAAAAATTGACGATCGAACCAAAGCCCACTTCCTGCATGTGCGGATGCACGGCCTGGGCGGCAAAGAAGTGGTGCCTGAGGTTCACATCCTGGGCGTGGTCCCAATATTCCTGCGTCACGTCGGCGACGGAGAGGCGATTGTCATCGGCGGCGTTGTTGACCAGCACTGCGACAGGCCCGAGGCGCTCGCGCACCGTGCCGATCGCGGCCTGCAGGACAGGGATGTCGGTCACGTCGCAGCGCAGGAACAGGGGCGCGTGCACTGCCGTGGCGAGTTCCCGCGCGAGCGCCTCGCCGGCCTCCTGCTGCAGATCAAGAAACGCCACTCGTGCGCCATTGGCGGCGAAGGCGCGGACCGTGTCGGCGCCGATGCCCGACGCACCGCCGGTGATCAGCACGACACGCTCGGACAGGCTCGGATAGGTGGCGAAGGACAAGGCGGAACTCTTTTCAGATCAAGCTTCGGTCAGATCGGGTCAGATCAGGCGTTGGGTCGTCGGGTCGAACAGGCACGCCCGCGCCATGTCGATGCCGAGCGTCACCGTCTCGCCCATAAGCGGCGTGCCGTCGGGGTCGAAACGGCCGGTGATCTCCTTGCCGCCCAGGCGCAGGACGGCCATGGTCTCCGCACCTGTCGGCTCGACCAGTTCGACCACGGCATCGATTTGCGCGATACCCGGCTTGCGGCGCGCAAGATCCGGATCGAAGCGGTAGATGTGCTCCGGCCGGATGCCGAGAATGATTTGTCGCGGCGTATCGGATGGGAGCGCCTGGACGATCGGCAGGCTGGCCGTCTTGCCATCGGCGGCCTGCAACACAACAGTGGCGTGACCGCCTTCCTGGCTCAGTTCCGCGGCCAAAAAATTCATCGCCGGCGAGCCCATGAAGCCGGCGACGAACATGTTGGCCGGACGGTTGTAGATCGTGGCGGGATCGTCGAATTGCTGGACCTCGCCCTGGTGCATCACGGCGATGCGCGACGCCAGCGTCATCGCCTCGACCTGGTCGTGGGTCACGTAAACCGTGGTCTTGCCGACGCGGTGATGCAGCTTCTTGATTTCGGTGCGCATGTCGACGCGCAGCTTGGCATCGAGATTGGAGAGCGGCTCGTCGAACAGGAACAGTTTGGGATCGCGAACCAGCGCCCGGCCCATGGCGACGCGCTGGCGCTGGCCGCCCGAGAGCTGTCCGGGCTTGCGGCCAAGCAGCGGTTCGATCTGAAGGAAAGCGGCAACCCGCTTGACGGCCTCGTCCTGCTGCGGCTTCGGGACGCGGCGGCTTTCCATGCCGAAGGTGATGTTCTCGCGCACCGTCATCGTCGGGTAGAGCGCGTAGGACTGGAACACCATGGCGATGTCGCGGTCCTTCGGCGGCACCGAATTGACCAGCCTTCCGTCGATGCGGATCTCGCCGGAGGTAACAGATTCGAGCCCGGCGATCATCGCCAGCAGAGTGGACTTGCCGCAGCCGGACGGTCCGACCAGCGCGATGAACTCGCCGTTCCGCGCTTCGAGATCGATGCCCTTCAGCACTTCGACCGCGCCGAAGTTCTTGCGCAGCGATCGGATGGTCAATGTCGACATGCGATGCCCTTCTTGGCGGACGGGACGATCGGCGACAGGAGACAGGCTCCGCTCACTGGATCGCGCCTCACTTGACGGCGCCTCACTTGATCGCCCCTTGGGTCAGGCCACGAACGAAATACTTGCCGCCGAAGAGATAGATCAGCAGCGGCGGCAGCGCGCCGATCAGCACGGCGGCGCTCATGACATCGTAGGCGCGCACATTGGTGCCGCTTGCCGTCAGCGCGACGAGCGCTGCCGTGATCGGCTGTTGCTGCCCGGAGGTGAAGACGACGCCGAACAGATATTCGTTCCAGATGCCGGTGAACTGCCAGATCACCGTGACGATCAGGATCGGCGAGGAGAGCGGCAGAATGATCTTGCGGAAGATGCGCCAGAAGCCGGCGCCGTCGATGCGCGCCGCCTTGATCAGGTCGTCGGGGATGCTGACGTAGTAGTTGCGGCAAAACAAAGTGGTGAACGAAATGCCCTGGATAACGTGGATGAGGACGAGCCCGTAGACCGAATTGCTGAGGCCGAGATTGCCGAGGATGAACGCCCACGGCATCAACGAAATCTGGCCCGGAATGAAGACGCCGAGCAGCATGCAGGTGAACAAAGCTTCCGAACCTCTGAAGCGCCATTTCGACAGGATGTAACCGTTCATCGCGCCGACCGCCGTCGAGATGATCGTGGCCGGGATCGTCATCTTCAGGGAGTTGTAGAAGTTGCGCTGCATGCCCTCGCAGGTGCCGCCGATGCAATAGGTGCTCCAGGCCTGGCCCCAGGCATCGAGGCGGAAGCTGCGCGGCAGCGAGATCAACCCGTTGCGCGCGATCTCCTGCTGGTCGCGGAATGAATTCAGCACCACCACCAGCAACGGGACCAGGTAGATCGCCGCGAAGACGACCAGCAGCCCATAGATGGCGAAGCGGGTGAGAAAATGCCGGCGCGACGCGACTGCGGCAGCGCGACGGTCGAGCGACTGGTCCAGGGAGACGTCAGCCATGGCCGGCTTCCTTGCGCCGGCGCCAGACCACCCAGAATGAATAGGGCACCAGCACCACGGCAACAGCGGCAAGCATCATGATGGCGGCGGCCGCACCTTCGCCGATCTGGCCGCGTTGAAACATCAGGTCATAGACGTAGATGGCGGGGAAGGTGGTCGAGATCCCCGGGCCGCCTTTGGTCAGGGCCGCCACGAGGTCGAAGGTCTTGATGGCGAACTGGATCTGGATGACGGCGACCGCCAGGAAGATCGGCGCAATGGTTGGCAGAAGCACCTTGCGATAGATGCGGAACGTCGATGCGCCGTCGATCTGCGCGGCCTTGACGAGGTCCTGATCCACCGAGCGCAGGCCGGCCAGGAACAGCGCCATGGCAAAGCCCGAGGCCTGCCAGACACCGGTGATGATCACCGCGTAGATCGCATAGTGCCGGTCGCTGGCGAGTGCGAAACTGAAGCTCGCCCAGCCGAAACCGCGCACCATGGCCTGGATGCCGTCGGTCGGATTGTAGAGCCAGCTCCAGACCGTGCCGGTGACGATGAAGGAGACGGCCAGCGGATAGAGGAAGATCGTGCGCCAGGCCGCTTCGCCGCGCACGCGCTGGTCGATCAGGATCGCCAGCAGCAGTCCCACCGCCATCGAGCCGACGATGTAGAAAGCGCTGAAGAAAAACAGGTTGTTGTAGGCGATGTTCCAGCGCCGGTTCGCCCACAGCGACGCGTAGTTGTCCAGGCCGACGAAGCCGTAGGTCGGCAGCAGCGAGGAGTTGGACAGCGAGATATAGAGCGTCCAGCCGGTGAACACGAAGACGTAGACGAAGCTCGCCACGAGTGAGGGGCCGAGCACGAGCAAGGGCATCGCGGAGCCCAGCCGCTCGCGCCAGGGGCGGGCGGGCGCCGGTACCGACAGGATCAGGTCTTGATTTGACATTCAGAGTACAGCATTGGCAGAGCACGGGACTGAAAGGGAGGACGGCCGGGCGGATAGGCATCGCGCCCGGCCATTCCCGTCTATTTCTGTGCTTCCGCCGCGTCGGCCATCGCATTGGCGCCATCCTCGGGCGACATGTCCGGTGTCGCCACGAACTCGGTAATGGAGTCCATGATCGCGCCGCGCATCTTCTGCGGGATGGTCATGTTGTGCGCCATCGAGCGGACCAGCGTGCCGTCCTTGATCGAAGCGTGCAGATCCTTCTGCGAGAGCTGCTGGCACGGATTGAAGCCCTTCGACAGATCGATATCCAGGCGTGCAGGGATCGAGCCCTTGGCCTGGTTGAAGACCGTCTGGAAGTCGGGAGACAGGATCAGGCTGGCCAGCAGCTTCTGGCCGTCGATGTAATCCTGGTCCTTCTGCTTGAAGAACACGACCGAGTCCGAGTTGAGGATGAAGCCGGGTTTGCCCCAATCGGTCGGCGCCTGGGCGCAGACATAGTCGGTGCCTTCCTTGAAGCCGGCGGCGGTCAAAAGGCCGATCGTCCAGTCGCCCATGATGTGGAACGCCGCGTCGCCCTTGCCGACCAGCGCCGACATCGAATCCCAGTCGCGGCCGACCATGCCCGGATCCATGTATTTGCTCGTCATCAGGCGCATCTGCGTGAAGGCCTTGACCATTCCCGGGCTGCGCATGGACTCGACATCGCCTTCCACAAAGGCCTTACGGTAGAGATCGATGTCCTGGCCGTAGAGCACGACCTCGAACACCGTCGAATCCGTCCAGTCGGCGGTCGAATGCGAGATGCAGATCTTGCCTGTGGCGACGATCTTGTCGCAGGCGGCATTGAACTCGGCCCAGGTCTTGGGCATTTCCGCCACGCCGGCCGCCTGCATGACCTTGGGCGAGGCCCAGAGCCAGTTGATGCGGTGGATGTTCATGGGCGCGGCGACCCATTTGCCGGTCGGCTTCATCACCGGAAGCAATTCCGGCGCCACCACTTTCTCCCACCCTTCCGAGGCCGCCAACTCGTCGAGATCGGCGGTCATGCCGGTCTCGTTCCATTCGGCGATCTCGGGGCCCTTGAGCTGCACGGCAGGCGGGGCATTGCCGGCGATCACGTCGGCGCGCAGCTTGGCCAGCGTATTGGCGGTGTGGCCGGCGATCGAGGTCTGTTCCCATTTGCCGCCCTTGGCGGTGAACATCTCGCCGAGCTTGGCGATCGCCTGGGCGTCCGATCCGGTCGCCCACTGGTGCAAAAGGTTGGTCTTGGGTTCGGCGAAGGCTGTTCCGGCGAAAAATGTGCACGCAGCAGCGGCCGCAAGCGCGGTCATGACGGACTTCATCGTTTCACTCCCATATCGTGTTGCACGGTTCGTCTCGACCGCTTATGGCCGCGGTTTGAAGCCGCCGCCGGCGAGATGCGTCAATCTCGAGTTCTTTCCAAGATGACATATTGGAGCTATCAGTCAACGATGTTTATGTTGAGCCATGACAAAACCTTCGCTTAGAACCTGGCTGATCGACAGACCCTCCGCGTCGCCGGAGAGCATGATCGTGCGCTGCCTGAGCGAGCGCGGCGCACTCTCCGCGTTGCAGATCGCACGCGCCACCGGTCTGGCGCGCTCGACGGTGTCAACCGCGCTTAACGGCTTGAAAAGGTCTGGAATGGTGATCGAAGCCCCGACCAGCCGCGACGGCATCAGAGGCATCGGCAGGCCAGCCGCGGCGGTGACGCTCAATCCGACAGCGGGCACCTGCGTCGGCATTCACCTGGCTCTTCAGCAGATACGGCTCATCGTCGCCGATGTCTCGCATTCCGTCATTGCCGAACAAAATATTCCAATGGCGCTGGACTACCAGCCGCAACAGGCGGCCCAGGCGGTCAAATCGGCAATTGCCCAATCTTACAGGGAAAACGGTCTGCCGGTGGCGGGGCTCCTGGGGGTTGGTGTCTCCGTCTCCGGCCCTGTCAGCCGCGATGGAGTGGTGCTGCGCGCAAGCATGGTTCCAACATGGGCCGGCGTCAACATACGAGATGTGTTCGGACCCGTCCTGGAACAGCCGATCTTCGCCGACAACGAGAGCAACTGCGCGGCCATTGCCGAGCTGATGTGGGGCGCGGCCGTAGGCCAGGACGATTTCGTCCTGTTCAAGATCGACCTGGGTGTCGGCGGCGCCATAGTCCAGCATGGCCGGCTGGTGACGGGCGTCGCCGGCGGCGCCGGCGAATTCGGGCACATCAGCATCGATCCCGGCGGCGACCTTTGCCGCTGCGGCAATCGCGGATGCCTGGAGCTCTACGCGAGTTTTGCCCGGCCGCTGGAACAGATTTCGCGTGTCGTTGGGCGGCAAGTCACCATGGACGATGTCATCGCCATGGCCGAGCAGGGCGACGTCAGGGCGTTGCGGATGATCGAGGATACCGCCGAGATCGCCGGCCGGGGTCTCGGCCTGATCGGCTCGGTGCTCAATCCGCCGCTTATCATCATCGGCGGCCACATGGCTTTGGCAGGGGACATTCTGTTGACGCCGCTGATCGCGTCCTATGAACGCCACACGCTGATCAAGTCCCGGGATGTCGCTCCCGCGCTGCGCACGCGCATCATCGTTGGCAGGCACACCGAGAACGATGCCTTGCTGGGCGCGGTCGGCCTCGTTTTGAGACACCAGACGAAGGAACTGTCGCTGGGGTGATCATCAGGACCTGCCTGTGCTTGTTCAAGTCAATTGCACGTGTCGGCAGCCTTGAGCGCTTCGGCGCGGGACGATTTGGGCAAATCCGCGATCCGCCGGACAGAAGCGTAAAACCTTGGATAGTCGCCCGAACACAGGTCGAACAAGCGAAGAAAGGCCGGAACCTGTTCACCGTAGACAGAAGTTGCGGCGAGCTTGGCGTTGTTGATCGGGGCAGCGAACCAGGCGTCGTATCCCCGGTATCCCGCCCAGTGCCTGTCGCGCATCTGCCGGTAGCGCGCCCGCATCCTCTCGATCGCGGCTTTCTTTGCAGTCGCCATCTGCTCCGGGGTACGGGGACTACCATAGACCTGCCTTAGCTCGTCGCGCGTCTTCGCCACCAGTCCAAGAAAATCGGCGCTGCGCTTGCGATCGGCTTCGTAGCGGCGCAATCCGGCCCGGTCGCCGGCGGCGCGGAGCCATTTCCTGACGCCGCTGGTTTCGACGGCAACGGCGAACGCCTCGTTGAATGCGGAATCGCCATCCACATAGAGGCGCTGATGCGCCAGCTCATGAAAAACAAGGCTGGCGAGATAGGTGTCGTCCTGACGCAGCATGGTGCTCAGTAGCGGGTCACTCGACCAGCCAAGCGTGGAATAGGCGGTGACGCCCGAGACATAGACGTCGAGGCCCTGTCTTTGAAGCTCGACAGCGCTTTCAGCCGCGGATTTCCGGGAGAAATAACCCCGGTATGGAACGCAGCCGAAAACCGGAAAGCACCATGTTCGTGGCGCCAGCGAGAATTGCGGCGCGGCGAAAACGGCCCAGGTCACGGCGTCGCGATGGATGTCGACATAGCTGCGGTAGCTGCTGTTCTCGGGCAATGCCAGTTCATCCGTCGCAAACCGTCTTATCGCGCTGGCCGACGTCAATTTCGCGCGCAATGCCTCGGGCGTCGAAGGGTCAAGGATGAGTTTCCCGACATTCCTGCGCGCGGCCATGATCTGCGCGTGACCCTGCAACGACTGCGCGTAGTAGGAAATGCTCGTGCAGCCGGTCGCCCCGGACGCGATGATCGCCGCGGCAAGCATCCGAAGAACGCGCTTCACTGTTTGCCCACCCTTGCCCATCTCCCCATGCAGCAAACGTCCTGGTCCACCTCAAACAGGAGGCACCGGTTTCCGTCAAGAGCTGCAGGGGCAGGGGGCGACACCGACCTGGGCAGGGCAATGCGGGCATTCGCCTAGGATCGACGAAAGTCCACCGCAGGGCGGAGCGGGCGAGATACGGACCGTCCGTTGGGACGCCGTTCCCACAAGCTGCCGCGCGCTACTGGTCCGAAAACTTCACGCTCACGCCGCGCTGGCGAAAATAAGCCTGCATCAACTTACGGCCCGAGCGGTTGTTCTGGGCCAATTTGGCCGGATCGAACACCGCCTGTTTTGCGCCCTCTCGTGTCAGCGCAGCCTTGAGCGTCGCGATATGGGCGTCGATGTCGGCATTGTCCGCCCGCAGCGAGGCATAGATACTTTCGGTCGCTTCAGCCACAGTCGGTTCGCTCACAGATGTCGTCCTTTGGTTGGTTGGGCGGCGGCTTTACCACAGATTTGCGGCTCCGACGATATCGACTGAACCGTCAGAGCACAGCGCCCAGGGCGCAAAACCGCAAAACGTATGTATTCGGCCCTGCTAAACATTGCCCGGCAGGCGAATGGGTCTAACTATCGCTAGGAAACGGGGGGAATCACGTGGCTGCCAATCGTCGAAACGACATCTCATCGTCCGAGCGAGGGCTAGGACGGATTCTTGCGGCAGGCAATGCCCATCCGCGCACAGCTCTGCCTACCGTGGCAACCATCGTCACGACAGTAGCTGCGCTGTATTTCGGTCGTGAGGTGTTCCTTCCCATTGCCATCGCGCTGCTTTTGACCTTTGCGCTGGTGCCGATGGTCTCCGCACTGAAGCGTGTCGGCTTGCCTCGGCTGCCCGCAGTGCTTCTGAGCGTGATTGGCGCGTTCGCGGCCCTGGGCCTGTTCAGCTTCATTGTTGCGACCCAGGTAAGCGAGCTTGCTCAGAACATTTCCGTCTACCAGACAAACATTCTGACCAAGGTGCGTTCCCTCAAGGAGACGGGCGTTGGTGGCGGCATAATTGCCAGGCTGAGCGGGGTGATCGAGCGCGTCGGTCAGGAGATCGACAAGCAGGATGTGGCGCCGCCTGCGGCCGACAAGCCCCGGCGCGAGCCTGTTCCCGTCGAGATCGTCGCCCGCGAGAGACCTCTGGAGGTATTGCAGAACATCATCGGACCGTTGATCAGCCCGCTGGCATCAGCTGGCCTGATCATCATCGTCGTCATCTTCATGCTGCTTGAGCGCGAGGATCTGCGCGACCGGTTTATCCGCCTCGTCGGCTATGGCGACCTCCATCGCACAACGCAGGCATTGCAGGATGCCGGCAAACGGGTTGGCCGCTATCTGATCATGCAATTGGTGGTCAACATCGTCTACGCGATACCAATCGCGATTGGCCTTTGGGTGCTCGGCATTCCCAACGCGCTGCTGTGGGGGTTGCTGGCACTGGCGCTGCGCTTCGTTCCCTATATCGGCCCTGTTATCGGCATGCTGCTGCCCTTGTTTCTGGCCTTGGCGGTTGCGCCCGGCTGGTCGCTGGTGCTGTGGACCGCCGCACTGTTTGTCGTCATGGAATTGGTAACCGGCAACGTCATCGAACCGTGGCTCTATGGCTCGCGCACGGGACTTTCTCCTTTGGCAATCATCGTTGCGGCAATTTTCTGGACATGGTTGTGGGGGCCGCTCGGCCTGGTCCTTTCGACGCCGCTGACAGTTTGCCTCGTCGTCCTCGGGCGACATGTTCCGCAGTTCGAATTTCTCGACGTCCTGTTTGGCAACGAGCCCGTCCTTGAAGCTCACGCCCGGCTCTATCAACGGCTCCTGGCCGGCGATCCCGACGAGGCAACTGACCATGCCGAGGAGATCCTCGAGGAGAAGTACCTGATCGATTTCTACGACACTGTCGCCATTCCTGCTCTCCTGTTGGGCGAGCAGGACCGCATGCGTGGCGTGATGGGCGATCAACAGCGAAGGCAGGTGGCGGCGAGCGCCCAAATTCTTGTGGCAAATCTTGCTGACGATGCACAGGAAGAGGCAAGCGAGGAAGATGCGCCGACAACCACCGCGGAAGGGAGCGCGAGCAGGGAAACAGATGGCGTCGAAGAGGAAGAGATCGAGCTGCCCGACGGCAAGGACATGTCGGTGCTTTGTGCCGGCGGTCGCGGCGAACTCGACGATGCCGCTGCCGCCATGCTCGCTCAGGTGCTGGAGGTGCAAGGTGCTACGGTGGCGAAGGCCAGTTTTGTCGATATGGAGCCGGCAGGTATTCGTCGTCTCGAACTAGAGGCGATCGACACCGTCGTGGTCGGCTTCCTGAACCGGGATTCGCTCAAGCATGCCCGCTTTCTGGTCCGCAGACTGAAGCGCGCCAAGGCAGGTTTGAGAATTGGGATCGTGTTCTGGTCAGACGCGGAGCAGGGCGATGTCGGGCAAGAAAGGCAAGCTTTGGCCGCCGACATCAGCGCCGATTTCGTAGCGCACGGCATGGTCAACGCTGTGCTTGGCGCACTTTCTCCAGCGCCGGCCGTTCCCCTCAAAGTCGTTTCGAAACGCCGCGATCGACGCCGTCCGGCCCCTCGAAAACGGATCCCGGCCCAAGCAACGGCCGCAACAGCCTAGCCGCACCGCCATGTCTCAGATTGCCGCGCCGGCGCTGGAATGCCTGGTGCGACGGCAAGATCGTCCCCACTCGCAAGCCATGGAACAATCTCGCGGCCTTGCGGTTCCTAACATCGAAGGAGAACCCCCATGCTTAGATTCCTTATCCGCCTCGGCGCGATCTACGCGGCGTTCCAGATCGGCCGAGAGTTCGGCCGCAAGGAGACCGAAATCATGCTCCTGCCGCCGCCCGTTGACTACGAGCGGCACCCCACGTCAAGAAACGAAACCGATTTCGGAGAGGCATAGGACCGCTCAATCTGTCTGGTCGATTTGGCCCATGCTGGCGCCGTCCCTGCGCGGGGCGCTTTATCGTACGAACGGACCCGGCCACTTGGCTGTTGCCAGGATCGTTTCTGGCAACGCAATAATTGAGCCGCTATCTCTGTCGCTCAAACGCGGCACAAAGAGGTTGACCGTGCGTCGAGGAATGAGTCTCTCTCAGATCCTGGCGGTGAGCCGATGGAGAAGGCATGATCAGCACGGGCAAGGTACGACCCTAAGAAAGTGGAAGGGAAGAAGCACTGGTGCTGTCAATTGCCAGGGAGACCGGCATCACCGAGGATCACGGGCGCGACCTTGTTCGCCTGATCGGCACCGGCCGCAATTCGCTGCTCCGTGAGGCGCGGCAGCTGCTCCGGCAGCGCCTGGCTAGTTTAGACCGAAGGTGCTCAGAGCACGGCTATCCCGTCGCCTTCTGCTGCCCGGCGGTCATCGCTTTGAGAGCCCGGACCACTTCTGCAGGTCCGGCGGGTTTCATCACTCTTACGCCAGACGAGAACGCTTCGGGGGTTTCCTCGACCCCCAGGCCGGAATAGACGACGAAAGGAACAGCTCGCCCTGCCAAGGTTTTTGCCGCTTCAACAGTCTCGCCGTCCGACAGCTTGACGTCCAGGACAGCTGCGGCGGGGGTATGGTCCGCAAGAAAACGTTTCGCCTGGTAACATGTCGCCGCCAACGCCACGGCAAAGCCCGCCTCCGAAAGAGTGGACTCCATATCCAGTGCTATCAAGGCTTCGTCGTCGACGACAAGGACCAAGGGTTTGCCCATGAGCAGATGATCGCACGTTTGTAGATGGAAGACGAGTCGAGGCTACGCCCCTTTTAGGATCGAGTTCCCGTACGCCGCGGGTCGAGATCGCGAGTGATGGGAACCAACTGATCCAAGCCGCATTATATTTGGTTGGACTGAAAAAGGTGTTTGGATGCATGAAGCAACACAGGCGAATGTTGTCGCCTTCGAAAACCCGGGAGTGTCCAGCAATGACGGTCTGGATTTCGATTACAAGGATTTCTTCGAAAACGGCGCCGTTGCCCTGCATCTGGTGAACGCAGACGGCGTGATCGTGCATGCCAACCAGGCTGAGCTCGACCTTCTCGGCTATCCTGCGGAGGACTACCTCGGTTGCCACATCGCCGAGTTCTATCCCGACCGGGACGTCATAGAGGACATTTTGGGTCGCCTTGCCAATGGCGAGAAGATCGTAAGATATCCGGCGCGATTGAGGGCCAGCGATGGATCGATCAAGCACGTCGAAGTCACCTCAAGCGGACATTTCCGGGACGGCAAGCTGATCAACACCCGGTGCTTCACGGTCGATGTAACCGACTTGGTGCACACCCGCTCGGAGCTCAGGCAGCATGACAGTACCTATCACCAGATACTCGACGGCCTTCCCGTCGCCATCTACACGACCGATCAGGATGGGACGATCACCTACTACAACCGCGCCGCGGCCGATCTGGCAGGCAGGGAGCCTGAAATCGGCAAGGACAAATGGTGCGTGACGTTCAAGCTGTTCACTGCCGACGGCAAGGAATTGCCGCACGATGAATGCCCGATGGCCATCGCGCTCAAGGAGAACAGGCCGGTCCGCAATCAGCAAGCTGTTGCGCAGCGTCCCGACGGATCGTTTTTTCCGTTCCTGCCCTACCCGACACCGCTGCGGGACGAGCACGGCGCTCTGATTGGCGCCGTCAACATGCTGCTGGACCTGACGGACCGCCAGCGTGCCGAAGAAACCAGGCAGCACCTGTCAGCGATCGTGGAATCCTCATTTGACGCTATCGTCAGCAAGGATCTCAACACCATCATAAAAAGCTGGAACCACGGCGCCGAACGGCTTTTCGGCTATACCGCCGACGAAGCGATTGGCCGGTCGGTGACCATGCTGATCCCCGAAGACCATCAGGACGAGGAACCCCGCATCCTCCAACGCATTCGCCGCGGCGAGCGCGTCGAACCATTCGAAACGACCCGCCTGCGCAAGGATGGCAGCCTGGTTCCGGTTTCGCTGACGATATCGCCCGTGCGTAACGCAACTGGGCAGATCACCGGCGCATCGAAGATAGCGCGAGACATCACGTCGGCGAAGGAGAATGAATACCGCATCCGCATGCTGATGCGCGAGGTCAACCACCGGGTGAAAAACCAGTATTCGGTCATCCTGTCGATGATCCGGGAGACCAACAAGCGATCGGAGACGCCAAAACACTTTGAAACCCAGGTGCGCGAGCGCATCATGGCGTTGTCGCGATCTCACGACCTGCTTGTATCGGCGGATTGGAAGGGTGCCACGATCAGTGACCTTTTGGCGGCCCAGGTCGAGCCTTTCCCGCGGGGGGATGTGATCGAAATGTCGGGCCCATCATTGGTGCTCAGTCCCAACGCTGTTCAGTATCTCGGGATTGCCTTCCACGAATTGGCGACCAACTCGGCCAAGTACGGCGTGCTCTCAGGGGACAAGGGCCGGATCTCGGTCACATGGGGCATCACCGGTTCCGGTGCTTCGAGGCTCTTTCACCTCACCTGGGTCGAAACCGATGGGCCGCAGGTTCAGACTGTCGGACAAGGTGGCTTTGGAACCGTGGTGCTGAAGCGGGTCGCGCCCGCAGCGGTTAGTGGGAAGGGAATTCTCGAACACGGTCCGCTTGGCATAACATGGAGCCTGGAAGCGCCTTTGGCTTCCGTGGCAGCTTCTGCCGTCCATGAAGCTTAGAAGCACGAAGCAGCCCGGCGACGAGCATTCGTCAATTGGGGGCCCTTGATGCGGCCTTTGTCGGGCGAAAACCCCGTTGCCGCTAAAGATCGCCGGAGCCATTGCTAAAGTCGACAGAGCAAATCACCGGCAGAGGGCGCATTTCGTTCCACGGAACGGGACAGGACCGGCGTAGCCAGAGGCGAGGTAACTATGGACGTCGACGAGTTCCGTGCGACCCTTCAGGGTGTAGAGCCCCCGGCGAATCTTGGGATGGCGCTCCACGCTCTATGGTGGGATAGACAGGGCGATTGGGAGCGGGCGCATGAGTGTGTGCAGGCCAACGAATCTGATCCGGCCTCTGTATGGGTTCATGCCTATCTGCACCGCAAAGAAGGCGACCTTTCTGATGCAGCCTACTGGTACTGCCGCGCCGGGCAGCCTGTGGCAACTGGCAAGCTAGACGCAGAGTGGGAGTCGATTACAGAATCACTTCTTGCAGGATAGTGAGGGTCGCCCAAGCGGCAGCCTAGCGCCTCATCGCCCCCGTAGAGGCGAAACTCACCTCCGCCCGATGGGATCGGCTGGGCCCAGGAGGTCCGAACGTTTCCGCATAAATTCATGCAGCGAGATTGTTCTCGCGATTCCGTAAGGTCTCTGTTTAATAAGCTATATCTAATATTGACTATTTTCTGTCGCTCAAAAGTCGCAGACTTCATTTTACTGGTCACCGTTAGCTTCTTGGTAGCTCTCACGACTATAAACTTCTTGCGGGCGAATAGCTTTCATGCTGCCTTCGCGCACTCAGGAATCAGGGAGCTTAGGCATGGCGGAGCGGATTGCGCGTGATGGGTTTTGGGTTTTGCATCTCGCGCGCTTGCCGCAAGTCGTGTCGCTTCGCTCCGGCACTTCCGCCTTGACGATCCTAACTGTTGCCCTTGCGCTGAGCGCCGCGCCAGCTCGGGCCGATGGCGGCAATGGCAGCAGCGCAGGCGCTGGACAAGGTGGCGTTGACGGCGCGCTCGCGAGTGCCACGGGTCAGAATGCCGCCAATGGCGCGACCGCTGGTGGCGGTGGTGGCGGCATTGACCTCACGACGGGTGACGGGGCGCCAGGAGGATCGGGAGCGGTAAGTGGGACAGCCAACAACCCAAATGGCGTTGCCGGTGCCACTGGTGCTACGGGTCTGGTCATCTCGACAGACGGGCCCATTGCAACCAGCATCAGCGGCGGGGCCGGCGCTTTGGGCTCCCCTGGCACGAATGGCGTCGTCAGGAGCGGCGGCGGTGGCGGTGGCGGTGTGGGCGTCAGTGCCACGGCCGACGTTACAGTCACTGGCACAGGATCGGTGAGTGGTGGCACTGGCGGCCGAGGTGGGACCAATGGCAACAGCGGCAGCGGTGGTGGCGGCGTCGGCATATTCTCGTCCGCAAACGTGTTTGTAGAGGCGGGCGGCAGCGTTACCGGCGGCACGAGTCTTTCCACAATTGGGGTCCAAGCAGGTGGTGGCGGCGGCGCAGCTGCCATCGTCCTGATGGGCGGCGGGACAATCCAGAACAGCGGGAATCTGCTCGGGGGTGCCGGTGGAAGAACAGTTCTCGGCGGCGGTGGGGACGGTGGCGCCGCTGTTCTGCTGCTTTCAGGTGGAACCGTCATCAACAAGCTAGGTGCGACGATCGTTGGCGGCAGTGGCGGTCAGGGCTCCTTGGCAGGCGGCGATGGCGCCGCAGGGATCAAGGGCGCCAACATCGCGGTCATCAATGCGGGTACGATCAGCGGCGGTGCCGTCGGCACCGGTGGCGGAACGCCGGCAGCCGGCAAAGCCATCCAGTTCACCGGCGGCGTCAATTCGCTGGAGATTCAGGCCGGCTCCACCATCACAGGCAATGTGGTCGCTTTCAGCGCCGCGGATACATTCAAGCTGGGTGGCGATATCAGCGCCAGTTTCGGTGTGTCGCAGATCGGCGCTGGCGCCAAATATGACGGGTTTGGGTTCTACGAGAAAACCGGAAACAGCACCTGGACCCTAACGGGGACGACAACTGCCGTCACGCCTTGGACCTTGTCCGGCGGGATCCTGCAGATTTCGAACAATGACAATCTGGGCGCCCTCTCGGGCGGCTTGACCTTCGACGGCGGCACGTTGCGCACGACCACCAGCTTCGCCACCAATCGCAATGTCCTGATCAATTCGACCGGCGGGTTCGACACGGTGGCAGGCACGCAGTTGGACGTGTCAGGCCAGGTGACCGGCACCGGCACACTGGTCAAGAGCGGCGCCGGCACCCTCAACGTCACCAATTTGTCCAACAGCTATACGGGTGGCAACATCGTCAATGCAGGAACGCTTGCCGGCAACACCGTGGCGATCCGTGGCGACATCCTGGACAACGGCGCAGTCTCGTTTCTCGACCTCGGCCCCCACACCTTCGGCGGAAATATCTCCGGCTCGGGCAGCGTCGACATCGAAGGCTTCGGCACGCTGACGCTGACCGGTGCCAACACCCACAGCGGCGGCACGAAGGTCGGGACCGGCAAAAGCATCTCGGTCGCGTCGGACCAGAATCTGGGTGCCGCGACGGGCCTGCTGACACTCGACGGCGGCGAACTCGGCACGACAGCAAGCTTCGCCATGAGCCGCGATGTCAAGCTCACTTCCGCCTATGGCTACTTCCGCGCGGCGGCGGGTACGACGCTGACCGCCAATGGCGAGCTGAGCGGCGTGGGCGGCGTCTACAAGGAGGGCGCCGGCACCCTGGTGCTCAAGGGCGACAGTACCTATTCCGGCCGCACCACCGTCGACAGCGGCAAGCTTATCGTCGAGGGCTCGCTCGGCAGCACCGAAACGACGGTCAACAGCGGCGGCACGCTGGGCGGCTCCGGCTCGATCGGCGGCGCGGTGATCGTCGCCGATGGCGGTGTGCTGGCGCCGGGGTCCAGCCCTGGCACGCTTACGGTCGGATCGCTCAGCCTGAGCTCCGGTTCTATGCTCG
Organism: Mesorhizobium sp. M0862; assembly: GCF_040319795.1. NCBI lineage: Bacteria > Pseudomonadati > Pseudomonadota > Alphaproteobacteria > Hyphomicrobiales > Phyllobacteriaceae > Mesorhizobium > Mesorhizobium sp. M0862. The sequence goes on from NZ_JAMYOJ010000006.1 coordinate 62,769, forward strand.
ACTACGAGCTCGGCCAGGCGGGCATTGTCGGCGGCGGTGTCAACGACCTGATCGAGGTGACCGGCGCGCTGACGCTGGACGGCAGCCTCAACATCACCGATGTCGGCGGCTTCGGGCCTGGCGTCTACCGGCTCATCAATTATGGCGGCGCCCTCACCGACAATGGTCTCGAGCTCGGCAATCTGCCGGCCGGTGTCACGGCCGCCGACCTGACGGTGCAGACCTCCGTCGCCAACCAGGTCAATCTCGTCAGCAGCGTCGGCACCGACTTGCTCTTCTGGGATGGTGACGCGGCCGGCAATGCCAACAATGATCTGGTCGATGGCGGCAACGGCACGTGGACGGCGACAAGCCTGAACTGGACGACGAGCACCGGCCTGGTAACTGGCGCGATGAAGCCGCAGCCCGGCTTCGCCATCTTCCAGACGCTCGGCGGCACCGTCATCGCCGACGGCAGCGCCGGCGCGCTTGCGATTACGGGCATGCAATTCGCCGCCGATGGCTACCGCATCGAAGGCGACGCCATCACGCTTGATGGCGCTGGCGGCGAGAGCATCATTCGGGTCGGCGACGGCACGGTGGCCGGAGCAGGTTACACCGCCACCATCGCCTCCGTGCTAACCGGGACCAGCTGCCTGACCAAGACCGATGCGGGCACGCTGGTGCTGTCCGGCGCCAACACCTACACGGGCGGCACCTCCGTCCTGGGCGGCGTGCTATCTGTTTCAGCCGACAACAATCTTGGCGTTGCCGCTGGCGGCCTGACGCTCTCCGGCGGGACGCTGCGCAACACAGCGGCGTTCAGCTCGGCGCGCGACGTCACGCTTTCGTCGGCCGGCGGCACCTTCGACACTGTGGCCGACCTGACCTTGTCCGGTGCGATCTCTGGCGCTGGCAGCCTTGCCAAGACCGGCGCCGGCACGCTGACGCTTACGGGAACGAACAGCTATGGCGGCAACACGTTGGTCAGCGCTGGCACGCTGGTCGGCGATGCAACCTCGATTCGTGGCGACATCGGCAATTCCGGCACTGTCGTGTTCGACCAGGCGGCGGACGCCAGCTTCGCCGGCGATATCTCCGGCACCGGCGCAATGATGAAGGATGGCGCCGGCGTGCTGACGCTGTCAGGCACGTCGCTGCTGGACTGGACCGTCAATCAAGGCGGCCTCGTCTCGGCAGCCGAGCGCTTCGGTGGCGATGTCGCGATCGGCGCCGGCGCCTCCTTCACATTCGACCAAGTCGCCTCCGCCAGCTATGCCGGCGTGCTCTCGGGCGCCGGTACGTTCATCAAGGACGGCCAAGGCACGCTGCTGCTTGCGTTGGACAACTCAGGCTTTACCGGCGCCACTACGGTCAGCGGCGGCACCCTTGCCGCGGGCGCTGCGAACGCGTTCAGTTCCTCCTCGCAGTTTTCCGTCGCCTCGGGCGCCACGCTCGATCTTGCCGGCACGTCCCAGACGATTGCGGGGCTGAGCAACGCCGGAACGGTGCGCATCGCGGGTGGCGACCCAGGCGACACACTTACCGTCAGCGGCGACTATATCGGCAATGGCGGCGCCGTCATCCTCAACACGGCGCTCGGTGGTGACGGTTCGCCGACCAATATGCTGGTGATCGCCGGCAACACGTCAGGGACTGGTACCCTTCAGGTCGTCAATTTCGGCGGGTCGGGCGCCCAAACGGTCGGAGGCATCAAGATCGTCGACGTCGGCGGCGTCTCGAACGGCAGCTTCTCGCTCGACGGCAATTATACCTTCGAAGGCGATGCAGCGGTCGTCGCGGGCGCCTACGCATACAGGCTCTACAAGAACGGCGTCAGCACACCGGCCGATGGCGACTGGTATCTGCGCTCGGCCCTGGTCAACGGCGATCCCGATCCGCAGCCGCTCTATTCGCCCGGCGTGCCTCTGTACGAGGCCTATGAAGGGGTGCTGCAGGCCTTCAATGAACTGGGCACCATGCAGCAACGCATTGGCAATCGGTCGTGGGGCGAGGGTGCTACGCCGCAAGGTGCGGACCTGCCAGGCCAGGGCTCGGTCGACGGCAAGGCGATATGGGCGCGCATCGAAGCTGCCCATGCCGAGATCAAGCCGGAGACGTCGACCTCCGGCACGAACTATGACGTGACCACCTGGAAGCTGCAGGCCGGCGTCGATGGCCTGCTGCACGAAAGCGACGCCGGTACCCTGATCGGAGGGATTACGGCCCACTACGGAACCGCGTCGTCGGACGTGTCCTCGATCTTCGGGGCAGGGTCGATCGCTGCCACCGGCTACGGCGTCGGCAGCACGCTCACCTGGTTCGGCAGCGGTGGCTTCTACGTCGACGCGCAGGCCGAGGCGACATGGTACGACAGTGACATCCGGTCGGCCACGCTGGGCACCACGCTTGCGGACGGCAACAACGGTTTCGCCTACGGGCTGAGCGTGGAGACCGGACAGAAGATCGCCCTCAACGGCAACTGGTCGCTGACGCCCCAAGCCCAGCTTGCCTATTCCTCGGTCGACTTCGACGCGTTCACCGACCCGTTTGGCGCCGTCGTGTCGCCCGGCAGCAGCAACAGCCTCGTTGGCCGCCTCGGCCTCTCCGCGGACTATGAAGACCAGTGGGTGGACGAAGCGGGGCAAGTCAGCCGTACGCACATTTACGGGCTCGGCAACCTTTACTACGACTTCCTCGACGGAAATGATGTCGATGTGTCTGGCACGAAACTGGTCAGCGAAAATCAGGCGCTGTGGGGCGGTGTCGGCCTCGGTGGCTCGCTGAGCTGGGCGGACGGCCGCTACGCAGTCTTCGGAGAAGGGACAGCGCGGACAAGCCTCAAGGATTTTGGCGATAGCCACGCCCTGGGCGCCAAGCTCGGGTTCGCTGTGAAATGGTAGCGGCGATCAAGATGGACATGTCGACTTTGGCTTGAGGGTCGTGTCCGGCACGGTTATGGATCCGGACTTGCGGGCCACCCGGCTCGTCGGCCCTCGGACGTTTCCTTACCGGCTGCCGGCATCAAGTACCAGGCTCGCATCCGAAGCACCCTGGGGCTCGATCACAGGGATGCCAGCGCGCTGGACATGCGCTCCAGCCCTTGGCGCAGCAGAGGACGCGGGCAGCCGACATTCAGGCGGATGAAGCCTTCGCCGCCACGCCCATAGACGCGGCCGTCGTAGAGATTAACCCCGGCCCAATCGACAAAGAACTTCTGAATCCCACCCACTCGGCGATCGAGCGCGCACGCGTCCAACCACACCAGAAACGATGCGTCGGGCCGCATGGGCGTGATGCCTGGAAGGTGTTCACCGGCGAACTCGCAAACCAGATCGATGTTGCCGGCGATGTAGCGCGTGAGTTGGTCGAGCCACGGCGCGCCGCTGCTGTAAGCAACCTCCAAAGCCAGGCGGCCGAAAAAGTTCGCATTCACCATGAATGACGCCTGCATTGCGGCAAGAAGCGCCTCGCGGCGCTTTTTGCTGGCTACCGAAATGATTGCCGAAGGAACCCCGGCAAGATTGAAAGTCTTCGTTGGAGCGGTGCAGATGAACGATTTCTCCGCAGCATCTTCCGAGATGGAGGAGAAGACGATGTGGGGACGATCCGACAACCTTATGTCGCAGTGAATGTCGTCGGATATGACCAGGATGCCATGGCGCTCGCAGATGTCGTTGAGCGCCGCCAATTCTTCGCGTGTCCAGGCCATTCCGGCAGGGTTGTGAGGATTGCACAGCAGGAATGCCTTGGCACCGCCGGCCGCCAGTTTCTCGAAATCCTCGAGATCGAGTTCATATCTGTTGTTCTGCAGCCTCAGCCGGTTCGTAAGCAGAACCCGCCCGTTTCCCTGAACAACTTCGAAATAGGGCGAGTACACGGGCGACTGCACAATGACGCCGTCACCGGGCTTGGTGAAGGTTCGCAGTATCGCAGCCACGGACGGCATGATCGCCGGCGCGGGAAGCAAGGTCTCCAGTTTCGGCGACCAGTTGTGCCGGTGCGCGAACCACGATTGCACGATCTCATAGTGGCGCGGATCGCGGCGTGTGTAGCCGTAAATGCCATGCTCCGCGGCCTCGCGCAGTCGCGCGATGACGGTTTCCGGAGCGCGGAAGTCCATATCCGCCGTCCACAGCGACAGCAGGTCCTGGCCCTCGACCTGGGGAGAGAACTCGTCCCACTGGTTGGCCCATTTGACGGATCCGAACTGCTGACGGTCGTGGATCTGGTCGAAATCTATTCCCGCGATATGTCGTTGCCCAAGCGTCGATGCGGGCGTGTCTGCACAAGCCATTTGATAGTCACCTTGCCGCGGGCATTGCTTGCGGCATCATCAGCGCCTCCTAGGATTTGTGGCCACGCGCCAATTGGCGCTCCACAGATTGCGAGTAACGCGACATGCCGAAGCAAAAGCTCCAGTAGACCAGCCCCGCAAAGAGGTAGCCGGTTGATGAGATCGTCGGGCCTGCCCAGTTCGGATCGACGCGCGCCGTTTCGACGGCCTTCAGGAAATCCGCGATGCCGACGACGGCGACCAGAGTCGTGTCTTTGAACAGACCGATGAAGGTCGAGACGATACTCGGTATGACGATCGTCAACGCCTGAGGGAGGACGATCAGGCGCATCATGTCGAAGTAGCCGATCCCGAGCGCCTTGGCCGCTTCTTGTTGCCCCTTCGGGATCGCCTGAAGGCCGGCTCTCACGACCTCGGCCATATAGGCGGACGAGAACAACGCTATCGCGATGAGCGGGCGCAACAGACGATCAGGCGTCAGATAATCCGGGACAACCCAGGGCGAGCATGTGAAGTAAAGTCAGCCGCACCCGCTGGGAAGGGAAATCGCAGCGGTTTCAATGGCTTGATAATGGCGGAGAGAGCGGGATTCGAACCCGCGTTACGGTCTCCCGTAAACACACTTTCCAGGCGTGCGCCTTCAACCACTCGGCCACCTCTCCGTCCTTGCATTCGCGCCGGCCGGTTTTGCCACGCGGGTTGGGGAGATGCATCCCTTTGGGATTTGCGGGAAGACCCGCTTGATGGACACCGCCAACCAGCGGATGCCCTTCCCGGCGCCCGTCAATTAAACAGGCGCGGGGCTCATCTAGTCGATCCGGCGCCGAATGCCAAGCCATAACGGCAGTCTATTCGCTTTGCCGGCCATGCATCGTTTCGCGGGGCGTTGAACGGCTCCGCTTCTAAGGCGCTTCGGTTCTGAATGGTGTTCCACGGGCAAGGCGGCAGGGCCGGCCGCGCTTGACTTCGCCCCTCGCCACCTGTCGAGTGCGGCGGAGGCTTTGCGAGGGCAACGTCCAGACATGACATCGAGCAATGAACAGCCGGCCAGCGGAACGCCGGCCGGAGGCATGCCAGGCGGGCTGACGCCCGCAGGGCGTTCGGACAGCGGGCTGTCCTTCGTGCCCGTGGTCTGGCTCCTCTTCGTCATGGCATGGTCGGTCTACTGGCTGGTCTCGGCGCGGTGGCTGTTCGAGAGTTCCGGCGTGCCGGACAGGATCTTCTATTTCGTGCTTGGCGGACTGGCCTTCGACATCGTCACCATCGTGTGGGGGCTTTATCTGCTCGGCCTGGCCTTCAGCCGTTCCGCGCGCTTTCCGCGTCATTTCACCATCTGGCAGATCACCACCATCGCCTGGCGGCTGGCCGAGCAGGTCTATGCGCTGACCGTGCCCGATTTCACCGTCTCCGCCAGGGAGCTTGCGATCGCCGCCACCGAAATCGTCATCGGCCTGTTTTGCATTTACCTGCTGCGCCGCCGCGACGAGGCCAAGGCCTTTTATGCAAGGCCGGAAGCGCAGGCACCGTCAGCCTTTGGTTCGATCGTCGCCGCGTTGGCCGGCATCATCCTCGGCGCCGTCGTCGGCACTGTCGCCGGCTTCGCGCTTGGCGCGGGGATCGCCGAAGCCACCGACATCAGCTGTTTCGAAGGCGGCTGCGGCTACTTCGCGGTGTTCATCGGCCTTGCCGGGCTGGTGGTCGGGGCCATTGGCGGCGGCGTCCTCGGCGTCTGGCTCGTCCATCGGCGGAGCCGAAAGGTGGCCATATAGGCGGGCGATAGGCTTCAAATTCGCGTATGGCGATTGCACGCCGGGCGTGCGCATTCTATTCCTCGCCTTTGACCGGAAGGTCCTCGGGAGGAACTTGAGGACCGGGGAAGATTTCGATGTTGCGTTTTTTGTTTCGCCTCGCGGCCATGATCGCACTCTCGGTCGCCGTCATCATGGCCGTGCTCGACGCGACGCGCTCGGTGGCGGCTTCCACTTTGGTCATGACGCCGCTGAATTCGAGCTGGCTGGCGGTTTCGCCCGACACCCGCGCGGCCTTCGAGACCTTTGTGCGCGCCAAGGTCAATCCGATGATATGGGATGGCGGCATCGCCTGGGTGCTTGCCCAGCCGGGGTTTGCCGTCTTCGCGGTGCTTGCCTTCATCCTCTATGCGATCGGCTACCGGCGCCGGCGGCGCGGCGGAGAATTCGCGCCGGGCTGATGGGTTGTCCCAGCGGACTTGCGACGACAACGCGGCAATCGTCCACAGCTGTCACCGCATTGGGCATGTTTTTCCAACGGGGGGCATGCTTTTCCAAAAGGTCAAAATTCCGCGTGAATTTTGTTTCGGGCCGTGCCAGATTGCCTTGAGCGGGAGGGGAGTACACTCCTGGCTGATGCCGCATGCCTGCCGGAGAACCGGGCAGGCGGGCGGCGCGTAACGGAAAAAAATAACCGACAGGGTGTGGATCACATGAAACGTATCGTTCTCGGCCTCCTGGCCGCAACCGCAATGGTTCTTCCGGCTTTCGCCGCGGATGTCCAGCCGGCCATCCTCTACGATCTCGGCGGCAAGTTCGACAAATCCTTCAACGAGGCTGCCTATCACGGCGCCGAAAAGTTCAAGACCGAGACCGGCACCGCCTATGTCGAGTTCGAAGTGTCGAACGCCTCGCAACGCGAGCAGGCGCTGCGCCGCTTCGCCGAGGACGGCCGCAACCCGATCGTCATGGCCGGCTTTGCCTGGGAGGATGCGCTGAAGGTGGTCGCGAAGGAATATCCCGATCTCAACTTCGCCATCATCGACGATGCCGTCGATATGCCCAATGTCCGTTCGCTTGTGTTCAAGGAAAACGAAGGCTCCTATCTCGTCGGCATCCTGGCGGCGATGGCCTCGAAGTCCAAGAAGGTCTCCTTCATCGGCGGCATGGACATTCCGCTGATCCGCAAGTTCGAATGCGGCTATGTCGGCGGCGCCAAGGCGGCCGGTGCGACCGATGTCATCCAGAACATGACCGGTGACACGCCCGCGGCGTGGAACGATCCGGCCAAGGGCGGCGAGATCGCCAAGACACAGATCGACCAGGGCTCCGACGTGGTCTATGCCGCGGCCGGCGGTACCGGCGTCGGCGTGCTGCAGGCGGCGGCGGATGCCGGCAAGCTCGGCATCGGCGTCGATTCCAACCAGAACGGCCTGCAGCCCGGCAAGGTGCTGACCTCAATGCTGAAGCGCGTCGACGTGGCCGTCTACACCGCCTTCATGGACGGCAAGAACGGCACCTTCAAAGGCGGCCTGCAAAATCTCGGCCTCAAGGAAGGCGGTGTCGACTACGCCATGGACGACAACAACAAGGCGCTGGTCACCGACGAGATGAAGGCTGCCGTCGAAAAGGCCAAGGCCGACATCATCGCCGGCACGATCCAGGTGCACGACTACACCGCCGACAACGCCTGCCCGTATTGATCTGTATCCATTAGAGTTGAAACCGCCGGGCGAGAGTCCGGCGGTTTTGTTTTTGGGTTTGACGGGGGCCGCAACTTGAGAGGCGAGAGTGAAGCCGACCATCGGACCGATGACCGAACGCGATGTTGATGCAGTGGCGCGACTGCGCATCGCCGCCTTTTTCGAGGGCAGCGCAAGAACGTTGAATGAGGACGTCGCCGGGCTTCGCGAGTTGCTCAATGGAGATGGCTTCGAGGCGGCGCTTGTGGCGCGGATAGGGGACGTCCCGGCCGGGACCTGCCTGCTGGTTCGCCACGAACTTGAACCCGCGCATGAGCTGACGCCTTGGCTGGCGGGATTGGTCGTCGATAGCGACCACCGCGGCAAAGGGATCGGCCGCGCGCTGGTTGCAGCCATCGAAGCGCATGCAACCGCGATCGGTGTGGAGAGGACCTACCTCTATACGTGGGTGGCGCGAGACTTCTATGCCGGGCTCGGTTGGGCAGTGGTCGAGTCGTTTGAGCAGGACGGCTACCCGATGCTGCTGATGTCGCGCGAACTCGGCCTATAGCTGTCCGACGAGATAACCCAGCGCGAATACCATGATCAGCGCGATGGCGATGACGGCGCCGCGTCGGCCACCGAGCGAATGCACGCCGACGACGCCATAGGGCTTCCGCTCCAGTCTGCCGGTCACCGGCTTCGCTTCGTCCTGGCCAACCACACGCATCTGCGGCAGTTCGGCGATGCGTTGCGAGATCAGCCGCCAGCGATCGCTGCCGCCCGATAGCGCACCACGGTCGAAGACATGCATGCGCTCGGCCAGCCGCATCACCGTGTCGCGGAAGGCGGGATCGATCTCCAGGTCGCGCTCGGCACGTTCGCGGTCGCGATCGTTCATCAGGCCAAGCACATAATCGCCCGCCCGCGCAACGCGATCGCTTTCACTGGCCATAGGCTTCTCCTTGCTACCAGTGCGGCGGTTTGGTTATCGGCACGTCGGGTGCCGATTGTTCCTCCAGCGCCATGAAGCGCCCGGTCAGGGCATCGAGCTTGCGCTGCATGCGTTCGATCGCCGTCCACTGCTCGGCGATCTGGCCCGACAGTTCCTCGATGGTCTTTTCCTGCTCGGCGGCGCGGATTTCCAGCGTCGTCAGCCGGTCGACAGGCATGATCATTCGAAACTCCCCAGGTCCTGGTGCACGCAGTTGCAGCATGATGCGACTGTTGAGCCTTGCATATTAGTGAATGTGAAGGTCTGCGGCCACGTTCGAAATTGACAAGCGCACCGGGATTTGTCGAGAGTGGCCACTGCGCCGCCAATTGGCACGGGTGGGGCATCATGCTAGGCGTTTTGACCAAGCGATAAAAAAATAAGAGTGGGACAGGCTGCATGGCGCAAGCCGCAATCGAACTGATCGGCATCAACAAGAGTTTTGGCGCCGTTCGCGCCAATCGCGACATCAATCTGGAGATCGCACGCGGCACCATCCACGGCATCGTAGGCGAGAACGGCGCCGGCAAGTCGACGCTGATGTCGATCCTCTACGGCTTCTACCAGGCCGACAGCGGCGAGATCCGCGTCGGCGGCAAGCCGGCGTCGATCAAGACTTCCAACGACGCCATCGCGCTCGGCATCGGCATGGTGCACCAGCACTTCATGCTGGTCGACAATTTCACCGTGCTGGAAAACATCATCCTCGGCGCCGAAAGCGATGCGCTGTTGAAAAAGAGCATCGCCAAGGCGCGCTCCGAACTGGAGCGGCTCGAGCGCGAATACGGGCTGGAAGTCGATCCCGACGCCATCATCGAGGAATTGCCGGTCGGCCTGCAGCAGCGTGTCGAAATCCTCAAGGCGCTTTATCGCGGCGCCGAGATCCTGATTCTCGACGAGCCGACGGGCGTGTTGACGCCGGCCGAGGCCGACCATCTGTTTCGCATCCTCAGGCAATTGAAGGACCAGGGCAAAACGGTGGTGCTGATCACCCACAAGCTGCGCGAGATCATGGCCATCACCGACAATGTCTCGGTCATGCGCCAGGGCACGATGGTGGCGACGCGCGAGACCAGCAAGACGACAGTCGGCGAACTGGCCGAACTGATGGTCGGGCGGCGCGTGCTGCTGCGGGTCGAAAAGGGCGAGACGGAGGCTGGCGCGGTCAAGCTGGCCGTCAAGAACCTGACGGTGAAAGACCAGCGCGGCGTCACCATGGTCGACGACATCTCCTTCGATATCCGCGCCGGCGAGATCGTCGGCATTGCCGGTGTCGCAGGCAACGGCCAGTCCGAACTGCTGGAGGCGATCTCCGGCATCAGGCGCGCGGTTTCCGGCTCGGTCATGCTCGACGGCAAGCCGATCGACCTGACGGGGGCCGCCGATCCCGGCGAGTTGCGCGACCGTGGGCTCGCCCATGTGCCGGAAGACCGTCATCATGTCGGTCTGGTGCTGGCCTTCGAAGAGAACGAGAATTCGATCCTCGGCTACCATGACGACCCGCGCTACCTCAAAGGGCCGTTCCTCAACATCGACGCCATCATGACCGACGCCAAGGACAAGATCGAGAAATACGATATCCGTCCCGGCAATCCGCGTCTGAAGACGGCGAATTTCTCCGGCGGCAACCAGCAGAAGATCGTGCTGGCGCGGGAAATGGAACAGGACCCCGGTGTTCTCATCGTCGGCCAGCCGACGCGCGGCGTCGATGTCGGTGCCATCGAATTCATCCACAAGCGGCTGATTGCCATGCGCGACCAGGGCAAGGCGGTGCTGGTGGTGTCGGTCGAGCTCGACGAGATACGCTCGCTGTCCGACCGTATCCTGGTGATGTTTGCCGGCCGCATCGTCGGCGAGCGCGGCCCGGAGGCGACCGAAGGCGAGCTTGGCCTGCTGATGGCCGGTGTCGAGCGCCAGGAGGCGGCGCAATGAGCACGCCTTACGCAAAATTGCCGGCCTGGGCCGATTATGGGCTGATCCCGCTGATCAACCTGTCGGTGGCCTTCATCGTTGCCGGCTTCGTCGTCATGCTCGTGGGCGAAAACCCATTTCGCGCCGCCGTCATCCTGGTCGAAGGCGCCTTCGGCAAGGGAACCGGCATTGCCTTCACCCTGTTCTACGCCACCACCTTCATCTTCACCGGCCTGTCGGTGGCGGTGGCCGCGCATTGCGGCCTATTCAACATCGGCACCGAGGGCCAGGCCTATATTGCCGGCCTCGGCGTGGCGGTGGTCTGCCTTGCCTTCGACAGTGTGCTGCCATGGTGGCTGACCTTTCCGCTGGCGATCGCCGCCGGGGCCGCGGTCGGCGCGCTGTGGGCGCTGATCCCGGCCTATCTGCAGGCCAAGCGCGGCTCGCACATCGTCATCACCACCATCATGTTCAATTTCATCGCCGCGTCGATCATGGTCTATCTCCTGGTCGGGCCGTTGAAGCCGGCGGCCTCGCAAGCGCCGCAGACGCGCAACTTCCTCGCCGGCGCCGAACTGCCCAAACTCAACTGGATCATCGAACTGTTCGGCGCCAAGATCCGCTCGGCGCCGTTCAACATCTGCTTCCTGCTGGCGCTGCTCATGGCATTCCTAGTCTGGCTGCTGATCTGGCGCACCAAGCTCGGCTATGAGATGCGCACCTATGGCCACAGCCCGAAAGCGGCGCGCTATGCCGGCATTTCGGAGACCCGCATCATCATCATCGCGATGATGATTTCGGGCGCGCTGGCCGGCATGATGACGCTGAACCCGGTGATGGGCGACCAGCACAATGTGGCGATCGATTTCGTCTCCGGCGCCGGCTTCGTCGGCATCGCCGTGGCGCTGATGGGCCGTCTGCATCCGGTCGGCATCGTGCTGGCGGCGATCCTGTTCGGCATGCTCTACCAGGGCGGCGCCGAACTTGCCTTCGAAATGCCGGCGATTTCCCGCGACATGATCGTCATCATCCAGGGCTTGGTCATCCTGTTTGCCGGTGCGCTGGAGCACATGTTCCGGCCCTACGTCCAGGCGCTGTTCGCCTCGTTCAGTCCAAGGTCGGTGGGCATCGAAGCGTTCAAAGGGAAGGGCGCCTGAGATGGACGTCTTCATCGCCATCGTGCAGATCCTGGACTCGACCATACGCCTGTCGGTGCCGCTGCTGCTTGCCTGCCTTGCCGGCCTCTATTCGGAACGCGCCGGCGTTTTCGACATCGGGCTGGAAGGCAAGATGCTGGTCGGCGCCTTTGCAGGTGCGGCCGCCGCTTCGGTCTTCCATTCGGCCTTCCTCGGTCTCGGCATGGCGATCGTGATGTCGGTCGCCTTTGCCCTGGTGCACGGCTTCGCCTCGATCACCCATCGCGGCAACCAGATCGTCTCCGGTGTGGCCATCAACTTCGTCGCCGCCGGCTCGACCATCATTCTGGGCCAAGCCTGGTTCCAGCAGGGCGGGCGAACGCCGGCGCTGCAGCCGGGCGAGCGTTTCGAGGCCATCACTCTGCCTGGTGCTGCCGCGATCCACGACGTGCCGATCATAGGGCCGATCTATTCCGAGCTGCTCTCTGGCCATTCGATCCTGGTCTATCTCGCTTTCGCCATGGTGCCGTTCACCTGGTGGGTGTTGTTTCGCACCCGCTTCGGCCTGCGCCTACGCGCCGTCGGCGAGAACCCGGCCGCCGTCGACACCGCCGGCATCTCGGTCGCCTGGCTGCGCTACCGGGCCCTGATCTGCACCGGTGTGCTGACCGGCATTGCCGGCGCCTACCTCTCGATGGTGCAGAATGGCGGCTTCGTGAAGGACATGACCGCGGGCAAGGGCTACATTGCACTGGCGGCGCTGATCTTCGCCAAATGGCGGCCGGTCAACGCCATGTTCGCCTGTCTTCTGTTCGGCTTCCTCGACGCGGCGGCGATCCGCCTGCAGGGTTCGCCGCTGCCGTTGATCGGCAAGGTGCCGGTGCAGTTCATGCAGGCGCTGCCCTATGTGCTGACCGTGATCCTGCTTGCCGGCTTCATCGGCAAGGCGATCCCGCCGCGCGCCGGCGGCGTGCCTTATGTCAAGGAACGTTGATCCGGGCGCCCAGGAGCACTGAGCCGAAGATGCGGCCCGGTGCTCGAAAGGCGCCACGAAAACGCAAAGCGCCGGGTTTTGACCACGATCGTCGGAGAGAACACCTGAATGTCGCATGATCTGTTCGAAGCCGCGCAGGAGGCCATGGCCAAGGCCTACGCGCCCTATTCGAAGTTTCCGGTGGGTGCGGCGTTGCGCACCGAAGACGGCCGTGTCTTCACCGGCGCCAACATCGAGGTCGCGTCCTATCCGGAAGGCTGGTGCGCCGAGACCACGGCGCTCGGCCATTACATCATGGGCGGCGGCGGCAAGATCGTCGAGATCGCCGTCATTGCCTCGCGCATGGCGAAATGCTCGCCCTGTGGCGGCTGCCGGCAAAGGCTGGCGGAGTTCTGCCGGCCGGACACGAAGCTCTATCTTTGCGACAACACCGGCGTGGTCGAGACCGTGACGATGGGCGACATGCTGCCCTACGGGTTTCGTGGCGACATTTTGAAGTGAGAGTTGGCTGATATGAAGGAAGCTCTGGACCACCTCGTCGAAAGGCTGGACGGGTTGGCGCCGACCACCGCCATGGTGCTGGGGTCGGGCCTTGGCGGGCTTGTCGACCAGGTCGAGAATGCCGTGCGCATCTCTTATGCCGACCTGCCGGGTTTCCCCCGCAGCGGGGTGACTGGCCATGCCGGCGAGGTGGTCGCGGGGCTTTTCGCCGGCACGCCGGTGCTGATGCTGTCCGGCCGCGCCCATTACTACGAGCACGGCGTTGCTGCTGCAATGCGGCCGGCGCTGGAGGTGCTTGCCGGCATCGGCATCACCAAGCTGATCCTTACCAATGCCGCCGGCTCGGTCGATCCCGACATGCTGCCTGGATCGGTGATGCTGATCACCGATCACATCAATTTCTCCGGCTCCAACCCGCTGATCGGCGAGCCGAGCGACCGCCGCTTCGTCGGCCTGACCGAAGCCTATGATGCCGGCTTGCGCGCGGCGATCGAACGGGCGGCGAAGGCGACAGGGACGGCGCTGCACAAGGGCGTCTATATGTGGTTTTCCGGTCCGAGCTTCGAAACCCCTGCTGAAATCCGCATGGCGCGCGTCATGGGCGCCAATGCGGTAGGGATGTCGACCGTGCCGGAGGTCATTCTCGCCCGCTTCCTTGGGCTTCGCGTAGCCGCCTGTTCGGTGATCACCAATCTCGCCGCCGGGATGACCGGGGCGGAACTGTCGCACCAGGAGACCAAGGACATGGCGCCGATCGGCGGCGCACGGCTGGCGACGATCCTTGCGCATGTGTTCCAGGATGGGTTGCCGGAGCCGAAGGGCGCTGCCTGATGCTTCCGCAGGAAATCATCCGCCGCAAGCGCGACGGCCAGAAACTGTCCCCGCAGGAGATTTCGGCCTTCGTCGCGGGCGTGACTTCGGGCAGCGTCTCGGACGGCCAGGTCGGCGCCTTCGCCATGGCCGTGTTCTTCAACGGCATGAACCGCGACGAGGCGGTGGCGCTGACGCTCGCCATGCGCGATTCCGGCGATGTGCTCGACTGGTCGGACCTGCCGGGTCCGGTCACCGACAAACATTCGACCGGCGGCGTCGGCGACAATGTCTCGCTGATGCTGGCGCCGATCGTCGCCGCTTGCGGCGCCTATGTGCCGATGATCTCCGGCAGGGGCCTTGGGCATACCGGCGGCACGCTGGACAAAATGGATGCCATCCCAGGCTATATCAGCCAGCCGGATATCGCGCGCTTCCGCAAGACCGTGCTCGAGACCGGCTGTGCCATCATCGGCCAGACCGCCGATCTCGCGCCCGCCGACCGTCGCCTCTATGCGATCCGCGATGTGACCGGAACGGTGGAATCGGTGCCGCTGATCACTGCCTCTATCCTGTCGAAGAAACTGGCGGCCGGCCTGCAGTCGCTGGTGCTCGACGTCAAGGTCGGCAATGGCGCCTTCATGGAGAAGTCGCGCGACGCGACAGCACTTGCCAACAGCCTGGTCGAGATCGCCAACGGCGCCGGCCTGAAGGCATCGGCGCTGGTCACCGGCATGAACGAGCCGCTGGCGTCGGCGGCCGGCAACGCGGTCGAGGTGCGCAACGCCGTCGATTTCCTCACCGGGAGGCTCCGCGACAAGCGACTGGAGGATGTGACGCTGGCGCTGGCCGCCGAGATGCTGCAATCGGCAGGGCTGGCGTCGTCCAATCAGGACGGTCTCAGGCGCGCGGCCGAGACGCTGGCCGGCCGCCCCCCGGCCGCCCCCATAGCACGTATTGTCGCAGCCCTTGGCGGTCCCGCCGATTTCGTCGAGAAGCCGGAAAAATACCTGCCGAAAGCGGCGGTGGAGTTTGCGGTCAAGGCGGCAGGCAACGGCTTTGCCACCGGCATTGCCACCCGCGATATCGGCCTTGCCGTGGTCGGGCTCGGTGGCGGGCGTACGCGGCCGGACGACAGGATCGACCATGCGGTCGGCATCACCAGGCTGCTGCCGCTCGGCGCCGAGGTGCGGACCGGCGAGCCGCTGGCGCTCGTCCACGCCCGCACGCAAGCGGAGGCCGAAGCGGCCGCAGCCGCCGTGCTTTCGGCCTATACGATCGGGGCGTCGAAACCAGCCGCCGACAAGACTGTCATCCGGCGCGTGCTGTCGCGCGGGTAGCGGAAGGCGCTACTGCACCAGCAACAGTGTGCCGTTTTCGACCTGGTATTTTGCCAGCCGCTGCAAAAAGCTCATGCCGATCAGGTTGGTGCGCAGCGCCTTGTCGTCGAGGACCACGGCCTGGATGTTGTCGACGCTGATCTTGCCGATCTGCAGGCGGTCGATGTTGACCACAGCGGCCCTGATCGCGCCATTGGCGGTGTTGACCTGATGGCTGAAATCCGACGGGTTGAGCGAGATGCCGATGCGGCGCGCCGTCGAGGTGTTGATGGCGACCAAAGTGGCGCCGGTGTCGATCATGCCGTCGACCTGGCGGCCGTTGAGCTTGAAGGCGGAGGTGAAATGGCCGCGCTCGTCGGCCGCCACCAGGACCTTGCGACCGGTGGGCAGCGGTGCGGCCGGCTTGTCGGGAACCGAGGCCAGGTTCAGTTCGGGCTGAGGCTGCGCGGACGGCTTGCCGGCGACGGTCGACTTCAACAGGTTGTCGAGAATCTGCGGGTTCGACTGATAGACGATCGGGATCGATGCCGACGTTCCGGCGAACACGCCCAGAATGAGAAGCTTGCGCAGCATGAACGGACCTTCGTGAAGGCCCATTCTCGTGCGCACATGGTGTTTGCCGCTTTAACGCCAACCCGAAACCGCGGCTTTGCGTAAACGGGCGGTAAACGACTGGATGTCAGCTGGCCTTGCCAGCCGCCGTCATTTGGTTCCGTACATGCGGTCGCCGGCATCGCCGAGGCCGGGCATGATGTAGCCCTTCTCGTTGAGCTGGCGGTCGATGGAAGCGGTGAACACGGGAACATCCGGATGCGCCTTGGTGAAGCGCTCGATGCCTTCGGGCGCCGCCAGCAGGCAAAGGAAACGGATGTTGGTGGCGCCGCGCTCCTTCAGCTTGTCGATGGCCGCGATGGCCGAGTTCGCGGTCGCCAGCATCGGATCGACGACGATCACCAGCCGGTCGGCGAGATCGCTCGGCGCCTTGAAGAAATATTCCACCGCCTCCAGCGTTTCGTGATCGCGGTAGAGGCCGACATGCGCGACGCGGGCCGCCGGGACCAGGTCGAGCAGGCCTTCGAGCAGGCCATTGCCGGCGCGCAGCACCGAGGCGAAGACCAGCTTCTTGCCCTCCAGCGTCGGCGCTTCCATGGTTTCCATCGGCGTTTCGATGGTCGTCGTCGTCAGTTCGAGGTTGCGGGTGACCTCGTAGCCGAGCAGGAGCGAGATCTCGCGCAGCAGCCGCCGGAAACCAGCGGTCGACGTCTCCTTCTTGCGCATGATGGTGAGCTTGTGCTGGACAAGCGGGTGGTCGACGACGGTGACGCCCTGCATGGGTTGCTCCAGTGAATGGTGAATAGTGAATAGTGAATAGTGAGCAGGTTTGCGAGTCCCGATGGATCGATCATTGCCGTTGACAGGCCGAAGCGCCGGCAAACCAATCACCAGTCACCAGTCACCAGTCACCTCTTCGCATCGAGCCGGGCAAGCAGCGCGCTTTTCGTCTTCCTGTCGACGAAAGCCGCCTCGATCGCGGTTCGGGTGATGGCGGCCAGCGCCTTTTCGTTCATGGCGAAATGCTCGGCGGCGATGTCGTATTCGCGCTTCAGCGAAGTCCAGAAATAGGGCGGGTCGTCAGAATTCAGCGTCACCTTGCAGCCGGCTGCCTGCAGCGCAGGGAAAGGGTGATCGGCGAAACTGTCGTAGACCTTGAGCGCGATGTTGGAGCCGGGGCAGCATTCCAGCACGATGCCCTCATCGGCGATGCGCCGCACCAGATCGGGGTTTTCGATGGCGCGCACGCCATGGCCGATGCGCGACGGGCGGATATGGTCGAGTGCGGCCTGCACCGTCTCCCATCCGGTCAGCTCGCCGGCATGGATGGTGATGCCGAGGCCGGCTTCGCGGGCGATCTCGAAGGCCCTGACATAATCCTCCATCTCGCCCATGCGCTCGTCGCCGGCGACGCCGAAGCCGGTGACCAGCGGATTTCCGCAGCGCGCCGCAAAGCGCGCCGCCTGCTCGATCGACTCGACGCCGACATGGCGTACGCCGGTGACGATCATGCGGCCCTCGATGCCGGTCTTGGCTTTGGCGCGCAGCATGCCTTCGCCGAGCGCATCGGTATAGGCCTTGGGCGACAGGCCGGCCCTGACGGCATGGTCGGGCGAGGTGAAGACCTCGGAATAGATGGCGCCGTCGCGGGCAAGGCTGGTCAGATAATGGTCGGCGAGGCGGGCATAATCCTCCTCGGTGCGGAACAGGTCGGCGGAAAAATCATAAGCCGCCAGGAACGAGGTGAAATCATGCCAGACGAAGGAGCCGTTCTGGATATAAAGCGAGGTGTCCTTGCCGTATTTCTGCGCCTGACGGATGACGAGTTCGGGCGCCGCTGCCCCCTCGATGTGGCAGTGCAGTTCTGCTTTCAAAGGCATGCAGTTATCCCGTCTCATCAGTCCAGGCCGTAAAGCCCACCACCTGGAAGCGCGGCCGAACACCGCGCCTTAAACAATAGCGCCCGCAGCATCGATCGGCTATGGTCCCGCCGGTTTTATGACGGATCAAAATAATGTCAGTTGAGAGAACCACGGCCGCGGGCGGCATGGAAACCTCCTATGGTTTCAAGAAGGTAGGGCCAGGCGACAAGCAGCCTCTGGTCAACGATGTTTTCCACAAGGTGGCGAACCGCTACGACCTGATGAACGACCTGATGTCGGCCGGGCTGCACCGGCTGTGGAAGGATGCCATGGTGACATGGCTCAATCCGCCGAAACGTCCGGGCTGGAAAGTGCTTGACGTGGCGGGCGGCACCGGCGACATCGCCTTCCGCATTGTAGACGCCAGCCATGGCAACACGCATGCCACGGTGCTCGACATCAACGGCTCGATGCTCAGCGTCGGCCGTGACCGCGCGGACAAAAAGCGCCTGTCCGGCAACACCGATTTCGTCGAGGCCAATGCCGAGGAACTGCCTTTCACCGATAGCACCTTTGACGCCTACACCATCGCATTCGGCATCCGCAACGTGCCGCGCATCGATGTCGCGCTGACGGAAGCCTTTCGCGTGCTGAAGCCCGGCGGACGGTTCCTGTGCCTGGAGTTTTCCGAGGTCGAAATGCCGCTGCTGGACAAGGTCTACGAAGCCTGGTCGTTCAACGCCATTCCGCAGATCGGCAAGATGGTGACGGGCGAGGGCGAACCCTATTCCTACCTGGTCGAATCGATCCGCAAATTTCCCAATCAGCAGAACTTTGCTGCCATGATCACCCGCGCGGGCTTCGAGCGCGTGTCGTTCCGCAACTATTCCGGCGGCATTGCCGCCCTGCATTCGGGCTGGAAGCTTTGAGGCACCACAGTTTGCAGCAGCAGGGTAGGCGATGAGCAGCGTCGGCGCCGCCTTTCGGCTCGCGCGGGCCGGCTGGGTGCTGGTTCGCGAAGGCGTGATCGCAGCATTGCCGGGCGACGAACTCGGCGGCCTGCCGAAATTCGGCTGGCGCATGGCCCGGCTCTTCACCCGCCGCCGCGCACTCGCTTATGAGCGCAGCGACCGGCTGGCCAAGGCGGTGGTCCGGCTCGGACCCTCCTACGTCAAGCTCGGCCAGTTCCTGGCGACGCGGCCTGATGTCGTCGGCAACGACATGGCGCTCGACCTCGCCATGCTGCAGGACAAGATGCACACTTTTTCGCAGGCGGAAGCGGTGGCGGCGATCGAGGGCTCGCTCGGGCGCAAGATCGGCGAACTCTATACGCAGTTCGGCGGGCCGGTCGCGGCGGCCTCCATCGCCCAGGTCCATCCCGCGCAGGCCATGCATGACGGTGTCGATACCAAGGTGGCGGTGAAGGTGATCCGGCCTGGCGTGCGCCGCCGCTTCTTCCAGGATCTCGAAAGCTATTTCCTCGCCGCCCGGCTGCAGGAGAAATACATCCCGTCGTCGCGCCGGCTGCGGCCGGTCGAGGTGACCGAGACGCTGGCGCAGACCACCAAGATCGAGATGGATCTTCGCCTCGAGGCGGCCGCACTTTCGGAACTGGGCGAAAACACCAAGGACGATCCGGGCTTCCGCGTTCCGTCGGTCGACTGGGAGCGCACAGGGCGCGATGTGCTGACCATGGAATGGGTCGACGGCGTCAAGATGAACGACATCGCCGGCCTCGCGGCGGCGGGGCACGATCTGAAGGCGATCGCCACCAACCTGATCCAGTCGTTCCTGCGTCACACGCTGCGCGACGGCTTCTTCCATGCCGACATGCATCCAGGCAATCTGTTCGTCGAGGCCAATGGCAATATCGTCGCCGTCGATCTCGGCATTGCCGGACGGCTCGGCAAGAAGGAGCGCCGGTTCCTCGCCGAAATCCTCTACGGCTTCATCACGCGCGACTATCTGCGCGTCGCCGAGGTGCATTTCGAGGCCGGCTACGTGCCGCGTCAGCACAATGTCGCGGCTTTCGCGCAGGCCATTCGCGCGATCGGCGAGCCGATCCATGGCCAGCCGGCTGAAACCATCTCGATGGCGAAGCTTCTGACGCTGCTCTTCGAGGTCACCGAACTGTTCGATATGGCCACGCGGTCGGAACTGATCCTGTTGCAGAAGACCATGGTGGTGGTCGAAGGCGTCGCGCGCACGCTCGACCCGGCCTTCAACATGTGGAAGACGGCCGAGCCGGTGGTCGGCCAGTGGATCGCCGGCAATCTCGGGCCGAGCGGCCTGCTGATGGACGCGCGCGACGGCGCCAAGGCGCTGCTGGCGCTGGCCCGCCAGGCGCCCGATCTTGCCGCCCGCACCGAACGGCTGTCGCGCGAGATCGATTTTATGGCCGAACACGGCCTGCGCTTCGACGAAGCGACATCGCGCGCCATCGGCAAGGCCGAAGCGCACTACTCCCGCTCCGGCCGGATGGCGCTGTGGGTCATCGCGCTGACGCTGGTGTATATCGCGTGGAAGCTGCTCTGATCGCTTGCAACGCTAGCAACTGTGGTGCTAGCGTTGCGATCGCGCTATTGATGTCGCGGAGCAAGTCATGGGCACCATTACTGTCCGCAATCTAGCTGACGACGTGAAGCAGAAATTGCGTGAGCGCGCTGCGGCGCGCGGGGTGTCGATGGAGGAAGAGGCGCGTTATGCGCTTGCCAAAAGCGTGCTGTCGGCGGAAGCCGGCATGCCCGAGAGCGAAACCCTCTATGCAACAATCCGCCGCTCGGTTGAGCCTCATGGAGGTTTTGACATCGATCTGCCCCAGCGAGGTCAATCCACAAAAACGCACAAAACCCTCGGCGGCAAACGCATCCTGCTGATCATCGGCGGCGGCATCGCCGCCTACAAGGCGCTGGACCTGATCCGCCGGCTGCGCGAGCGCGGTGCGGCGGTGCGCGTCGTGATGACATCGGCGGCGCAGGAGTTCGTCACCACGCTTTCGGTCGGCGCGCTTTCGGCCGACCATGTTTTCAGCGAATTGTTCCACCTCAATGACGAGCACGATGTCGGCCATATCCGCTTGTCGCGCGAGGCCGACCTTCTGGTGGTGGCGCCGGCCACCGCCGATCTGATGGCCAAGCTCGCCAACGGCCACGCCAACGATCTGGCCTCGACGGTGCTGCTCGCCACTGACAAGAAGGTGCTGATGGCGCCGGCGATGAATCCGAAAATGTGGTCGCATGCCGCGACGCGCCGCAACCGGGCGACGCTCGCCAAGGATGGCATCGCCTTCGTCGGCCCGGCCAAGGGCGAGATGGCGGAGAGCAACGAGGCGGGCGAGGGCCGCATGGCCGAGCCGCTGGAGATCGTGGCAGTGATCGAGGCACTGCTCGACAGCAGGCCGAAGCCGCTGGCCGGCCGCAGGATCATCGTCACCTCGGGGCCGACGCATGAGCCGATCGACCCGGTGCGCTACATCGCCAACCGCTCTTCGGGCAAGCAGGGCCATGCGATTGCGGCAGCGCTGGCGAGACTGGGCGCGGATGTACGCCTGGTCTCCGGTCCGGTCAGCATTGCCGATCCGGCCGGCGTTGTGACGACACATGTCGAGACCGCGGCCGAGATGAAGGCGGCCGTCGAACAGTTGTTGCCGGCGGACGCCGCGGTCTTCGTAGCTGCCGTCGCCGACTGGCGCACCGCTGGCACGGCCGGCGAGAAGATCAAGAAGGTGGCGGGCCAGGGCCCACCGGCGCTGCAAATGGTCGAAAACCCCGACATTCTCGCCAGTGTTGGTCATCACGGGCAACGGCCGGGGCTGGTTGTCGGCTTCGCCGCCGAGACGCAGGACCTGATTGCGAATGCCGAGGCCAAGCTGAAGAAGAAGGGCGCCGATTTCATTGTCGCCAACGATGTCTCGCATGAAAGCGGCGTCGGCCCCACCGGCGTCATGGGCGGCGACCGCAACAAGGTGCGCATCGTCTCGAAGGACGGTGTCGAGGAATGGCCTGAGATGGGCAAGGGCGAGGTGGCGGCGCGGCTCGCCGCGCTCATCGCCGAGCGTTTGCAAGCCTGAGCGGCCGCCGGTTCCGCAATCGGGCAGGCCATGGTCTTGCAAGCAGCCTTGTGGCCGAGGGCATTTGACGCCGACAGCGCCGGCGGAATGCTGTCGCCAAATTCTCGATCGGCCGTGCCCTCAGCCTGGCGCCAGTTGCGGCCGGCGTGCCTCCAAAGCCATCTTCACCGCCGCCAGGCAACCGACAATGCCGAGCGGCACGAAGGCCAGGTACAGCCAGCCGGCGACGTGCGCTGCTGCCTCGCGGTTCAGTCCGTCCGAAAAGCCGCTGGCATTGGCGATGATGCCGGCCATGGCGGCGCCCACGGCGTAGCCGATGCGCTGCATGGTCGGCACGGCGGCCGAGGCGATCGTCTGCTCGCCGCCGCGGGCCGAGGCGACGATGATGCGGGTCAGGAAGGGCCATGACACGCCGAAGCCACCGCCTTGCAACAAAGCGCAGAGCAGGATCAGCGGGATCGAGCCGGCGGGGATGGCATAGGCGAAACCCGCGAGGCCGGCTGCAATCATCAGCGCGCCGATGACGAGGATCTGCCGTTCGCGCTGCAGCGGCGCATTGGCGACGGCGATCGACAGGATCGACCAGGCGATCGATTCGGCGGCGATGATGTAGCCTGTGGTCAGGATCGGGATGCCGTGCAGCGTGGTAAGCAGAAGCGGCCCGTAGATGGAAAAAGAGACTGTCGCCACCGAGAAGGCGGCAACCATGCTCATGCCGCTGCCGACCGGCGAGCGCCATGAGAACAGGCCCGACGGGAACAGTCGCGATTGCGGCTTCATGGCGTCGACGAAAACGAACAGCGCCAGGCCGGCGAGGCCGAGGGCCAGCAGCAGCGACGAGCGCAGCAAGGCGACGTCGACGCCTGCGGTGGCGATCAGCACGACGGCGATGGCGAGGCAGCCAAGTGCTGCATAGGGGAAGGGCGGCGAGGTGCCGGCGGCGGCTTGCGGCTTCGTCGCTTCCGGCGTGTTCAGGACGATGAAGCTTGCCGATGCCATGGCGATGCCACCCAGCACGAAGACGCCGAAGGCCCAGCGCCAGGACAGGAGCTCGACCATGATCGCGCCGAGCATCGGGCCGCTGAAGGCGGCGACGCCCCAGATCGCCGACATGATGCCGAACAGCTGTGGCCAGATGTTGCGGTTAAACAGCCGCTCGACCGAGACGAAGGCCAGCGACACCAGCGCACCGCCGCCGAGACCCTCGACCAGACGGCCGGCAAGAAACACCGGCATGGACGGCGCGGTGGCGCAGATCAGGGCGCCTACGGCATAGAGCAGAGCGGCGACCGTGACGTTGGAGCGTAGCGCGACATAGCTGACCAGCCGCCCGGCCGCTGCGCCGGCGACAATGGCGCCGAGCTCGTAGACGGCCAGCGACCAGCCGACGAACTGCACACCAGCGAGGTCTCCGACCATGGCCGGCATGACCGTCGCCACCATCGTCTCGTTGGTGGCGTGCAGCAGGATACCGAGACTGATGAAGCAGAAGCGCGCGAGGTCGCCGCTTGCCCACAATGCCCGCCAGTCGACCTTGTTGCTGGTGATTTCAGTCATTCTTTTACCCTGCATTTGCATATCTCGATGCCGGCGCATGGCGCCAGAAGCCAGTGGGGGCTTTCCGGCGGGGCCATGCGCGCTGTTTCAGTCAGGCGAGTTGTAAAACCTCAAGCGCAGTTGAGCTCAAGTGGCTTTTTATCGAAGTGCAGACGGTCGAGATTGGCCGGAAACCTCTCCGCTTGATGCGCCGGTCAGTTCTCAATGCTGCGCAGCTGAAACTGGCTGACGCCGATGGCAATGTTGATACCGGTCTGCGTCTGCAGGCTGAGCGGCTGCAGGCTGAGCGGCTGCAGGGTGAAGGCCTGCGAGGAGCCGCCGACCAGGAGATTGGCGCCGGCGCCGACCGCCGCCGTCACTTCGGCGCTGGCCCCGATATAGTCGCCGGCCAGCGCGCCGGGCGCATAGATGTTCCTCAGCGGCGTCAGCACCAGCCATTGCATGACGGTCTGCTTGGTGGTGCCGATGTCGAGCCCGTATTTGTTGACGGCGCCGAAATAGGCTTCCGGCGAAAAGCTCTTGTCGGCCGGCGTGAAGGTGCAGCTCAGATCCTTGCTGGAGCCGAAGATGAAGCCGGTGCCGCCGCCGATGGCGCAATCGAGCACGCCGAGTTCGATGCCCTGGTCTTGCGCTTGGGCCTGGGCGGTACAGATGATGGTGATAGCGGCGGCGATGGCTGGTTTCAGCACGGCGGATCCCCCAAAAAGCATACGGCGCGAAACAGTAACCTGTTCCGCGCCGCGCGTAGAGGGATCAGTCGATCCTTATTTGCCGATGCTTACTTGAACGAGTGGATCAGCTCCAGGGAGGTCACGGCGACCGCTACATTGACGCCGGTCTGCGCCTGGACGCTGAGCGGCTCCAGCACAAAGGCGCCGTCGAGCCCGCCGACCAGCAGATTGGCGCCGCCGCCGGTTACCACGCTCGCCTCGGCGTTGACGCCGTAATAATGGCCGGCAAGGTCGCCCTCGTCATGGCCGCGGGTGGCGGCCAGAACCGCCCACACCAGCTGGCCCTGATGCGTCTGGCCGAGATCGACGCCGAGCTTGGAGATCATCCCCGTGTATTTCTCGGACGGCCCATGGTGATAAGGACGGAACGTGCAGTCGACGCCCTTGTTCGACGTGATGACGTAACCGACGCCGCCGTCGATGGTGCAATCGAGCGTGCCGAGCTGAAGCTTGCCGGCGCTGGCGGGAACGGCAAGCAGCGTCGTGGCAAGTGCCGCGGCACAGATGATTTTCTTGATCATGGGTCAGTCCTTTCGAAAAATGCCTTCAACAACGGTTGAATGGCCCGGAGCGTTCCGCTGAAAACTTGGCGCGATCAAGGCAGGGGTTAACGCTTTGCCCCCGGTGGTTAAGATTGGGTGATAGTGGGGTTTTCTGGATACGCAATCCCTAGGGGACGGGCTCTGCGCTTTCCCGGGGAGAAACCGCTCACGCGGCGCACTGCATCAGGAATGGAACGTTGTTATAAAAGGCCGCCGATGGCGGCGCGCCGGCCGCATCTCAGCCGGCGGTGGCGCCCGATGTGCGCGACAGGCCGTCCTTGGCCGGCTGGTAGGCCGGGTCGAGATGGACGGCTTCGCGGTAGGCTTTCGAGGCCTTGACCTTGTCGCCGCGGCGCTCGTAGATCAGCGCCTGGTTGGACCAGGCTTCGGCGTTCTTGCCGTCGAGTTTGATGGCCATGTTGAAGTCGGAGAAGGCGTTGTCCTCGTCATTCATGGCGAGATAGGAGAGGCCGCGGCCGTTGTAGGGTTCGGCGGCGTCCGGCGCCAGCGAGATGGCGGTCGAGAAATCCTCGATGGCAAACTTGTGCTGGCCCTGGCTCTGATAGATCAGGCCGCGATTGTGGTACGCGCGCGCATCCGTCGTATCAAGCTGGATCGCCTTCTGGAAATCGTTGAAGGCCTGCTGGGTCTGGCCTGCCTTGCGATAAAGGTTGCCGCGGCCGATATAGGCGGCGTCATAATTTGCATTGATCTGGATTGAGCGGTTGTAGTCGGCAAGGGCGGCCGCCTGGTTGCCGAGGAAGCGCTGGATCAGCGCCCGGTTCGAATAGGCCTGGTAGAAATTCGGGTTGAGCTGGATGGCGGTGTCGAAATCCTTCAGCGCCGCCTGATACTGGCCGCCACGGCCATAGGCCGAGCCGCGCACATTGTAGCCTTCCGGATCCTGCGGATTGCGCTGGATCACCGCCGACAGCGAGGAGATGTTCTCGCTCGAGCCTTGCGCCTTGTCAATGTTGTTGAATTCGCCGGTCGGAACGCTCTGGCAACTGGCAAGCACCAGGCCGGACATCAGGGCTGCCGCCAGGGCCAAACCGCGCATTGTGGTTCTGCGCTCTACGCCGATTGCGTTCATGTCTGCCCTGTCCTCACTTCAGCCTCGCCGTCCAGGTCCCCCTCCGGGCCGGGTCACAGATTCTCGTAACAAAATCTAGAACGCCGTTTGCGCGTTCAAGGGAACGGCCTCCAACAGAATGGCGGCGCTCCAAACAAAAAGGTGGCGGCGATTCCGCATCGCGCCACCTCAGAGTATCCTTCGAAAAGGACGAAAAATTGGCGTCAGAACCGCGGCGGACGCGGAGCACCACCAGGACCACCGGCGGCGCCGGCAGCAACCGGGCGCGGCGTCATCGGCAGCAGGCCTTCGCGCTGGGCGCGCTTGCGGGCCAGCTTGCGGGCGCGGCGAACGGCTTCGGCCTTTTCACGGGCGCGCTTCTCGGAAGGCTTCTCGTAATGGCCGCGCATCTTCATTTCGCGGAAAATGCCTTCGCGCTGCATCTTCTTCTTGAGAGCGCGAAGCGCCTGATCAACGTTATTGTCGCGGACGAGTACCTGCACGGGCAATCCTGTCTTTCGGGTTTGATATCAACAGGCAAGTGACCATAGCCACATGCCTCCGCGGCGCTTTACACCACGAATTGTGGCGGCTGATAGCAGAATCAGGCCGCGCTGTCCACACTGGAAATGAAGGACAACCGCCAATTTGCCACGGCAGCCCCGAGATAGGGCGCCAACTAGGCGCTGGCCAGATGGAGCCGTGCGAAATCCTCGAAGAATTCGCCGTAATCGCAGGTAATTTCCTCGCCGGCTGATATATCTCGAGTGGCGGTGGCGCCGCCATATTGCGAAAAATCCGTGTTCGGCCGCTCGGCGTGGTTCATGAAGCGGCCATTATCGACTTCATAGACCATGAAGCCGGGACGGTCGGGGCTCGGATAGGCATAGCGGTCGAGCAATTCCTTGAGGTGCGGCGGCGCCGCCTCGTATTTGTCCATCGGGATCAGCCGGTCGAAATCCGGATCGAGCCGCCAGATCGAGGCGCCCTTCCTGATCGGCTCGGCGGCGAACACGCCGACGCCTTCGATTGCGCTCTGGGCGACATAGGTCCTGATCAGCAGCATGTCCGTCCTCCTCACCCGAAAGCGAATCGCCAAATCGCGTGGAAAAAGCAAGTCCGGTTTCGGGTTCTATGGCTGATCGGCGCGGGCGATGACCCGCGAAATGCTTCACGTCCGGGTGATCGAGACGCCGCCATCGGCAAACAGCGCCGATCCTGTGGTGAAGCTCGACGCATCCGATGCCAGGAAGAGCGCAGCGCGGGCGATCTCTTCAGGCACAGCGACACGTTTCAAGGCATGCAGGTTTTCCACGAAAGCGCGTGATTCCGGCGTCTTGAATGTTGCCGACGGCGTGTCGGTGCCACCCGGCATCAGCGCGTTGACCCGCACGCCCCTGGGGCCGTATTCGGCGGCCAGCACCTGCGTCAGGCCGATCAGTCCGGCCTTGCTCGCGGCATAGCTGGTCATGCCCGGCATGCCGACTGTGTGACCGACGAAGGTCGAGGTGAAGATCAGCGATCCGCCGCCGCGTTCGACCATCGCCGGCACCTGGTATTTCGCGCCGAGAAAGGCGCTGGTCAGATTGGCGTCGAGCGTCTCGCGCCATCCGTCCAGCGACAGTTCCGAAATCGGACCCATCGTTCCGACGGAGCCGACATTGTTGAAGGCGATATCGAGCCCGCCGAATTTTTCGACGGCGAGATCGACGAGGGCTTTTGCATAGGCTTCGTCGCGGACATCGCCGGCAAGCGCGACTGCCGTGCCGTCGGCGTCCTCGATTTCGACGACCAGCGCATCGAGTTCGGCCTGGCGGCGGGCGGCGATGACGACCCTGGCGCCTTCTTCGGCGAAGAGTTTTGCGGTGGCGCGGCCGATGCCGGAACTGGCGCCGGTGACGATCGCTATTTTATTGGTGAGTGCGAACATTTTTTACATCCTTTCATCGCGCCGGCTGTGCCGGCAACCGGGATGTTGATCGCAGTTCGGGACGGTGCTAGCCACCCGATACGTGCTCGACTTGCTGAATGGCTTCGCAGCGGCACAAGCGCCGCGCGCCGGACTATTGCTTCAGCAGCCAGCCGAGGCGGTCGAGCGAAAATGCGTAGCTGATGGCGATGAGCAGCGTGATGACAACGCCCGTGGTCGTGTGACCGGCGGCATAGAATCCGGCTGCACCGCCAAACAGGATGGCCAGTTCAAGCACCAGCCTGACTGCGCCTGGTACAGGAACCGGCGCGCGTCCGGACCGGCTCGGATCGCCGCGCACCGCGAAGGTTCCCCACAGCGCAGCTGCAATGAACGGCAAGGCCAAGGCGAAGAGCCAGCGCCACCATCCGCCGGAGAGGCTCCAGCCGGCAAAGCCGAGGCCAAGCAAGGCGGCAAGTTCCAGCAGGAAACGCAACGTCAGATTCCACCAGGCGTTGCCCATATTCGTCCTCCAGAGTCTCGCGATCGCCAGTGTGTCCGAACGCAGCCATGCCTGCCAGCCCGGGCAGGTCTTTTCCACCGCGGCGCAAAACGGCAAGCGCCGTCGCAAACAGCGCAAGGGTGGAAGCGCCGTTTCGCTAGTGATACACCTCGCGCGCCGGGGCTGCGTAAAATACCCCACCGCCATTTGCGAGGCTGGAACGTTGAAAAAATATTCGGTATTCGCCATCGCCCGCGAGGCCATGCGCGGCCACAAGGGCTGGGAGGAACAATGGTCCTCGCCGGAACCGAAGAAGGAATATGACGTCATCATCGTCGGCGCCGGCGGTCATGGCCTGGCCACCGCCTACTATCTCGCCACCGTTCACGGCATCACCAATGTCGCGGTGCTGGAAAAGGGCTGGCTGGGCGGCGGCAACACCGGGCGCAACACCACCATCATCCGCTCCAACTACCTTTACGACGAGAGCGCCGGCATTTACGACCATGCGCTGAAGCTGTGGGATGGGCTCTCCCAGGAACTCAACTACAACGTCATGTATTCGGCGCGCGGCGTCATGATGCTGGCGCACAATGTGCACGACATCCAGGTGCTGAAGCGCCATGTCCATGCCAACCGTCTCAACGGCATCGACAATGAATGGCTGACGCCTGAGCAGGCGAAGGAATTCTGCCCGCCGCTCAACATTTCCAGGCAGGCGCGCTATCCCGTCGTCGGCGCCGCCTTGCAGCGGCGAGGCGGCACGGCGCGTCACGATGCGGTGGCCTGGGGCTATGCGCGCGGCGCTTCGGCGCGCGGCGTGCACATCATCCAGAATTGCGAGGTCACCGGCGTCAAGCGGGCGGCCAATGGCGCGGTCATGGGCGTCGACACGACGCGCGGCTTCATCGGCGCCAAGAAGGTCGGCGTGGTGGCTGCAGGCCACTCCTCGGTGATCATGAACATGGCCGGCGTGCGCATGCCGCTGGAAAGCTATCCGCTGCAGGCGCTGGTGTCGGAGCCGGTCAAGCCGGTGGTGCCGTGCGTGGTTATGTCGAACACGGTGCACGCTTATATCTCGCAGTCCGACAAGGGCGAGCTGGTGATCGGCGCCGGCACCGACCAGTATGTCTCCTATTCGCAGACCGGCGGCCTGCATATTTTGCAGCATACGCTGGACGCCATCTGCGAGATGTTCCCGATCTTCACCCGCATGAAGATGCTGCGCTCGTGGGGCGGCATCGTCGACGTGACGCCCGACCGTTCGCCGATCCTGGCCAAGACGCCGGTGCCCGGCCTCTACGTCAATTGCGGCTGGGGCACGGGCGGCTTCAAGGCAACGCCCGGCTCAGGCCATGTCTTTGCCCACACGATTGCCAAGGACGATCCGCATCCTATCAACGCGCCCTTCACCATCGAGCGCTTCCGTACCGGCCGCCTCATCGACGAGGCAGCGGCGGCGGCGGTGGCGCACTGATGATGGTGGAGTTGGCTGTAGCGGTGCCGCTGGTGCTGGCGGGGGAGCAGGACCTGTTCCATTTTCCGTCACCGGACGAGGTGCGGACGCAGCCGATCAGCCGCGCCGGCAACGAAGCCAATTGGCCGTTTTCGATCGACGCCGGCATTCTGGCATGCGTGTGGAGCGGTGGCCAGAAGGTGGTCATCTTCATGGAGAACAGGCCCTCCGATCTCGGCGAGGACGACACATTCGATGCGCGCAGCGTCATCGTGACGACCGATCCGTTTCAGCTCACGATCGGCAACATGGCGTATCGCGAGCTGTTTCGCCCCGCCGCAAGTGTAGAGGAGCGCATTCGGCTCGTCGCGCCTTTTGCTGCGATGGGCCAGAGGCTTTGCAACCAACCGGCCGGCGCGCATGTCGGCCACGGCGAATTGTAGGAACGAACGATAATGCTTCTCATCCGCTGCCCCTATTGCGAGGAAGAGCGCCCGGAGCTCGAGTTCCGTAACGCCGGCGAGGCGCATATTGCGCGTTCGGCCAACATGGCGGGCGAGAGCGACGACGATTTTGAAAAGTTCTTCTTCATCCGCTCGAACCCCAAGGGCATCATCTATGAGCGCTGGCGCCACATCCATGGCTGCTCACGCTTCTTCAATGCGGTGCGCGACACCGTCACCGACAAGTTCGTCATGACTTACAAAGCCGGCGAGCCGAAACCGTCCAAGCTGCCCAAAAACTCCAACGAAATGGCTTCCAAATGAGCGGCGCGTTCCGCATTTCGAGCGCCGGCCGTCTCAGCCAGGCGAAGACCGCGCGGTTCTCTTTCGACGGCCAGTCTTACACCGGCATCGAAGGCGACACGCTGGCCTCGGCGCTGCTTGCCAATGGCGTGCATTTGGTGGGACGTTCGTTCAAGTATCACCGTCCGCGCGGCTTCCTGTCGGCCGGAGCGGAAGAGCCCAACGCGCTGGTCGAGGTCAAGCGCGACGCGGCACGCAAGGCGCCCAACATCCGCGCCACGGTGCAGGAGCTCTATGACGGGCTCGTCGCCAACTCGCAAAACCGCTGGCCGTCGCTCGCCTTCGACGTCGGCGCGGTCAACGACATTGCATCGCCGCTGTTTTCGGCCGGTTTCTACTACAAGACCTTCATGTGGCCGAAGGCGGCCTGGAAGAGCCTCTACGAGCCGAAGATCCGCGCCGCGGCCGGCCTCGGCGTTTCGCCTGACAAGCCAGATCCCGACCATTATTCGTCGCGCTATGCGCATTGCGACGTACTGGTGCTAGGCGGCGGTGCGGCCGGCATTGCGGCAGCGCTCGCCGCTGCCGAAACCGGCGCGCGTGTCATCCTCGCCGATGAACAGGCCAGCTTCGGCGGCAGCCTGCGCTTCGAGAGCGGGGCGAAGATCGACGGCCAGGACGGTTATGCCTGGGCGCAAGGCGCGGTGGCCAAGCTCACCGCCCTGGACAATGTCCGCGTTTTGTCGCGGACGACGGCGTTCGGCTACTACGCGCAGAACTTCGTCGGCCTGGTCGAGCGGGTCAGCGACCATCTGCAAAACCCCGGCCACGATTTGCCGCGCGAGCGCCTATGGCAGGTACGCGCCAAGCGCGTGGTGCTGGCGACCGGCGCCATCGAACGCCATATGGTGTTTGCTGACAATGACCGGCCCGGCATCATGCTGGCCTCGGCGGCGCGGACTTATCTCAACCAGTACGGTGTCGCGGTCGGCAAAAATGTCGGCGTCTACACCGCAAATGACTCGGCCTACTCCGCCGCGATCGACCTGAAGAAGGCCGGCGTCAACGTGGCGGCGATCGTCGACCTGCGCGACCATCCGACCGGACCTGTGATCGACGAGGCGAGGGCGCTCGGGATCGAGGTCAATTTCGGCCGCGCGGTGATCCGCGCCGGCGGCAAGTTGCGCGTGACCTCGATGACGGTGCAGCCGAAGAATGGGGGCGGCGAGCGCACCATTCCGGTCGACGCCATCCTGATGTCGGCCGGCTGGACGCCGTCGGTGCATCTGTTCTCACAGTCGCGCGGCAAGGTCGCCTTCAATGACGAGACCAAGCGCTTCGTGCCGGGCATCTATGCGCAGGACTGCGTTTCGGTCGGCGCCTGCAACGGTACGGATGGGCTCTCGGCGTCGATCGATGAGGCCTATGCGGCCGGCGCAAAGGCGGCGAAGGATGCGGGCGGCAAAGTGGCCAAGGGCGTAAAGCCGAAGGTCGACGCGTCGGAAAGCTGGTCGCGCGGCATGCTGGGCGCGGCGCCCGGCGCCGGGCCGGACAAGACGGTCAAGGCCTTCGTCGATTTCCAGAACGACGTCACCGCCAAGGACATCCGCCAGGCGGTGCATGAAGGCATGCGCTCGATCGAGCACGTCAAGCGCTTCACCACCAACGGCATGGCGACCGACCAGGGCAAGACCTCCAACATGCACGGCCTGGCGATTGCCGCCGAGACGCTTGGCAAGCCGATCCCCGAGGTCGGGCTGACCACGTTCCGCGCACCCTATACGCCTGTTACTTTCGGCGCGATCGTCAGCCATTCGCGCGGTCCGCTGTTCGACCCGACACGGAAGACCGCGATCCATCCCTGGGCCGAAGCGCAAGGCGCCGTGTTCGAAGATGTCGGCCAGTGGAAGCGCGCCTGGTATTTCCCCCAGGCGGGCGAAGACATGCACAAGGCGGTCGACCGCGAATGCGTCGCGGTCCGCAGCAATGCCGGTCTGTTCGACGCCTCGACGCTGGGCAAGATCGAAGTGGTCGGGCCGGATGCGGCCAGGTTCATGGAACTGCTCTATACCAATCCATGGGAGAAGCTTGAGCCCGGCCGCTGCCGCTATGGCATCATGCTGCGCGAGGACGGCTTCATCTATGATGACGGCGTCGTCGGCCGACTGGCGCCGGATCGTTTCCATGTGACGACGACAACCGGCGGCGCGCCGCGTGTCATGAACCACATGGAGGACTATCTCCAGACCGAGTTCCCGCATCTGAATGTCTGGCTGACGTCAATCACCGAACAATGGGCGGTCATCGCCGTGCAAGGGCCGAAGTCGCGAGACACCATTGCACCGCTGGTCGAAGGCATCGACATGTCCGACGAGGCGCTGCCGCATATGTCGGTGCGCGAAGGCAAGATCTGCGGCGTGCCGACCAGGCTGTTTCGCATGTCGTTCACCGGCGAGCGCGGTTTTGAAGTCAACGTGCCGGCCGATCACGGCCAGGCCGTCTGGGAAGCGCTGTGGGCCGAAGGCCAAAAGCATGGCGCCGCCGCTTACGGCACCGAGGCGATGCACGTGCTGCGCGCCGAAAAGGGCTACATCATCGTCGGCCAGGACACGGACGGCACGGTGACGCCGAACGATGCCGGGCTCGACTGGGCGGTCGGCAAGAAGAAGACCGATTTCGTCGGCATCCGCGGCCTGACGCGGCCCGATCTGGTCGCCAAGGGCCGCAAGCAGCTGGTCGGCTTGAAGACCAAGGACCCGAAAGTGGTGCTTGAGGAAGGCGCGCAGATCGTCGCTGATCCGAAGCAGGCGATCCCGATGAAGATGATCGGTCACGTCACATCCAGCTACTGGTCGGAAAATTGCGGTCGCTCGATCGCGCTGGCGCTGGTTGCCGGCGGCCGCGACCGGATGGGCGACACGCTCTATGTGCCGATGCCGAACAGGGTGATCGAAGTGGAGGTTACCGGCATGGTGTTCTTCGACGAGACGGGAGGGCGCCTCAATGGCTAAGGCTGCTGCAAAGAAGACGGCCCCAGCTGCAGCGCCGTCCATCGAGCGCCGCCCGGCCCTGGCTGGACGCGTCGTTTCCGCAACGGATGTCAAGGTCGAGGTGCTGCCGCCGGCGGAGCGCATGTCGCTGCGCGCGCCGGAGGCTTCCGTCGCGGCGCTGTCGAAGGCGCTCGGCCTGACCTTGCCGAAGCAGCCGAAAACTTCGGCGGCCAAGGCTGGCCGCACGGCGCTGTGGCTCGGCCCTGACGAGTGGCTGGTCATCGACGAGGCCGGCAAGGATCCGCTGGCCGATTGTGCTGGGGTTGCCGCATTGCATTCGGCGGTCGGCATCTCGCACCGCAACGTCGCCTTCGCCGTCACCGGCCCGGCGGCGGCCGCCGCGATCAATGCAGGCTGCCCGCAGGATTTGTCGCTCGAGGCTTTTCCGGTGCGCGCGGCGTCGCGCACCATTCTCGGCAAGTGCGAAATCCTGCTGCTGCGCACGGCAGCCGATGCCTTCCGGGTCGAGTGCTGGCGTTCCTTCTCGGACTATGTCTTTACTTTCCTGTCGGAAGCAGCCAGCGACGCGGCGGCGTAGGAACGTTTGACGGGTCAAGCCGTTCTGCTTCCCCCATCAGGGAGAACATACGATGCCGTCGAAAGCGCCGCCGAAGTCAGCTAGCAAGACGTCCGCCGTGCGCTCACTCGAACATGAGCAGCATCACGAGGTGACTGCCGAAGAGGAACTCGAGGAAGGCCTCGAGGACACGTTTCCGGCCAGCGATCCGGTGTCGATCACCTCGACCGCCATCCCAGGCGCGCCGGCAAGACCCGGCAAGGCTAAGACGGTGCCGGGTCGCAAACCGCGCAAGAAATAACCCGTTCGGCTACGCCAGGTTTGAACTCAGGAAAAGCCGGCTTGCGCTGAGGAAAAAACGGGCGGCCGGGATTATCCTGCCGCCCTTAAATTAGTCGTTGTGCTGTGGTCGAGCCCGATCAACTTAGAACGTGCTCGGCACGATCCATGGGTTGATCTCGATGCCGAGACGCGGGCTCTTGGCCTTGACGTCGGACTTTTCGACCGAGCCGGTCACGGCGCAATCGAGCTTGGCATTGGTCGTGGTGTCGACGCAGGTGGCGGCGGGGGCCTGCTTGGTCGAGTGTGTGTTGTTGGCGGCGAAAGCCGAGCCGGAGAGAGCCAGCACGGTGGCGAGGGCGAGAAGGGTCTTGTTCATGTCAGTCTCCATCGGTTAAACTTTTTCGTACATGTACGATACAACGTACACATACGTCCACCGAGATGGGTTTTCAAGTCGGAAAACGTACGCGTACGACAAATTTTTTTGAATGCCGAAAATTACGGCGCACTGACACAGCCGAAGCTGTCAGGCCGGACGCTGAATTGGAGGGGCGGGGATGCTCAGCAGTCGGCCGGGGTCTCGGTCAGCGGCGGCACATTCTGGGTGCTGAGCGTGGCGAGTGTGAAATCGCACATCCGCGTCACGAAAGCCTGCGGGTCGCCGAAGGGGTAGAACGGGAACGTGATCAAAAGCGAGATGGTGCCGTGGCCGACTGCCCAAAGCATGGTGGCGATGGCGCGCGGATCGCCCTGCAGCTTGCCTGCAGCAACGCAGGCCTCGACCCTAGATATCAGCGCTTTCATCGCCGGGTTGGCCTCTTCCATGTCCTCATAGCTTCTGCCTTCCGGCAGCTTGGTCTTTTCGGTCATGAACACGGTGCGGTATTCGTTGGGGTTGCCGAGCCCGAAGGCGGCATATTCGGTCATCACCGCACGCAAGGCCTCGATCGGATCGTCGGAAGGATGCTCCTCGATGCGGCGGGCAAGTGTTTCGAAGGCATCCTCGGCCAGCGCAAACAGGATGTCTTGCTTGTCGGCGAAGTAGGAATAGACCGACATCGGAGCATAGCCGACCCGCTTGGCCAACTTGCGGATGGTCAGGCCTTCATAGCCCTCTTCCTTGACGAGCTTGTGGGCTGCGTCGAGCAGTTCGGAACGCAGTTCGGCCTTTTGTTTCTCGCGGCGTTTCTGGACGCTCAGCGGCACTTGAGTCTGCCTTCATGTGGTGGGTGTTGGCTAAATTATATACGCTGTACGGAAACGAACAAGGGCGCCGTAGGTTCCCCACCGGCAATGGTTACCAAATCGGGGGTTATCAAATCTGGGGTTGCCAAATCGGGGCTATCAAATTGCACCGACGCCGCCATCCACGGCCAGTGTGTGGCCAGTCATGAAGGAATTCGAGGGGTCGGCGGCAAACAGGATGGCGGTCACGACTTCGTCCACTTCCGCCACCCGCTTCATCGGCACGCCGCGCGTCAGTTCGGCCAGCGCTGCGGCTTCCGGCGCGCCGGACATGCGCACGAAACCGTCGACCATGGCGGTCCGCGTGTGCGCCGGGCAGACGGCATTGATGCGGATGCCCTTGGTGGCGTATTCGGCGGCCGCCGATTTGGTCAGTCCGACCACGCCATGCTTGGCGGCGGCATAGACCGACAGTTTCGGCGCGCCGACCAGGCCGGCAACCGAGGCGATGTTGACGATGACGCCGCCCTTGCCCGTGGCCTTGAACTGCCGCTCCATCTGCGGAATCTGGTGCTTCATGGCGTAGAAGACGCCGAGCAGGTCGATTTCCAGCACGCGGCGCGCCTCGTCGGAGGCCACTTGCGGCAGGCGCACGGAACTCTGGACAAT
This sequence comes from Mesorhizobium sp. M0862, assembly GCF_040319795.1. Taxonomy (NCBI): domain Bacteria; kingdom Pseudomonadati; phylum Pseudomonadota; class Alphaproteobacteria; order Hyphomicrobiales; family Phyllobacteriaceae; genus Mesorhizobium; species Mesorhizobium sp. M0862. The sequence continues at coordinate 98,862 of NZ_JAMYOJ010000006.1, forward strand.
ACCGGCGTTGTTGATGGCGATATCCAGCCGGCTGAATTTCTCCGCCGCCAGTTTCACCAGATCCTCGGACAGTTTTTCATCGGCTATGTCGCCGGCACGGACGGCGGTTTCAGTCTGCAAAGAGCCGGCGAGCTCGGCCAGCGCCTTGTCATCGATGTCGGACAGCACGAGGCGGGCGCCTTCGGCGGCAAAGCCCTTGGCCGCGCTGCGACCGAGGCCGCCGGCGGCGCCGGTGATCAGCACGGTCGCTCCATCGAAACGGCCCATCATGCCTCCCCTTTATGCCTGCTTGTCGATCAGCTTGCTGGCGACATGCGACAGCAGTTTCACCGCCTCGCCATAGGTCTTGGCCTTCTCGGGATTGGAGGCGTTGCCGTCCAGCGCCCGCTTGTAGACGCCTTGGCAGATCGCTGCCAAACGGAAGAAGGAGAAGGCGAGGAAGAAACTCCAATTGTCGATGCCGACAAGCCCGCGCCGCCGGCAATACGCCGCGACATAGGCTTCCTCCAAGGGCAGGCCGAGGGCAGCGCGGTCGACGCCGCCAAGACCGCGAAAGCCCGAGGCGTGCGGCAAGCGCCATTGCATGCATTGATAGGCGATGTCGGCGAAGGGGTGGCCAAGCGTCGACAGTTCCCAGTCGAGCACCGCCAGCACTTTCGGCTCATTGTGCGCGAAGATCATGTTGTCCAGCCGGTAGTCGCCATGCACCAGCGAGACGCGACCGTCATCGGTCGGCATATGCGTCTCCAGCCAGGCGATCAGCCGGTCCATGTCGGCGACCGTGCCGGTCTCCGAGGCGCGGTACTGGCTGGTCCAGCGTGCCAGCTGGCGTTCGAAGTAATTGCCGGGTTTGCCGAAATCGCCGAGCCCGATCGCCTCGACATCGACATCGTGCAGGGCCGCAAGCGTGGCGTTCATAGCATCGTAGAGGGCGGCGCGCTCATCGTTGCCAGCGGCCTCCGGCACTGCCGGATCCCAGAAGATGCGGCCGTCGAGAAAGTCCATGACGTAGAACATGCGGCCGATCGGCGTCGCCTCCGCCGACAGATGCAGCATCGCCGGCACCGGCACGGCGGTGCCGGCCAGGGCCTTCATGACCGTGAATTCGCGGTCGACCTGATGCGCCGATTTCAGCAACTGGCCCGGCGGCTTGGCGCGCAGGACATAGCGGCCGCTGGCCGCGGTCAGCAGATAGGTCGGGTTGGACTGGCCGGACTTGAATTTTTCGATTGCGGAAAGTCCGGCAAAACCCGGGATGTGCAACTCGAGATAGGGCGCAAGTTCTGTCTGATCCGGCGCATTGGCGTCGCCGCTCATGCGGTCTCCGGCTCACGCTCCATCAGCGTCAGCGTCAGCCAGCGCGCGGTCAGCGCCGGCTTCTTCGAGCCTTCGATCTCGATGGTCACGTCATGCGCCGTCTGCACCCAGCCCGACGGCCTGACCTTGACGTCGGCCAGCACGAAGCGGGTGCGGATGCGCGCGCCGGTCTTCACCGGCGCCAGGAAGCGCAGCGAATCGAAACCGTGGTTGACGCCCATCTTGCCCTTTTCCAGCGGCGGCATGGTCTCGAAGGTCATCGCCGAGAGCAGCGACAACGACAGGAAGCCATGCGCGATGGTGCCGCCGAACGGCGTCTCGTTTTTGGCCCGCTCGGGGTCGCAATGGATGAACTGGTGGTCGTCGGTGGCGTCGGCGAACTGGTCGATCATGGTCTGTGTGACCTCGCGCCATGGCGAGACGCCGACTTCCTTGCCGACGCTGGCCAGAAGCACATCGAGACTGATCGGTTCCACTGCGGTGTCCTCCCCTCGCCGCCGACCGCGGCTCATTCCTTGAACAGTGTCAGCCCATGCTGCACCGACTGCCCGCCGTCGATCGGCAGGATGGCGCCGGTGACATAGGAACCGGCACGGCTGCACAAATAGAGCGTTGCGCCGCCGATGTCATCCGCCACGCCGATACGGCCGATGGGGACATGGCTGCCGACATGTCTGGCCTTTTCGTCGGTGCCCGTGGCAAAGGCGGTCATCCGGCTCTGGAAGGGACCGGGCGCGAACGCGTTGACGGTGATGCGCCGCGCCGCGAGTTCGATCGCCAGCGTGCGCGTCAGGTGGTGAACGGCGCCCTTGGACGCGGTATAGGAATAGGCGTCGTCGGCCAGCGGCTGCGTGCCCATCACCGAGCCCAGATTGATGACGCGAGCCGGATCGGCATCGCTGGCCGCGGCTTCCAGCAGCGGCAGCAATTCGCGCGTCAGATGAAAGACGGCGGTGACGTTGACGGCGAACACCTTGGCCCAGCCGCTATAGGGAAAATCCTCCAGCGAGGCGCCCCAGGATATGCCGGCATTGTTGACGAGGATGTGCAGCTTCTCGGTGCGCGCCTTGACCTCGCTGACCAGCGCGGCAATGCCTGCTTCGCTCGAGACGTCACCGGCGAAACCTTCGGCACTGCCGGAGCCGCCGAGCCCGTTCAACTCAGCGGCGACCTTGATGCAATCCTCGCCCTTGCGCGAGGCGATCATCACGGTAGCGCCGGCTTGGACCAAAGCGGTCGCCACCATGCGGCCGATGCCGGTCGCGGCTCCCGTCACCAGCGCTGTCTTGCCGGCGACTGAGAACAGTTCTTCCAGATAGCTCATCGCAATTCCTCCGCGCCTCTCTGCTCACGGTCTGGGGCGAAAGGGCTCGCGTTGACAAGGCTACCCGAAGTACGGTCATCCTTGCCACGGGTAAAGTGCCCCAGATGCGTGAAAGGGTTGGAGACCGATGGCGGACATGAATCTCGGCATGACCGAGCGGCTGAAGCCGATCCACGCCCGCGTCGCCACCATGGTGCGCGATGAGATCATGCCGCTCGATCATGAGTTTTTGAGCGAGGTCGGCAAGGGCGGCGACCGCTGGGTCTACACCGCGCGGCAGACCGAGATCCTCGAAGGGTTGAAGAAGACGGCCAAGGAGCGCGGTCTGTGGAATTTCTGGCTGACCGGGTCCGAGCGCGGCTACGGGCTCTCGACCGTTGAATATGCCTATCTCGCCGAGGAGATGGGCAAGGCGCATCTCGGCGCCGAGACCTTCAACTGCTCGGCGCCCGACACCGGCAATATGGAGGTGCTGGAGCGCTATGGCTCGGAGGATCACAAGCAGGCATGGCTGGCGCCGCTGCTCGAGGGGAAAATGCGCTCGGCCTATCTGATGACCGAGCCGGACGTCGCTTCCTCCGACGCCACCAACATCGCCATGCGCTGCGAACGGCGAGGCGACGACTATGCACTCAACGGCGAGAAATGGTGGGCGTCGGGGGCCGGGGACCCGCGCTGCGCCATCTACATTGTCATGGTTCGGACCGGCGGCGAAGCCGAGCCGCAGCACCGCCGCCATTCGATGATCTTGGTGCCGTCCGGTACCAAGGGCGTGACCAAGCTGCGGCCGATGCAGGTTTATGGCGACGACGACGCGCCGCATGGCCACATGCATCTTCGCTTCGACAATGTGCGGGTGCCGGCCGGAAACCTGATCCTCGGCGAGGGCAGGGGGTTCGAGATCGCCCAGGGGCGGCTTGGCCCCGGCCGCATCCACCATTGCATGCGCGCCATCGGCCAGGCCGAAATGGCGCTGGAGCTGCTGTGCCAGCGCTCGGTGCGCCGCGAGGCCTTCGGCCAGCCATTGGCCAAGCTCGGCGCCAATTTCGACATCATCGCGGAGTGCCGCATGGAGATCGAGATGGCGCGGCTGCTCTGCCTCAAGGCGGCGTGGATGATCGACCAGGGCGATGCGCGCGCAGCCGCGCCCTGGATCAGCCAGATCAAGGTCATCGCACCGCGCGTCGCGCTCAAGGTCACCGACGAGGCAGTGCAGATGTTCGGCGCGCAAGGCATCAGCCAGGACACGCCGCTGGCACGCTCATGGACGCATCTGCGAACCCTGCGCCTCGCCGACGGGCCGGACGCCGTGCACCGCCGGCAGGTGGCGCGCACGGAGCTCAGGAAATACACGCAGGAAAAGGTCTGAGTGGATGAAAACCCTCATCGCCCGCGATCGCGCCGCTCGGCCACCTCGTCTATGCCGACAATCTGAAGGAGCTGGGTCGGCTGGCATCGCGCCGGCAAGGTTCGGCCGGTCATCGAAGGCACTTATCCGCTGGCCGATGCCGCCGCCGTGGTGACGCGCGTGCTTGGCCGTGGCGCATCCGGCAAGCTCATCCTCAAACTGTAAGGAGCCCCGCCATGGCGATCCCCTCAGACATGAAAGCACTGCTGCTGACCGGCGACGGCTACACCAGGACGCCCTCCGGCAGTGCGCTGGAGGCGATGGAGCCGTATCTCAAGCTTGGCAGCATCGGCGTGCCGACGCCCGGACCGAGCCAGGTGCTGATCAAGGTCAGCCTCGCCTCGATCAACCCGTCCGACGTCATGTTCATCAAGGGCCAGTACGGTCAGCCGCGCGCCAAGGGCCAGCCGGCCGGCTTCGAGGGTGTCGGCACGGTCGTTGCCAGCGGCGACGAGCCCTATGCGAAAAGCCTGATCGGCAAGCGCATCGCCTTCACCACAGGCGTCACCAATTGGGGCGCCTGGGCGGACTATGCAGTTGCCGAAGCTGCCGGCTGCATTCCGCTGCTCGACACGGTCCGCGACGAGGATGGCGCGGCGATGATCGTCAACCCGCTCACGGCGCTCGCCATGTTCGACATCGTCAAGGAGACGGGCGAAAAAGCCTTCATCATGACCGCCGGCGCCAGCCAGCTTTGCAAGCTGATCGCGGGTCTCGCCAAGGAGGCTGGGTTCCGGCCGATCGTCACCGTGCGCCGCGACGAGCAGATTCCGCTGTTGAAGGAGATCGGGGCTGCCCATGTGCTCAACGAGAAGGCGCCGGATTTCAAGGCAGCACTACGCGATGTGGTCAAGGCCGAGCAGCCGCGCATCTTCCTCGATGCCGTGACCGGGCCGCTGGCCTCGGCGATCTTCGACGCCATGCCGAAGCGCTCGCGCTGGATCATCTATGGACGGCTCGATCCGGACACCACTGTCATCCGTGAGCCCGGCCAGATGATCTTCCAACACAAGCACATTGAAGGCTTCTGGCTGGTCGAATGGATGCGCCAGTTCCGCGACAAGCGCGGCCCGGCGATCATGGAAGCACAGAAGCGCTTTTCGGATGGGCGCTGGTCAACCGACGTGACGGCGGTGCTGCCGCTGGATGAGGCGATGGCGAAGGCCCCGGCGGAGCTGGCCAAGCCGAACGGGAAGGTGTTTATTAGGCCGTGACTTTCTACCCTCCCCCTTGTGGGGAGGGTCGACGAAAGAGCAATTTTGCTCTTTCGTCGGGGTGGGGGTCTTGGCTCCTACCTCTGTTATCGCGGGAGCGCTGGACCGACGGTAGTTGGCGCTGCACCCCCACCCCGGACCTGCGGTCCGACCCTCCCCACAAGGGGGATGGTAAGCGGAGCTACTCCGCCGGCTCGACATTGGCGTACGCCGCTTCCTCAAGCTCCCGCTTCAGCCTCGCTTCCTCATGCGTCTTCGGCGTGACGAAGCGGCCGAGCAGGAGGTAGGCGACCGGGGTCAGGAACAGCGTCGAGACGGTGGCGAGACCCAGCCCGCCGACAATGACCCAGCCGAGCGCGATGCGCGCTTCGGCACCGGCGCCGGCGGCCAGCACCAGCGGGACCCCGCCGAGAATGGTGCAGATCATCGTCATCATCACCGGCCGCAGGCGGATGATCGAGGCCTGCTCGATCGCCTCGCGCACGCCGAGGCCGCGGTCGCGCAGCTGGTTGGCGAATTCGACGATGAGGATGCCGTTCTTGGCCATGACGCCGACCAGAAGCACGAGGCCAATCTGGCTGTAGGCATTGAGGCTGGTGCCTGACAAAAGCAGCGCAAAGATTGCGCAGGCAAGGCCGAGGGGGACCGTCGCCATGATGATGACGGCGCTGACGAAGCTTTCGAACTGGGCGGCGAGCACCAGGAGGATGATGACCAGCGCGAAGCCGAAAATGGTGATCATGGCGCTGTTGGTCTCGCCGAGCGTCGCGGCTTCGGCCAGCGGCAGGACGCGGCTGCCCGGCGGCAGCAGCGGGGCGGCGATCTGCTCGGCAACGCCGAGCGCGTCACCCAGTGCGAAATTGCCGTTCAGGTTCGAGGTGATCGCCACCGAAGGCTGCTGCTGTTCGCGGGTCAGCGACGGCGGCACGGCGCGCTCGGTCAGCGTGGCGATGGTCGACATTGGCACGAAGCGGCCGTCGGCGGTCTTCAGGAAGATGTTTTCCAGATCGGTCGGATCATTGATCGGGTTGGTGGTCGAGACCAGCTTCACGCCATAGCTGCGGTCGGCGATGTAGACATCGACGACATCGTTGCCGTCGAGCATCGCCTGCAAGGTGTTGGCGAGACCCGATATGTCGATGCCGAGATCGGAGGCGCGCTCGCGGTCGATCGCCACCGCCAGCTGCGGCTGCGTCGGGTCGATGGAAAGCCGCGGCGTCTGGAAGCGCGGATCGGCCTGCATCCGGGCGATGATCTTCACCGCCGCGTCGCCGAGCGCCTTGCGGTCGTTGCCGACCAGCGCGAATTGCAGGCCGTTGCCGGCGCCGCGAATGCCGAGGCTATTGGCCTGCACCGGGAAGATGCGCACGGATGGCACCTGCCGGGTCAGCTGGCTTATCTGCGCCATGATCTCCTGCTGGCTGCGCGTGCGCTCGTCCCACGGCGCCAGCGTCATCACCATGAAGCCGGAATTGTAGGCGCCGTTCTGGCCGGCGTTTTCGAAGGTCGAGACGATCTCGCCGGAATCGCGCAGCGGCTGGATCAGCCGCTCGATCTTCTGCATCTGCTGCGTGGTGTAATCGAGGCTGACGCCTTGCGGCGCGTTGATGCGCAACAGCACGACGGCGCGGTCCTCGCTCGGCGTCAGTTCCTGGCGGATGGTGCCGAACAGGCTGAAGGCGACGCCCGCAAACAGCACCGCAACCAGCAGCACGATCCACGGCGCGCCGAGGCAGGCATGCAGGGCGCGCTTGTAGGCCGCGTTCAGCGCGCCACCGACGCGCGCGCCAATGCCGTGACCGCCTTCATGGTGGAGCGATGCGCCGGTCAACATGCGCGAGGCCAGCATCGGGCACAGCGTCAGCGCCACCACGCAGGAGAGCAGCACCGACATGGCGAGGACGAAGCCGAATTCGCGAAACAGGCCGCCGGTCTGTCCCGGCAGGAAGGAGATCGGCACGAAAACGGCAACGAGCGTCAGCGTCGTGGCGATGACTGCGAAGAACACTTCTTGGGCGCCGAGCACGGCGGCGGCACGAGGCCCCATGCCTTCGTTGCGCCGTCGCACGATGTTTTCCAGAACGACGATGGCGTCGTCGACGACAAGGCCGGTTGCCAGCACCAGCGCCAGAAGCGTCAGGATGTTGATGGAGAAGCCGGCGAGATAGATGGCGGCGATGGTGCCAATCATGGCGACCGGCATTGACAGACCAGGGATCAGCGTCGCGCGCCAGTCGAGCAGGAAGATGTAGATGACGATCAGCACCATGGAGATCGACAGGCCGAGCGCGATCTCGACCTCGTGCACGGCGCCGTTGACGAAGACTGCGTCGTCGCTGGTGATCTTGATCGACATGCCCTTGGGCAGGTTTTCCTGCAGCTTGGCGACGGCTGCCTTCACTCCGGTGGAAATATCCAGCGTGTTCGATTCCGCCTGGCGGATGATGCCAAGGCCAATGCCGGTCTTGCCGTCGGAGCGCAACGAGGTCTGGCCGATGTCGGGACCGAGCGTGACGGTGGCGACGTCGCGGATGCGCGTCGTGCCGCCGATGATGATGTTTTCGAATTCTTCCGGCGTCGTCACATCGGCCGTGGTGCGGACGATGAGATCCTGGTTGGTGGTGGTGATCGAACCGGCTGGTGAATCGAAAGCGACCGAGGCAAGCGCTGCCCTCAGATCGGCCACAGTGAAGCCGAGGCTGGCGAGCTTGTTCTGGTCGACATCGATGCGGAAGATCTTGTCGCGGTCGCCATAGACCTGAACGTCGGCGACGCCAGGCACGGCAGCCAGTTCGTCCTCGATCTGGTCCTGGACGATCACCGTCATGTCCTGCACCGACATGGTGTCGGAGGTGACGGCCAGTCGCATCACGGCATCGGAATTGGCATCGGCCTTGACGATGCGCGGCGGGTCGGCGGTCTCCGGTATCATGTTGGCGACACGGCCGACCGCGTCGCGCACGTCGGAGGCGGCGACGTTCAAATCGACGCCGTCGTTGAACTCGATGGTGACGCGGCTCTGGCCGAAGGAAGAGGTCGACGAGATCGACTTGACGCCGGAGACGCGGGCGACCGCGCCCTCGATGGTGTCGGTCAGTTCACGGTCGACGGTTTCGGCGGCGGCACCCTCGAAGGCCGTCGACACGGTGACCACGGCGCGGTCGACATCGGGCAGTTCGCGGATTTCGACGCCATAGAAAGCGGCAAGGCCGGCCACTGCGATCAGCGTGTTCAGCACGAAGGCCATAACCGGCCTGCGGATGAAGAGTGCGGTGAAGCCGGTTTCGCTGGCGGTGCTGACGGGTGCAGTCATGAGCCTTCGGCAGCTTCCGCGGCGCGCTGATCCTGGCCGGCGATGCGGACCGCGCCGCCTTCGCTGACGCTCTGGGTGCCTTCGGTGACGACCATGTCGCCATCCTCGATCTCAGCGTCGATCAGCACCGTCTCAGTGTTGCGCTGGATGATGCGCACGGGAACGCGCCTGGCCTTGCCGTCCTCGACCTGCCAGACATAGGCGCCGTCGGAACCCCACAGGATTGCCAGCGGGCTGACGGCCGGATAGGTGTCGCCGGGGAAGCGCATGGTGATGCCGAACGACATGCCGGCGCGCAGCGAATCCGCCGGATTGGCGATTGCAGCCTTGACCAGCAGGGTGCGGCTCTTTTCGTCGATGTGGTTGTCGATGGCCGACACAGTGCCGGTATAGGCCTTGCTCGGATTGGCGATCGGCGTCGCCGACAGTTGCGCGCCGACCTTGACGGCGGCGGCGAAGCGCTCGGGCACCAGGAAATCGACCAGGATGGAGGAGCGGTCGTCAAGCGTGGCGATCGCCGACTGGCTGGTGACGTAATTGCCGGCCGATATCGGCAGGATGCCGACCGTGCCGGCGATAGGGGCGACGATCGAACGACGCTGCAAGGCGAGTTCGGCATCCTGCAGCGCCAGTTTGGCGCCGGCCAGCACCACTTGGGCATCGGCGACGGCGACCGGGGTCGCGGCGTTGGAGGCCCTCAATGATTTCACCCGCTCGAGCTTGTCCTGGGCATCCTGCAAGGCAAGCTTGGCACGATCTTGCGAGATCACCTCGGTCTCGGAATCGAGAACAGCGATGATCTGCCCCTTGTCGACGCGGGTGCCGGATTGGACGAGAAATTCAACGAGGCGCCCAGAGCTGTATGGGTTGACCGTCACCGAGGCGTTGGCGCGGCCGGTGCCGATCGCCTGCAGGCGATCGTTGATGGTGGCGGTGGTCGCCGGCAAGGCGACGACATTTGCCGGGCGGCCGGCAGCGTTGCGGCCGCCTGCCTGTTTTGTCGTGTCGACCGCACCGGTTGTGGCGGGCGCCGAAGCATAGGTCCAGTCGATGCCCCAGCGTGCTAGAACCTCCGGCGCGCCCGGGAAGAATCGCGCCCAGGCGAGGACAGCCGCGACCAGGATCACAAGCGCAAAAACGATCTGTTTCCAGGCGGCCATCGACACTCCGGTTGGCAAAACGTCTACCGGTTTCGCCAAGCAAAAAAACGCGCAGCGACGCACCCGGTATGTGCGAAGCCGCCGCAATATCATGGCTTTATGGCAATTCTGCCGCTTCCATGCACATTAAATCTGCGTAATTTTGCGCACCTGCGGCGGGGATTGAACGTGTCAGCGCAGGCTTTCGAGGTCGCGGATGCGCCTGGCGCTGTCGGCCTCGAGCTGCCTCGTGACGGCGCCGATCAGCGTCTCGGCGACAACGAACAGAGCGGCCGAAGAGTCCCACGCCGAAGGCACGGCGGTGCGTCCGGCAATGACATGGCGGGCAAAGCGGGCGATCGGCGATAGCCACTGGTCGGTGAACAGCACGATCTGAACGCCGCGCTGATGCGCGGTCTGGGCAAAGCGGACCAGACTGTCCTGGTAGCGCCTGATGTCGAAGATCACCAGCACGTCGCGCTTGCCCATGTCGATCAGCCGGTCGCGCCAGATGCTCTCCTGGCCGGCAAGGTGATAGACATCGGGCTGGATGATGGCGAGGTGGGCGGCCATGTAGCGTGCCAACGGATCGGTGAAGCGGCCGCCGATCAGGAATGTCTTGCCGCGCCGGTCGGCAAGCCTTGCGGCGATGTCGGCAAGCTGTCTGTCGGAGAGATGCCTGAAGGTCTCGCGCATATTGTCCAGCGTCGCCTCCAGCATTGGCGATACTGCACCGCTTGGGGAGGCCGGGTTGAGCGTGCGCGATGCCGGCGACTGCAATTGCGCCGCCAGTTCGTCCTGCAGCGCCGACTGGAATTCGGGATAGTTCTGGAACCCCAGCCTGGAGACAAAGCGCAGGATGGTCGGCGACGATACGCCGGCGGCGGTCGAGAACTCGGCGACCGTCTTCAGCCCGATCAGCGGATAGTTCGCAATCAGTGTCTGCGCGGCGCGGCGCTCGCCGGCCGGCATCGTGCCGATGCGGTCCGAAATCAGTTCGGCAATGCTGGAAATCATCGTTTTCCCCACCCCTGAGCCCGTCCAGACCGCTTCCCCGAAATCGCGTTTGACAAAGCCGGACAAACTGTATGAAATCATCCACAGGGACGCAATGAGGCAAAATACGTAACATAAGATACAGCGCTCCCCAGGGGACGGCAGACTATGGAGAGAGCACGGCCCGCCAGCCTTGCATCGTCTGATACCGTAGGGGTGACGAACCCCGGCGGGTCCAGCCCTTTCGTGCTGACCTGCGACCACGCTTCCAACTTCCTGCCGTCCGAATTCGGCACGCTTGGCCTGCCGGCCGAGGACCTCTCCCGCCACATCGCCTGGGACCCCGGCGCGCTGCCGGTGGCGCGCCGCATCGCGACCGCCCTCGATGCGACGCTCATCGAAACCCGCATCTCGCGCCTGATAATCGACTGCAACCGTCCGCTCGAGGCACCGGACCTGGTGCCGCCGGTAAGCGAGACGACGGCCATTCCGGGCAATGCCGGCCTGTCGGACAGTGAGCGCGCCGAGCGCATCGCTTTGTCGTGGCGGCCGTTCCACGACACGATCGCATCGATCATCGACGACCGGCAGGCGCGTGGGCAGGACACCCGGCTGGTGTCGGTGCATTCCTTCACGCCGGTCTACAAGGGCAAGAACCGGCCCTGGCATATCGGCATCATCCATGATGACGACCGCCGGCTGGCGTCGCCGCTGATAGCGGCGCTGCAGCGGCTCTCCGGCGTCACTGTCGGCATCAACGAGCCCTATTCGCCGGCCGACCGCGTCTATTTCACTTTGGAGCGCCATGCACGCTCGCGCGGCCTTGCCTGCGCAATGATCGAAATCCGCAACGACGAGATCTCCGGCGAGACCGGGCAGCGGAAATGGGCGGATCTGCTCACGGGCATTTTTTCTGACCTGGAACCCGAGGAGGCCAAGGGTTCCCGGCGACACGCAATGGGAAAGTCAGTTCAATCGGCCAGCTAGAAAAACAGGGGACGAAAATGGCAGGACCGGACAAATCAGACGCTGAAAGATCGGAGGATGTAAAAACCCTCCATAGCATGGGCTATGCCCAGGAGTTGGCTCGCCGCATGAGCGGCTTCTCGAATTTCGCAATTTCCTTTTCGATCATTTGTATTCTGGCGGGCGGCATCACGTCCTTCCCGCTGGCCATGGCGACCGGCAGCGGCTTCGAGGCGACTGTCGGCTGGGTCATCGGCGGCGTCTTTGCACTTGTCGTTGCCGCGTCCCTTGGCCAGATCGGCTCGGCCTACCCAACGGCCGGCGGTCTCTACCACTGGTCGTCAATTCTCGGCGGGCGCGGCTGGGGCTGGGCCACGGCCTGGATCAACTTGCTCGGCCTGGTCTTCGTCGTCGCCTCGGTCAATGTCGGCGTCTACGCGCTGTTCAAGGACCTTGTCTGGTCCGGCGTGTTCGGCAACGACGTCTCCGCGTGGGGCTATCAGGAGCAGGTGATCGGCGTTGTGATCATCACGGTCGCACAGGCGCTGATCAACCATTTCGGTATCAGGCTCACCACCATGCTGACGGATTTCTCGGGCTACCTCATTCTGGTCGTCGCCGTCGTGTTGACCGCGATGTTCCTGATCTGGGGCGCAAGCTGGGATTTCTCGCGGCTCACCACCTTCGTCAACAACACCGGTGATCCAGGCGCAGGCTACGTTCCGACCGCACGGACGGCACTCGTCGCCTTCCTGATCGGCCTGCTCTACCCACTCTACACCATCACCGGCTTCGACGCTTCGGCCCACACGTCCGAAGAGACCCACAATGCCCGCGTGGCGGTGCCGCGCGGCATGATCCATTCGGTCCTGTGGTCGCTGGTGTTCGGCTTCGTCATGGCCGTTTCGTTCGTACTGGCCAGCCCCGATCTGGCAGCGACGGCCAAGGATGGCGCCAATGCCTGGTTCAATCTCTTCAACAACCTGCCGGCACCATTCCTGCTGAAGAGCATCATTGCCATCGCAATCGTGCTGGCGAACTTCATCTGCGCTCTCGCCGGACTGACGTCGACCTCGCGCATGATCTTTGCCTTCGCGCGTGACGGCGGCCTGCCCGGTTCGTCGGTGTGGAAAACCGTCAGCCCGACATGGCGCACGCCGGTGGCGGCAATCTGGCTCGGAGCGGTGCTCGCGGTCGCAGCGACATTGTACTCACCGGCTTTTGCCGCACTGGCGGCCGGCTGTGCATTGTTCCTCTACGTGTCCTACGCCATGCCCGTGGCCGCCGGCCTGCTTGCCGAGGGCAAGAGCTGGACCGAATTCGGCCCGTTCCGCCTCGGCATCTGGTCCAAGCCGTTCGCCGTCATCACGGTGCTTGGCGTTCTGGTGCTGATGTATGCCGGCATCCAGCCGCCCTTCGACATCCTGATCAACTATGCCATCGGCCTGATCGTTCTGCTCGTGGTGCTGTGGTTCGGCATCGAATCGCGCCGCTTCAAGGGCCCGCCGATCGGCGCCGACATTGCTCGCCGCGCTTCGGAGATCGCGGCCGCGGAAGCAGCCGTCGGCCAGACGGCAGGCTAACAGCAAAGACTAGATGCTCCGGCCGGCGCAAGCCGACCGGGGCAGGGCCGGCCAGCTAAGAATGCAAAGGGGACTACAATGGCAGCACCGGGTTATTCAGACACAGACAAGGCGGAAGACGTAAAGCACCTCCATTCCATGGGCTACGCCCAGGAACTTGAGCGGCGGCTAAGCCGCTTCTCCAACTTCGCCGTTTCCTTCTCCATCATCTGCATCCTGTCGGGCGGCATCAATTCGCTGGCGCAGGCAACGTCGGGCGCCGGCGGTATCGGTATCGGCATCGGCTGGCTGGTCGGCTGCTTCGTTTCGCTCACCTTCGCGGTCGCCATGTCGCAGATCAGCTCGGCCTATCCGACGGCCGGCGGCCTCTATCACTGGGGTTCGATCCTCGGCAATCGCGGCACCGGCTGGGTGACGGCCTGGCTCAACCTGCTCGGCCTGATCACCGTGCTCGGCGCCATCAATGTCGGCACCTGGACCTTCTTCATCGGCGCCTTCGGGCCGACGCTCGGCATCGAGGGTACGCTGACCAATCAGATGATCTTCCTGGTCATCATCACTGGCGCCCAGGCGCTGATCAACCATCTCGGCATCAAGCTGACTGCGAAGTTGACCGACTTTTCGGGCTACCTGATCTTCTTCGGCTCGATCCTGATTGCTGTCGTCTGCCTGTTCTCCGCCGAGACCTGGGATTTCAGCCGGCTCTTCACCTTCCACAACTACTCGGGTGAGGCCGGCGCCAGCGTCTGGCCGTCCGTCTCGAACGCCTGGGTGTTCGCTCTCGGCCTTCTGCTGCCGATCTACACCATCACCGGCTACGATGCTTCGGCACACACTTCCGAGGAAACCATCAAGGCGGCCTCATCGGTGCCGCGTGCGATGGTGATGTCGGTTATCTGGTCGGCGGTCTTCGGCTATTTGTTCCTAGCCGCCTTCGTACTGATGATCCCCAACATGGACGACGCCGCCAAGCAGGGTTGGAACGTGTTCTTCTGGGCCTTCGACCAGCGCGTCAGTCCCGGCCTCAAGGAGTTCGTCTACCTCGTCGTGTTCATCGCCCAGCTGTTGTGCGGCCTCGCAACCGTCACCTCGGCTTCGCGCATGATCTTTGCCTTCTCGCGTGACGGCGGCCTGCCGGGCTCGTCGGCACTGGCCAAGGTCAGCCCGACCTATCGCACGCCGGTGGCGGCGATCTGGACGGCGTCGGTCCTGTCGGTGCTGTTCGTCTGGGGTTCGACGCTGGTTTCGGTCGCCGGTACCTCGGCCTACACCATCGTCGTGTCCTGCACCGTCATCTTCCTGTTCCTGTCCTTCACCGTGCCGATCGTGCTCGGCATGGTGGCCTGGGGAACGCCGAAGTGGGACAAGATGGGACCGTGGAACCTGGGCCGTGGCATCTTCATGCTGTTCGGCGTTCTCTCGATCGTGTCGATGATCCTGATCTTCATCATCGGCATCCAGCCGCCGAACGACTGGGCGCTGTACATCACCGTCGGCTTCTTCATCCTGACGGCGATTGTCTGGTTCGCCTTCGAGCGCAATCGCTTCCAGGGCCCGCCGCTGGGCGACATCATCGCGGCGCGTCAGGCAGCGATCAAGGCTGCCGAACAGGCTGTCGGCGAAACCGGCCACTGACGTCACCATCATGGCCATGGCCGGCGTGCAGCCGGCTATGGTTTCGTCCTCAACGACCAAGCACTGGAGTGCCAAAGGAATGGCCGGAAATTTCTCGTTCGATCAGTTGAAGAAAGCGGTCTCCAATGGCGAGATCGACACGGTGCTGGCCTGCATCGTCGACATGCAGGGGCGGCTCGCGGGAAAGCGTTTCCTGGCGCAGTACTTTGTGGATTCTGCTCATGACGAGACGCATGGCTGCAACTATCTGCTCGCCGCCGACATCGATATGGAGCCGGTGCCGGGCTACAAGGCGGCAAGCTGGTCGAAGGGCTATGGCGACTTCGTCATGAAGCCGGACCTTGCCACGCTGCGGCGGATTCCGTGGCTGGAAAAGACCGCGCTGGTGATCTGCGACGTGCTCGACCACCACACCCATGACGACCTTCCGCATTCGCCGCGCGCGATGCTGAAAAAGCAGGTCAAGCGGCTCACCGAACGCGGCTATATCGGCTACTTCGCCTCCGAGCTCGAATTCTACCTGTTCAACGAGACCTATGATTCCGCCCGCAAGAAGCACTGGCAGGGGCTCGACACCGCGTCGCCCTATATCGGCGACTACCAGATCGGCATCACCACCAAGGAAGAAGGCGTCATGCGCCGGCTTCGCAACGAGATGGAAGCGGCGGGCATTCCGATCGAAAACTCCAAGGGCGAATGGGGCCCGGGGCAGGAAGAGATCAATGTGCGCTATGCCGAGGCGCTCGACATGGCGGACCGCCACGTCATCCTGAAGAACGGCGCCAAGGAGATTGCCGAGTCCGAAGGCAAGTCGATTTCCTTCATGTCGAAATACAATTACGGGCTCGCCGGTAATTCCAGCCACATCCACAATTCGCTGTGGAGCGCCGATGGCAAGACGCCATTGTTCTTCGACAAGAAGGCGGACTGGACTTTGTCCACGCTTGGCCAGCAATGGGCGGCTGGGCAACTGAAATATGCCAGGGAGTTTACCTGGTTCCTGGCGCCCTACATCAACTCCTACAAGCGCTTCCAGGCCGGCACCTTCGCACCGACCAAGATCATGTGGAGCGAGGACAACCGCACCGCCGGCTTCCGCCTGTGCGGTGAGGGCACCAAGGGCATCCGCATGGAATGCCGCATCGGCGGCGCCGACCTGAACCCCTATCTCGCTTTCGCGGCGCTGATCGCCGCCGGCCTTGCCGGCATCGACGAGAAGCTCGAACTGCAGAAGCCGTTCGTCGGCGATGCCTACCAGGCCTCGCGCCTGCCGGAGATCCCGAAGACGCTGCGCGACGCCACCGAGACGCTGGCCAAGTCGAAGATGTTGAAGCAGGCGCTCGGCGACGATGTGCTCGAACATTATGTCCACACCGCAAAGTGGGAGCAGTTCGAATACGACCGCCGCATTACGGATTGGGAACTGCACAGGGGGTTCGAGCGGTATTAAAACTTTATACAGCTTTAATGTTGACAATGTAGTGAAGTTAGTACCATATGGTACCTGTAAACTGCAGTGCGCTACATTGAGGAGTTTGCAATGTCCAAATATGCGCCGCTCAAGGACTTTCTCATTGCCCAAAATGTCGATCGCATTCCGATGTCATTCGCCGAAATCGAGAGAGTGCTCAATCTGCCGCTGCCCGCATCGAAGCAATACCCTGCATGGTGGAGCAACAATCCGAGCAACAATCCCATGACAAGGGAGTGGCTTGAGGCTGGGTTCGAGACCGAATCCGTCAATATAGGGAGTGGGAAATTGGTATTTCGCCGCGTTCGCAAAGTGCCCATTTCGGCGCCGCCCAGTGGTAGCGTGCCTGCCGCGCCAAAGGAGGCGCGCGCGGATCGCCACCCCGGTTTTGGTTTCATGAAGGGCCTGATAACAATCGAAGCCGGATTTGATATCACCAAACCTTTCGATGACGAGCCATGGGACCGGGGCTATCTGGGCGGTGAGGCTGACGCGCGTGACGGCAAACTTGCGGTGCGTAAATGAGCGAAGGGCCAAACCTGCTTCTGGATACATGTGCGATGATCTTTGTCGCCAACGATAGTCTGATCGATCCGCACGCAAGCCGGGAGATTTCGGAAGCGGCCTATGACGGCCGTCTGTATCTTTCGCCGATGTCGGCATGGGAGATCGGAATTGGCGTAGCCAAGGGCCGGCTCAATCTGCCATTGGCGCCACTCGACTTCGTGGAGAGATTCATCGAGCGAATGTCGGCAAAGCTCAGCGCTATCTCACCAGCCATTCTGATTGCGTCATCCAACCTGCCCGGTCCGCCTCATGGTGATCCCATGGATCGGATACTGATGGCAAGTGCGAGAGCGTTGGACATGGTTCTGGTGACGCGTGACGAGCCCATCCTTCGCTATGGCCGCAATGGCCATCTGCGCACCCTAGCCTGCTAAACTGGAGTATCCTTTGGAAACCGTAAAACTCAAATCGCCCATCGATGGTTCGATTTACGCCGAGCGGCCGATCGCGACCGACCAGGCGATCAATGCCGCGGTCGAGCGCGCCAAGGCGGCGCGGGAGAAGTGGGCGCTGACGCCGATCGTCGAGCGCGGCAAATTTATGCTGGCGATGCTCGAAGCGCTGGTCGCGATGACCGACGAGATCGTGCCGGAGATCGCCTGGCAGATGGGGCGACCGGTGCGCTATGGCGGCGAGTTCGGCGGCGTCAGGGAACGCACCAATTACATGGTCGAGATCGCTGAAGCCGCGCTGAAATCCGTGCCGGCATCCAACCCGAAGGACGGCTTCCGACGCTATGTGAAGAAGGATCCGCTCGGCGTCGTCATGGTGATCGCGCCGTGGAACTATCCCTATCTGACCGCCGTCAACACCATCGTGCCGGCACTGATGGCCGGCAATACCGTTATCCTCAAGCATGCGGCGCAGACGATGCTGGTCGGCGAACGGTTCCAGCAGGCGTTCGACAAGGTTGGGCTGCCCAAGGGCGTGTTCCAGAATGTCGTGCTGAACCATGCCCAGACCGAGAAGCTGCTCGGCTCGGGCAAGATCGACCATGTCAATTTCACCGGTTCGGTCGGCGGCGGCCGCGCCATCGAGAAGGCGGCGGCCGGCACCTTCATGACGCTCGGGCTCGAACTCGGCGGCAAGGATCCGGCCTATGTGCTGCCCGACGCCAAGCTCGACCATGCGGTGGCCAATCTGGTCGACGGCGCCTTATACAATTCCGGCCAGTGCTGCTGCGGCATCGAGCGCGTCTATGTGCATGAGAAGGTCTACGACCAGTTCGTCGAAGGTTTCATCGCCGAGACGAAGAATTATGCCGTCGGCAATCCGCTGGAACAGGCGACGACAATGGGGCCGATGGCGCAGGCGCGCTTTGCCGACCTGATCCGCGAGCAGAAGGCCGAGGCGCTGCGCAAGGGTGCAATCGCACACATCAATATGAAGGTGGCTAACGACAAGGCCGGCTCGCCCTATCTGGCGCCGGAAGTGCTGACCGGCGTCGACCACCAGATGAGCGTCATGCGCGAGGAAAGTTTTGGCCCGATCGTCGGCATCATGAAGGTGCGCAACGACGAGGAGGCGATCGCGCTGATGAACGACAGCCCCTACGGGCTGACCGCTTCGATCTGGACCGACGATATCGAGCATGCGGTGGCGATCGGCGACCGCGTCGAGACCGGCACCGTGTTCATGAACCGCTGCGACTACCTCGATCCGGCGCTGGTCTGGACCGGCGTCAAGGACACCGGCAAAGGCGTCGCCCTTTCGGCGCTCGGCTACGACAATCTGACCCGGCCGAAATCCTTCCATCTGCGCGAAGCCATCTGATTTTTTGAAAGACAAGACATGTCCAAGCTGATCTCCAAATGGAACTACCCGACCACCGTCCGCTTCGGCGCCGGGCGCATCAAGGAACTGCCTGAGGTGCTCGCTGCCACCGGCATTAAGCGGCCGCTATTCGTCACCGATCCGGGGTTGGCGAAACTGCCGGTCGTCGCTTCGACGCTGAAAATCCTCGACGACGCCAAGGTATCCTATGGCGTGTTCTCCGAGGTGAAGCCGAACCCGGTCGATTCCAACCTCACCGCCGGGATCGCCGTGTTCAAGAAGGGCAAGCATGACGGCGTCATCGCCTTCGGCGGCGGTTCAGCGCTCGATCTCGGCAAGCTGATCGCGTTCCAGGCTGGCCAGACGCGGCCGATCTGGGACTTTGAGGATGTCGGCGACTGGTGGACGCGCGCCAATTCGGATGCCATCGCGCCGATCATAGCCGTGCCGACCACTGCCGGCACAGGCTCGGAAGTCGGGCGTGCCGGCGTCATCACCAATGAGGCGACGCACACTAAGAAGGTGATCTTCCATCCGAAGCTTTTGCCGGCAATCGTCATTGCCGATCCGGAACTGTCGGTCGGCATGCCCGGCTTCATCACCGCCGGCACCGGCATGGATGCGCTGGCGCACTGCCTCGAAGCCTATTGCGCGCCGGGCTATCACCCGATGGCCGACGGCATTGCGGTGGAAGGTGTGCGCCTGGTGTTCGAGAACCTGCCCAAGGCCTATGCCAACGGCAAGGACCTTGTCGCGCGCGCCCACATGATGAGTGCGGCCGCCATGGGTGCTGCCGCCTTCCAGAAGGGTCTTGGCGCCATCCACTCGCTGTCGCATCCGATCGGCGCGCTCTACGACACCCATCACGGCATGACGAATGCGGTGTTCATGCCCTATGTCTTGGCCTTCAATCGCGACTCTATCGAGGAGCGGATTGCCCGGCTCGCTGCCTATTGCGGCATCAAGGGTGGCTTCGACGGCTTTGCCAAAGCGATCATCAAGCTGCGCAAGGAATTGAAGGTGCCGCATGCGCTGCCCGATCTGATCAAGGGGCTCGACATGGACAAGAAGCGCAAAGGGCTGATCGCCGACATGGCGCTGGTCGATCCGACCGCCGGCGGCAACCCGGTCAGGCTGACCAAAAAGGCGGCGCTGACGCTGCTCGAGAACACTATCGCCGGCACTGTCTGAGGCGGTTTCTGCGCCGGACGTGATCTAAAAACGAAGGGAAAGGAAGGGCAAGGGGGCAAAAAGCAAGGCAATAAACCATTAGCCGGGAAATTAAGTCGAGGCTAATTGCTACAGCCGGTTAAAAAGAGTTAACTTTTCGTACCGCCGGGGGCCAGTTTCAAAAAGCTTTCATCTGGCTGTCATATGAAACCGATACCGCATCGCAGGCGTCCAGGACGCCAGTTCAACGGAGAGAACACATGTTCAAGTTCACAGGGAAAGTGCTTTCCCTTTCGGCCGTCGCCCTCATGGCGACCTCTGCTATCTCGTCGGCCCAGTCCATGGATGAACTGGTTGCCGCAGCGAAGAAGGAAGGCCAGCTCACGACCATCGCGCTGCCCCATGACTGGTGCGGCTACGGCGCCGTCATCGACGGCTTCAAGGCAAAGTATCCTGAGATCACCATCAACGAACTCAACCCCGATGCCGGCTCCGGCGACGAGGTCGAGGCGATCAAGGCCAACAAGGACAACAAGGGCCCGCAGGCGCCCGACGTCATCGACGTTGGCCTGTCCTTCGGCCCGACCGCCAAGGCTGACGGCCTGATCCAGCCCTACAAAGTGTCGACCTGGGACTCGATCCCCGACAGCGCCAAGGATGCCGATGGTTACTGGACCGGCGACTACTATGGCGTGCTATCCTTCCTGGTGAACAAGGACCTCGTCAAGGAAGCGCCGGCTGACTGGGCTGACCTGCTGAAGCCGGAATTCGCCAACACCGTGGCGCTTGCCGGCGACCCGCGCGCCTCGAACCAGGCCATCCAGGCCGTCTACGCGGCCGGCATTTCCGGTGGTGCGGCTGCCGGCGAAGCTGCTGGCACTGCTGGTCTCGACTTCTTCAAGAAGCTTAACGCCGCCGGCAATTTCGTGCCGGTCATCGGCAAACCGGCGACCCTGGCACAAGGCCAGACGCCGATCCTGGTGACCTGGGATTACAATGCACTTGCCGGTCGCGACACGCTGAAGGGCAATCCGCCCGTCGACGTCGTCGTGCCGAAGACCGGTGTCGTTGCCGGCGTCTATGTGCAGGCGATCAGTGCTTTCGCACCGCATCCGAACGCTGCCAAGCTCTGGCTGGAGTATCTCTACTCCGACGAAGGCCAGATCGGCTGGCTGAAGGGCTATTGCCACCCGATCCGCTTCAACGATCTTGCCAAGAACGGCAAGCTCCCGGCGGACGTGATGGCCAAGCTGCCGCCGGCCGAGGCTTACGCTGCCGCGGTGTTCCCGACGCTGGACGAGCAGGGCAAGGCAAAGGAAGCCGTCACCAAGAACTGGGATGCCGTCGTCGGCGCCAACGTCAAGTGAGGCTTGAAACCAACCGGGCGGCCTCGCGGCCGCCCGGTGTTCCTCGGAGACGGTAGCCGGCGCATGACAGATATCTCGCTTTCCGATCACGCAGTTGCCGGGAAGACCGCGCCCCCCAGCGAGGCGCGTGCAATGCGACTGCCGACGCAGTGGCTCGGCGTTGCGCCATTCTTCATCTTCGCCATCATGTTCCTGATCCTACCCACGCTCTATCTGATGCTGGGTGCATTCCAGAACGATGCCGGCGAATTCACGTTCGAAAACATAGCAGCACTGGCGCAGCCATCGATTGTCGCCGCCTACTGGATCTCGCTCAAGGTCAGCCTTTCCTCGTCGCTGATCGGCGCCTTCGCAGGTATCGGCATCGCCATCGCCATCGTGCGCGGCGGCCTGCCGGAGTGGATACGTTCGGCGACGCTGACATTCTCCGGCGTGGCTTCCAATTTCGCCGGCGTACCGCTGGCCTTCGCCTTCATCGCCACGCTCGGACGCCTCGGTCTCGCCACGGTGCTGCTCAACACCGTGTTCGGCCTCAACATTTATGCGCACGGCTTCAACATCCTATCGTTCTGGGGCCTGACGCTGACCTATGTCTATTTCCAGATTCCCCTAATGGTGGTCATCATCACGCCGGCGATCGACGGCTTGAAGAAGGAGTGGGGCGAGGCTGCGGCGACGCTTGGCGCCACCCAGACGCAATACTGGCGCATGGTTGTCATCCCGGTGATCTGGCCGAGTTTCCTCGGCACGGTCATCCTGCTCTTCGCCAATGCCTTCGGCGCCATCGCCACGGCCTATGCGCTGACCGGCTCTTCACTCAACATCGTGCCGATCCTGCTCTATGCGCAGATACGCGGTGACGTGCTGCACAATGCCCATCTCGGCTATGCGATCGCCTTCGGCATGATCGTCATCACTGGGCTGGCCAATGTCTTCTATATCTGGTTCCGGACGCGCTCGGAGAGGTGGCTGAAATGAAGTCCGGAAAATTCTGGGCCTGGGTCGTCTTCGGGCTGGGCGCGGCCTATTTCTTCATTCCGCTGATCGCGACGGTGGAATTTTCCTTGCGCATGCGGCGCGGCGCTTATTCCTTCGACGCCTATCAGATCGTGCTTGGCGACCCTCGTTTTCAGGCGACCTTTGGCTACTCAGTGCTTGCCGCCATCTTCACCATCATTCTGGGCGTGTTGATCGTGGTGCCCGCCGCCTACTGGATTCGACTGCGCCTGCCGCAACTGCGGCCGATCGTAGAGTTCATCACGCTGCTGCCGCTGGTCATTCCCGCCATCGTCATCGTCTTCGGCTATATCAGGATGTACGGTTCGAATTCGCCGCTGCCGTTCCTGGCGACCGACATGGGCACAAATGCCTTGCTGGTCATCGGCTATGCAATGCTGGCGCTGCCCTACATGTATCGCGCGGTCGATACCGGACTGCGCACCATCGACGTCAGGACGCTGACCGAAGCGGCGCAGATCCTTGGCGCCGGTTGGGGCACGATCATTGGTCGTGTGATCCTGCCCAATGTGCTGATCGCCGTGCTGTCGGGCGCCTTCCTTACCTTCGCCATCGTCATTGGCGAATTCACCATGGCCAGCTTGCTCAACCGGCCCGCCTTCGGCCCCTATCTGCAAAACGTTGGCGCCAACCGCGCCTATGAGCCGGCGGCGCTTGCTATCATCGCCTTCGCCATCACCTGGGGCTGTATGTCGCTGATCCAGATCCTGTCCCGTTTCGCGCCGAGATCGGCGAACCGCCCGAACTGATCGACAAAGTACTGATCGAAAGAAAAAGCCATGGCCGAACCATTCCTCTCCATCCAGCATGTGCGAAAATCCTTCGGCGCCACCACCGTGGTTGAAGATTTCAATCTTGATGTCGAGCCGGGCGAGTTCGTTTCCTTCCTTGGGCCATCGGGTTGCGGCAAGACCACCGTGCTGCGCATGGTCGCCGGTTTCGAAGAGCCGTCGGCGGGCAAGATCGTCGTCGCAGGCAAGGACATCACGAGGCTAAAGCCCAACCAGCGCAATGTCGGCATGGTGTTCCAAGCCTATGCGCTGTTCCCCAACCTGACGGTGGCGCAAAACATCGGCTTTGGCCTGAAGGTCGCCGGCATGCCCAAGGCGGACATCGACAGACGCGTGGCCGAGATGCTCGACATCATCAAGCTGCCGCAGATGGCCGACCGCTATCCCTACCAGCTCTCCGGCGGCCAGCAACAGCGCATCGCGCTGGCCCGCGCCATCGCGCCGAAGCCGAAGCTGCTTTTGCTCGACGAGCCGCTGTCGGCGCTCGACGCCAAGGTGCGCGTCTCGCTGCGCGAGGAAATCCGCTCGATCCAGAAGAAGCTCGGCATCACTACCATCTTCGTCACACATGACCAGGAAGAGGCGCTGTCGATCTCGGACCGCATCGCGGTGATGTATGGCGGCAAGGCCGAGCAGGTCGGCACCCCGTTCGAGATCTACAACCGGCCGGCGACCAAGTTCGTCGCCAATTTCGTCGGCACGCTGAACGTGCTCGAAGGCACTGTCACCGATGCCGCGTCCGGCAAGGTGCGCGTCAACACGCAGGAAGTGTCGCTAATGGGCAAGCTCAACGGCTCGAAGTCCGGTGACACGCTGTCGCTGGCGCTGCGACCGGAGGCGATTTCGCTCGGACGCCAACCCGGGCGCGATTCAAGCCTGTCGGGCGAAATCTCCGAAGTGCACTTCCTCGGCTCAGTCATTCGCGTTCGCGTCGGCATCGGCGGCAACACAGTGTCGCTCGACACCTTCAACAGCCCGGCAACGCCACCGCCCGCGGTCGGCGAGAAGGCCGACATATCGTTCTCATCAAGCGATATGCTGGTGCTGCACTAGCAAGCAGCATTTTGGCGCGACCGAGGCGGTCGATTAGAGCTGGCGCGATGAACGGCCGTATCATTGCCGGACCCCGAGTGCTGGATAATCAACAGCATCTTGCCATCCAGCCACTGCCCATGATGCCGCTTCGCCGCTACGATGGGCCATGGCGCTATTCGAACTTACCCTCATCCTGCTTCTGGCTGCCGTCGCGCTGACGGCGCTGTCGCGGCGGCTGGAAATTCCCTATCCGTCCCTGCTGGCTCTGGCCGGCGTCGCGATTGCCTTCGTACCCGGTGCGCCGACGATCGAGATCGATCCGGAGCTGGCGCTTGCCCTGTTCATCGCGCCGGTGCTTCTCGACGCCGCCTATGACACGTCGCTGCGCGACCTCAAGCGCTACCGGCTGTCGCTCGCGTTGCTCGCGCTGGGCGCCGTGGTCTTCACCACCGTGGTGGTTGCCTTGGTCGGCTGGAAGATGGCCGGCCTGCCGATCGCGGCGGCAATCGCGCTTGGCGCCATCGTCGCGCCACCGGATGCGGTGGCCGCATCCGCCGTGCTCAGCCAGTTCAAGGTACCGCACCGCATCACCGCCATCCTGCAGGGCGAGAGCCTGCTCAACGATGCCACGGCGCTGCTGATCTACCGGCTGGCGGTTTCGGCGGCGCTTGGCACGATCATGCTCAGCAACGCCGTTCCGGTGATCCTGCTGGCAACGATCGGCAGTGTGATCGCGGGCTATCTGTTTGGCCGCGTCTCGCTGCTGGCGCTCGGCCGCATCGAGGATGCGGCGAGCAGCACGGTGGTGCAGTTTGCCGGAACCTTCGCCGTGTGGATCATCGCCGACAGGCTCGGCCTTTCCGCCATCATCACCATCGTCGTCTATGCCATGACCATTGCGCGCAGGGCGCCGCGCCAGTCGTCGGCGAGACGCCGCGTCAGCACCTATTCGGTCTGGGAGTCGGCCGTGTTCGTGCTCAACGTGCTGGCTTTCGTGCTGATGGGCCTGCAGGCACGCACGATCGTCGGCAGGCTGGCCGGCGACGGGCAAGGCGAAGCATTCCTTTTCGCCGCAACGGTGCTGGTCGTCGTTATCGTCGCGCGCCTTGTCTGGGTGGCGAGTTACGTCGCGATCATCCGGTGGCTTGCCCGCTTCGGCAGCCAAGAGGCAAGGCGGGAATTGCCGACATTCGGCGGCGCCGTCATTGTCGGCTGGTGCGGCATGCGTGGGTTGGTGACGCTGGTGGTCGCCATTGCGCTGCCGGCCGATTTTCCCGGCCGCGACCCGATCGTGCTTGCCGCCTTCGCGGTGGTGCTGGGCACGCTGGTGCTGCAAGGCATGACGCTGAAGCCGCTGCTGCGCTGGATCAACTTCGACCCCGATAGAACCGTCGACAATGAGGTGGCGCAAGCGCGCGTCGCCATCATGCAGGCAGCACTGGACGTGCTGAGCCGCAAGACATCTGCGGCCGCCGCCGTCGTGCGCGAACAGTATGAAGCGCAGCGCCTGATTGCGGAAAACCCGGAGGACGCTCAGGCCGCGACCGAATACGACCGGCTGCGCCTCTATGCCATCAACCGCCAGCGCGACACGCTCGAGGAGTTGCGCAGCAACGGCACGATCGGCGACGAAGCCTACCACCGGCTGGAGGAAGAGATCGACTGGGCCGAACTGGCGGCATCGCCGGCGGGCCGGTTCCAGCCGCTGACCACATCATAGACGCTGGCCCAGTTCCGCCATCCTGCCGGTACATTGCAACCCATCTGCCGAACCGCTACTGCCAAAGCGAAATTGAGCCGGATAAGCAATGAAGCTGGTCAGCTACAACATCCAGTACGGGTTCGGCGGCGATGGCCGTTACGATCTTTCGCGCTGCACCAAGCTGGTCGACGGCGCCGATATCATCGCGCTGCAGGAGGTCGAGAGGCATTGGCAGCGCACCAATGAGGACGACCAGCCGGAGGTCCTGTCCAAGCTGCTGCCTAGCTATTACTGGGTCTATGGCCCGGCCTTCGACATGGACGCCAGTGAGCAGCGCGACGGCCGGGTCGTCAACCGCCGCCGCCAGTTCGGCACCATGCTGCTGTCGAAGCTGCCGATCGCCTGGTCGCGGCTGCACGCGCTGCCCATGCGCCGCACGCTGCGGCCGCTCAACACGCGCAACGCCGCGCTCGAATGCATGATCCGCACGCCGGCCGGACCGGTAAGGGTCCTGTCGCTGCATCTCGCCCATATCGCGGCGGAGGAGCGTCTGGAGCAGATCGACTATCTCTTGGCCGAGCATCGCCGCGCGCCGTCCGAGGGCGGCCCGTGGAGCGGCGCGGACGATGAGCCTTCGCGCAACTGGACCAGTGGCGAGGCCGAGCCGGAAAACCCGACAGCTGCGATCTGGATGGGCGATTTCAACATGGAGCCTGGCAGCGCCGAATACAGCCGCATCGTCGGCAGCACGCCCTATCATCGCGGGGCAGCTTATCTCGACGGCTTTGTTGATGCCGCTGCCGTCGCTAGCGAGCCGGCTGCCGATTTCCACACCCATGTGAAAACGATCGACGGGAAAGTGGCAAAACGCCGGCTCGACCATTGCTTCGTCGGCGGTATGTTCGCGGACCGTGTGCGCTCGGTCAGTGCCGATATAGGCGAGATCGCTTCAGACCATTTTCCGGTCCGGATCGATATCGATCTCGAAACGCCTTTGAGCTCGGGAGATCGGTGAGCCCTCAATGACGCTTTTCGTCTTTTTCGCGGTGCTTGCCGCCGCCGCCATGCACGCGATCTGGAACGCGCTGGTCAAGGTGCATCTCGATCGCTTCCTGTCGATCACGCTGATGACGCTGGGCATGGGTTTTGCCGCACTGTTCGTGCTGCCCTTCGTCGAGTTTCCGAAGGCTGCGGTATGGCCCTTCATCATCGCCTCGGTGCTCTTTCACATGGGCTACCGGACCTTCCTCATCGGCGCCTACAAGGCAGGCGACTTTGCCCAAACCTATCCGCTGGCGCGCGGCACGGCGCCGCTTTTGACCGCCCTCGGCGGCGTTGTCGTGGTGCAGGAGATGCCGGCGCCTTTCGCCATCCTCGGCATCCTGCTGCTGTCGGCCGGCACGCTGGTGATGTCGTTTCGCGGCGGCGCGCATCTGGAGCGGATCAATGTGCGGGCGGTCGGCTTTGCGCTCGGCACTTCGATCTTCATATCCAGCTACACGCTCTCCGACGGCAGCGGCGCGCGGCTGGCCGCAACGGCAACGAGCTATGCCGCATGGCTGTTCATCTGCGATGCCACGTGGGCGCTGGTGCTGTGCCTCATCTTTCGCGGGCCCAAGGCGCTGCCCGTGCTGGCGCGTGACTGGAAGGCAGGCCTGTTCACCGGCGTGCTCAGCGGCGCGGCCTACTGGATCGTCATGTGGGCGATGACCAAGGCGCCGATCGCCTCGGTGGCGTCGTTGCGGGAGACGTCGATCCTGTTTGCCATGATGATCTCGGTTTTCGCGCTCGGCGAGAAGATGACAGGCTGGCGCGGCGCCGCCGCGCTCAGCATCGTCGCCGGTGTCGTGGCCCTCAGACTGGGCTGAGAGCCTGATACTTCAGCCGAGCACCGTCATCACCTGTCCGCGCCGTTCCGGACTGAAGCGGATGACGACGATGATGCAGACGGCGACCACGCCGGCAAACAGCGCCAGCGCGTAGCCACGAGATTGGGCGAGAAGGCAGCCAGCGCGCCGATCACCGAATAGCTGACGATGTTGAGCATCAGAATGGGCTTGCGCCCATATTTGTCGGCCAGCCTGCCGAAGAAGAAGGCGCCGATGAAGCGTGTCGCCAGCGTCAGGAACAACGCTTTGGAGGCTGCCGGAACGTCAGTGTTGAATCAGGTTGCGATATCGGTGAGCAGGAACGTCAGAAGGAAGAAATCAAAAGCGTCGAGCGTCCAGCGGAGGAAGGAGGCAAGGACGGTTTTCTTCTGCTGCGCGGTGAGAGCCACGACGTTCCTCCTAAACGCCCCCGGGGAACGGTATGTTCCTTGGGGCGCAAAAGAGAACAGGCGTCAGCCGGCTTTCGAAAGAAGCGCGGTCACTTTTTCGTAATGTCGAGATCGAACACCATCAGCCCGTCGGTGCCGCCTTCGAGCGCTGCGACCAATCGGGCGCCGGCGCGCTGATGCGCTTCATGCACGAGATAGGCGTCGCGGGCGGCGGCATCGCGGAAGTCGATGGTGAAGGCATGGCTGAAGCCGCGCGCGAACGGCTCCGGGCTGACATTGGTGCTGAAATGGGCCGTGTCCATGCCGTCGACAACGGAGCGCAGTGCTTCGAGATCGGCGTGGATTGCCGTGCGCTCGGTGGCGGGCACATCGCTGCGGAAGCGTACGAAGACGCAGTGTCTGAGCATTGGTTCGTTCTCCTAAGTGGCTATGCGGCCCGATTGCCGGAGAACACCGCCGGCGGAAGCGGCTCGCGGCCGAGGATGATGTCGGCGCCTTTTTCGCCGACCATGATGGTCGGCGCATTGGTGTTGGAGGAAGGCACGCGCGGCATCACCGAGGCATCGCAGACGCGCAGGCCCTCGATGCCGCGCAGGCGCAGGTCCGGTGTGACCACCGCCATATCGTCATGGCCCATGCGGCAGGTACCCACGGGGTGATGGTCGGTCTTGGCGGTGCGGCAGGCATAGTCGATCAGCTCGTCATCGCTGGCGAGCGATGGTCCGGGCAGCACCTCGCGCAACACGTAAGGTGCAAGCGCCTTTTGCCGCATGATCTCGCGCGCAAGCCTGAGGCCCTTGATCGACATGGCGCGGTCATAAGGGTCCGACCAATAGTCGGGATCGATCAGCGGGTGGTCGGCCGGGTCGGCGCTGCTCAGCCGCACCGTGCCGCGCGAGCGCGGGCGCAGGAAGGCCGAGTTCAAGGTCACGCCGGGGTTCTTCAACCTCTCGACGCCGGCCTCGATGCCGGAGCCCAGTCCCAGATGGAACTGGATGTCGGGCGAGGCGGCGGTCGGATCGGCGTACCAGAAGCCGCCGGTCTCGAACAGGCTGGAGGCGACCGGCCCTTTCTTCAGCAGCAGATACTGCAAGCCGGCCCACGCGGTGCGGTGCAGTTTGGCGTAGTTGTCATAGGTGTGGTCGCCGGTGCATTCGGCGATGACGAACAAATCGAGATGGTCCTGCATGTTGGAGCCGACACCGGGCAGATCATGCACCGGCGTCACGCCGACCGATTTCAGGTGATCAGCCGGGCCGATGCCCGACTGCATCAACAGCTTCGGCGAACCGATGGCGCCGGACGAGACGATCACTTCGCGCTCGGCGCGCATGATGGTCTTCTCGCCGCCGGGTTTGTCGACGATCTCGACGCCAATGGCGTGGCCTTTCTCGACGACGATGCGGGTGACCAGCACATCGGTTCGGACCGTCAGGTTCTTGCGGGCGCGGATAGGCTTCAAATAGGCGACCGAAGCGGATGAGCGCCGGGCGTCCTTCTGGGTCAGCTGGTAGTAGCCGACGCCTTCCTGGCTAGCGCCGTTGAAATCCGGGTTGAAGGGGATGCCCATCTCTTGGCCGGCGCGGAAATAGGCCTCGCAAATCGGCAGCGGCGAAATCGGGTTCGACACGCCGAGCGGCCCCTGGTCGCCGTGAAAATCGTTGGCGAAGCGCTGGTTGTTCTCGGCGCGCTTGAAATAGGGCAGCACGTCGCGATAGCCCCAGCCCGCGAGGCCCTCTTCCTTCTCCCATGCGTCGTAGTCGCGAGCGTTGCCGCGCGTGTATATCTGGGCATTGATGGACGAGCCGCCGCCGACCACCTTCGCCTGCGTATACCAGAAGACGCGGTCCTGCATGTGCCTCTGCGGCACGGTCGACCAGCCCCAGGAAGCGATGCCCTTGGTCATCTTGGCAAAGCCCGCCGGCATGTGGATGTAGGGGTGCCAGTCCTTGCCGCCGGCCTCGAGCAGCAGCACGGAATTCGCTGGATCGTCGCTCAGCCGGTTGGCCAGAACGCAGCCGGCCGGGCCGGCACCTACGATGATGTAGTCGGTCATAACCCTATCCACCTACAGTCGAGGCACGGAGAGCGCGCCGTCGATATTGATAATCGAGCCTGTGGAAAAGCCGAGCTTGCCGGCGGCAAGCGTCGCCACCACGGCGCCGATGTCCGATGCTTCGCCCCAGCGTTTTGCCGGCACCAGGCCGCTGTCGATAAGCGCGTCGTATTTGGCTGATACGCTCGCGGTCATGTCGGTGCGAATGATGCCCGGCCGCAGTTCGAACACGCCGATGTTTTCCGGCGCAAGCCGTAGCGCCAGGTTCTTCACCCACATCGAAAGGCCGGCTTTCGAGATGCAGTAGTCGGCGCGTTCCGGCGAGGCCATATCGGCGCTGACCGAGGTGATGGTGATGATCGAGCGCGGATGATTGCTGGGAGCCGCCAGCATCGCCTTGGCGACGGCCTGGCTAAGGAAGACTGTGCCGCGCAGATTGACGTCCAGCGCACGGTCGAAATTCTCGGGCTTCAGCTCCAGCAGATCGCCGCGCACCACGGCGCCGATGCCGGCATTGTTGACGAGGCAGTCGATGCGGCTGAAGGCACGTATGGCGGCGTCGACGAGGGCCGTGTGATCCTCGAGGTTGGCGATATCACAACGGACATAGGCGAACTCCGCACCCCGTGCGGTGATGTTGGCGGCCAGTTCGTCCGGCGCTTGTTCGGCAAGGTCGGCGATCAAAATGTCGAAGCCGTCCCCGGCCAGCGCCTCGGCGCAGGCGAGCCCAATGCCGCGCGCACCGCCGGTGACGATTGCTGCGGGGCGGGTCATGCCGCGAGGTCCGTTCGGCGAATATGCTCGGCCACGCGCAGCGCCTGTGCCGCAATCGACAGCGCCGGATTCACGGCGGCCGAGTTCGGCAAAAAACTGGCGTCGACAACGAACAGGTTCGGGTGGTCGAAGGCGCGGCAGAAAGGGTCGAGCGGCGACGTCGCCGGATGGTCGCCCATTTTCACCGTGCCGCACTGGTGCGAGGGCGTGCGCTTGTCGAAGGCACGCGACAGCACGATGGGATAACCGCAGGCGCGGAAGTTCTCACGCATCACCCTGGTCAGCCCGTCCAGCGACTGCATGTTGGAGCGCCGCCATTGCATGACGATGTCCTTGCCGTCGACCATGATGCGGCTTTCCGGATCGGGTAGATCCTCGCACATCAGATACCAGTCGACGGCGTGACCGGCCATGTAATCGAGCGCGAATTTCGGCACGCGTTTGACGTTGGCCTTCAACATGTTGCCGTCGATCTTGCCGAGCAGCTGGACGTTGCCGAGCGGCTTGCCGCCTTTGCCGTCGGAGAGATAGTAGTCATTCAGCATCAGCGTCTTCTGGTAGACGCTGTCGTTCCTGCGGCGCGGATCGATCGCCAGCATGGCGCTCGAATTATGGTTCATGAAATTGCGGCCGACCTGGTCGGAGCGGTTGGCGAGGCCTTTGCCATCTGGTGAAGGCGA
The DNA here is from genome assembly GCF_040319795.1 of Mesorhizobium sp. M0862. Classification (NCBI taxonomy): domain Bacteria; kingdom Pseudomonadati; phylum Pseudomonadota; class Alphaproteobacteria; order Hyphomicrobiales; family Phyllobacteriaceae; genus Mesorhizobium; species Mesorhizobium sp. M0862. The sequence continues at coordinate 130,438 of NZ_JAMYOJ010000006.1, forward strand.
GCGCAGCAGGATGACGGCGGAATTGACCGCGCCGGCGGACAGGATGACCAGCTTCGGCGCGACTTTCTTCAGCTCGCCATTCTGACGGTAGTGAACGGCAGCGATGCTTTTGCCGTCGGACGACGCTTCGAGATATTCGACATGGCAGCCGGTTTCGAGTCGGATATTGCTGTCCTTGAGTGCAGCCGTCAGCGGTCCGGTCTGCGCATCAACCTTGCCCTGGGCGGTGTTGGGGAATGCGTCCCAGCCGGTCTTGCCCTCTTTCAGCCAGGTGTCGATGTCGACGCCGAGCGGCAGCGAGGCGGGGTGCAGGCCCAGTCCCTTCAGCTCGGCGCGGGCGCGCGCAATCGGCGCTTCGTCGGGCACCGGCTTGAAAGCATAGGGGATCGAGTGGAACGGTTCGGTCGGGTCCTCGCCGAGCGAGCCGCGGACGCGAAACAGCTGCTCGGCTTTGGAATACCAAGGCTCGAATTCATCGTAGGAAAACGGCCATGCCGGCGAGACGCCACCGAAGTGCTCCATGGCGGCGAAATCCTCTTTGCGGTAGCGGATCAGCACCGCGCCGTAGAATTTCGAATTGCCGCCGACATAGTAGTAATTGCCGGGGTTGAAGGCGCCGCCGCCGGGCTCGCGCCACATCTCCTTCGGACGGTAGTGGCCATCGACGAAGATCGAGCGCGTGTCGCGGGCATGCGGCGTTGCCGGCAAGGGCTCGCCGCGCTCCAGCATCAGGACCGAGGCGCCGCTGCCGGCCAGGCCGGAAGCGATCGTAGCGCCGCCGATGCCGGAGCCGATGATGACGATATCGGGGCTGACCATCTCGATCAGCGGATGCGGTGTTCGGTCGCCGGATCGAAGAACACGGCCTTGGTTAGGTTGAAGGCGAGCGGCGTGCTGGTGCCTGGCTGGATGTTGGCGTCGGCCCGCAACCGCGCCACCACGCCCTTGCCGCCGAGGTTGGTCACCGCGAACGTGTCGGACCCTGCCGGCTCGACCACTTCGATGTGCAGGTCGGCAGTGGCAATGTTGGAGGCGTTGCGTTCCGCACCTTCCGGATCGGTCAGCGCTTCCGGGCGCACGCCGAAGATGATCGGCTTGCCCTGGAATGCCGAAAGACCCGCCGGCGCGTTGGCCATCGGCAGCGTGATCGGCTCGCGCGCCTCGCGCTCCAACACGACGGACAGCGCATTGCCCGACGTGGCAATGGTCGCCGGGATCAGGTTCATCGCTGGCGAACCCATGAAGTCGGCGACGAACAAATTGGTCGGGTTGTTGTAGATCTCGGCCGGGGTGCCGAACTGCTGCACCTCGCCGTCGCGCATGACGGCGATCTTGGTAGCCAGCGTCATCGCCTCGATCTGGTCGTGGGTGACGTAGACGATGGTTGTGCCGGTGGTGGCATGCAGGCGCTTGATCTCGATGCGCATGTCAACGCGCAATTTGGCGTCGAGGTTGGACAAAGGCTCGTCGAACAGGAACAGCTTGGGGTCGCGCACCAGCGCCCGGCCCATGGCGACGCGCTGGCGCTGGCCGCCGGAAAGCTGGCTCGGCTTGCGCTGCAGGAGGTGGCCGATCTGCAGGACCTTGGCCACCTTGTCGATCGCCTTTTGGCGTTCGTCGGCCGGCACGCCGCGCATCTCCATGCCGAAGGAGATGTTTCCGGCCACCGTCATGTTCGGATAGAGCGCATAGCTCTGGAACACCATGGCGATGTCGCGCTTGGATGGGTGCAGATCGTTGATGGCGCGGCCGTCGACGCGGATTTCGCCCTCGGTGATCTGCTCTAGGCCGGCAATCGTGTTGAGCAAGGTGGACTTGCCGCAGCCGGACGGGCCGACCAGCACCAGGAAGCCGCCCTTTTCGAGCTCGACATCGATGCCCTTCAGGATCTCGACATTCCCGAAGCGCTTCTTCAGCCCATCAATTTCCAGAAAAGCCATCAGATTATCCTTTGACCGCGCCCGCCATCAGGCCACGCACGAAGTAGCGGCCGGCGACCACATAGACGAGAAGGGTGGGCAGGGCTGCGATCATCGCCGCAGCCATGTTGACGTTGTATTCGACGACGCCTGTCGAGGTGTTGACGACGTTGTTGAGCGCCACCGTCATCGGCATCACGTCGCCGGAGCCGGCATAGGCGGAGGCGAACAGGAAGTCGTTCCAGATGTTGGTGAACTGGTAGATCACCGTCACCACGATGATCGGCAGCGAGTTGGGCAGCATGATGCGCCGGAAGATCTGGAAGAAGCTTGCCCCGTCGATCTGCGCCGCCTTCACCAGCTCGTTCGGAAACGCTTCGTAGTAATTGCGGAAGAAGAGGGTGGTGAAACCGATGCCGTAGACGACGTGAACGAACACCAGGTTCACGGTCGGATTGCCAAAGCCGAAGGTGAAACCGGTCGCGTTCTGCAGCTTGACGCCGAACCGGCCCAAGCTGCCGAGGATCGTTGCCATCGGCAGCAGTACCGACTGGAACGGGATGAAACAGGCAAACAGCATCAGCCCGAACACCAGCGTCGCCCCGCGAAAGCGCCATTTGGTCAGCACATAGCCGTTGAGCGCGCCGAGCAGGGTCGAGATGATGACTGCCGGAACCACCATCTTGATCGAGTTCCAGAAATAGCCCTTCATGCCGACGCAGGTCAGGCCCGAGCAAACTTCGCTCCACGCCTTTATCCATGGGTCGAAGGTCGGCGCCTGGGGCAGCGCCAGCATGTTGCCGTTCTGGATCTCCTCCATGGTCTTGAACGAGGTCACCAGCATGACGAACAGCGGCATCAGGTAGAACAACGCAAACAGCGCCAGCAGTCCGTAGATGACGATGCGGTTCAGGGTCTTGGTGCTCATGCCGCTAGAGGCCTGGCGGGCAGGGGTGGCAACGGCGCTCATTGCGGCCTCTCCCGCAGTTCCGAATAGAGATAGGGCACGATGATGGCGACGATGGTCATCAGCATGATCACGGCACTCGCCGAGCCGACAGCCATTTCGTTGCGCTTGAACGTGTACTCATACATGAAGTTGGACGGCAGCCAGGCCGAGCCACCGGGGCCGCCGCTGGTCAGCGCCACCACCAGATCGTACGACTTGATGGCGAGGTGGGCGAGCACGATGAAGGCCGACAGGAAGATCGGCCGCAGCAGCGGAATGACGATGCGGCGGTAGAGCTGGAAAGTAGTGGCGCCATCGATCTGCGCCGCTTTCATGATCTCACCGTCGATGCCGCGCAGGCCGGCCAGGAACATCGCCATGATGAAGCCGGAGGCTTGCCAGACGCCGGCGATGACCACCGTGTAGATGACGAAATCCTTGTTCTTGATCCAGTCAAAATGGAAGCTCGTCCAGCCCCATTGATGCAGGGTCTGCTCAAGGCCGAGGCCGGGATCGAGAAACCATTTCCAGGCGACGCCGGTAACGATGAAGGACAGCGCCATCGGGTAGAGATAGATCGGCCGCAACACGCCTTCGCCGCGGATCTTCTGGTCGAGCAGGATGGCCAGGAACAGGCCGAGCGCCAGGCACATGGCGATGTAGAGAAAGCCGAAAATGCCCATATTGACGATCGACGTGTACCAGCTCGATGGCGGGTCGGAGTCGAACGTCCAGCCCCATAGCCGTAGGTAGGCGCGCGGTCCGGTGATGACATAGGACGGAAAAGTCTTGGAATTGGTGAAGGACAGATAGACCGTCCACAGGATGAAGCCATAGACGAAGACGATGGTGATGGCGAAGCTCGGCGCCAGCACGATCTTCGGCAGCGCGTCCTGCAGTCGCGCGCGCACCGAGGGGCGCGACCGCTCCGGCGTCAGCTTGATCTGGGTTGTCGCTACACTGCTCATGAGGCTCCTCCCGTTTCGGGTTGTCCGTGCTCTGCCGTCAGGCGGCAAGGCGACCCCGTGCATACGGGTCTCTGGTCGGCATGGTGTTCAAGAGCGTTTTCACCGTTTCACGGAAACGGCGAACCTCTCTAACTCTTTCTTTTACGCAATTCCGGCCGGAAAACCGCTCACACTTTTCCTGGAATTGCGCCAGCTGGCCAATCCTTAGGTGAAACCTTCCCCGCCGAAGCGGGGAAGGTGTGTTTCTGGCTAGCGCTTACTTGGCGTCGTCGATCGCCTTTACCAGTTCGGTCACGGCTTCGTCCGAGGTCTTGATCTGACCATGGACGAACTTCGAAACGACGTCCTTGTAGGCATTGGCGACTGCCGGAGGCGCGCCATAGCCCTGGGCAAGCGAGCCGAACAGTGTGCCGCCTTCGTTGGCAGCCTTCAGGTCGGCGATGCCCTTCTTGCCGCACGCGTCGAAGTCGGTGTCCGGAACGTCGGTACGGGCGGGAACCGAACCCTTGACGACGTTGAAGGCCGACTGGAAGCTCTTCGACAGGGTGGCGGTGGCCAACGCGACCTGGGCGGCCTTGCGGTCGTCCGGAACGTTGAACATGCCGAACATGTCGGAGTTGTAGACCACCGAGCCTTCCGTGCCCGGGAAGCGATAGCACAGGAAGTCGGTGCCCGGCGTTTTCTTGGCGGCGTTGAACTCGCCCTTGGCCCAGTCACCCATCACCTGCACCAGGGCATCGCCCTTGATGACCATGGCGGTGGCAAGGTTCCAGTCGCGGCCCGAGAAGTTCGGGTCGACATAGGTGACGAGCTTGGCGAGGTTATCGAACGACTTCTTCATCGTGTCCGACTTGAGGGACTCGTCGTCGAGGTCGTTGAAGGCCTTCTTGTAGAACTCAGGTCCGCCGGTCGACAGCACAACCGAGTCGAACATGGTGGCTTCCTGCCAGTTCTGGCCGCCAAGGGCGAGCGGAATGACGCCAGCCGCCTTGGCTTTGTCGAGCAGGGCGACGAAGTCGTCGAAGGTCTTTGGCTCGGTGCCGCCGATCTTGTCCATCACCGCCTTGTTGATCCACAGCCAGTTGACGGAGTGGACGTTGACTGGAGCAGCGACCCACTTGCCGTCATAGACGGAGAACTTCTGCAGGGCTGCCGGAACCGACTTATCCCAGCCCTCCTTCTTCGCCGTCTCGGTCAGGTCGCCCATGACGCCGGCCGCCGCATAGTCGAGCACGGTGTAGCCGAGCATCTGCGACGCGGTCGGGTAATTGCCGGCCGCGACCATCGCCTTCAGCGCAGTCATGGCGGCGTCGCCGCCACCACCGGCCACCGGCACGTCCTTCCAGGCATAGCCTTCCTTGGCAAGGTCGCCCTTGAGGACGTTGAGAGCAGCCGCTTCGCCGCCCGACGTCCACCAATGCAGCATCTGCACTTCCTTGACGTCCTCGGCATGGGCCGAGAAAGCAAAGGCCGTCGCCAGAGCCGTTCCGATAAGCAGTTTGCGCAACATGTTCTACCTCCCTTGTTGCATTACACGACCGGTGGAAGCCCACCGGGTTCTTCCAAACTCAGCCGACCCACCAACCGGTGCGCTGGCCGCGATGAAATTGGATTGTCTTTTCCTCGGTATAATCCTCGACAGCGCGTTTGCCGAGTTCGCGTCCGATGCCGGACTGCTTGTAGCCCCCGAATGGCAACTCGGGAAAGCCTTCCATGAATGTGTTCACCCAAACGGTCCCCGAACGCACACCACGCGCCACCGACATACAAGTGTCGATGCTGGCGCTCCACACCCCTGCCGAAAGACCATAGGGCGTGTTGTTGGCGATGTGCAACGCCTTTTCAATCGATCCAAAAGTCAGCACGGAGAGCACCGGGCCGAACACTTCCTCGCGCGCAATAGCCATGTCTTCGGTAACGCCGCGGATGATGGTCGGATCGAGGTACTGGCCGGCATTGGACGCCAGCTGGCCGCCACCGCAATAGACATTGCTGCCGTCTTTTGCTGCTACCGCGACGTAACCCGCGACCTTGGTCAGATGGTCGGCTGATATCATCGCGCCAACCTTGGTTCGGTCGTCGAGTGGGTCGCCGACCGTTACCTTGGCGGTCAGGGCCTTGACAGTGGCGAGGAAATCGTCGGCGATGGCTTCATGCACGATCAGCCGACTGCCGGCATTGCAGCATTCGCCGGCGTTGAAGAAGCCGCCGAACACTGCTGCGTCAGCGGCCGCCTCGAGATCGGCATCGGGGAAGACGATCTGGCCGTTCTTGCCGCCGAGCTCCATCGAGACTTTCTTCAGCGACTGCGCGGCGGAAGCCATGGTCATCTTGCCGACGCGGGTAGAGCCGGTGAACGACACCATCTCGACCAGCGGATGGCTGACCATCGGCCCCCCGACATCGGCGCCGAGGCCGGCCAGGATGTTGACGACGCCCGCGGGCAGGCCGGCCTGCATCAGGATGTCGCCGAGCACGAAGGTCGAGGCCGAGGTCATTTCGCTCGGCTTGACCACCGCGGTGCAGCCGGCGGCGAGCGCGAAGGGCAGTTTCTGGCTGACGATCAGGAACGGGAAATTCCACGGGGTGATGATCGAGACGACGCCGATCGGCTCGCGCAGGACCACGCCCAGCATGGCGTCGCCGAGATTGGCGTAGCTTTCGCCGTGCAGCGTGCGGGCGAGCGAGGCGGCATAGCGCCAGATGTCGATGGCGCCGCCGATCTCGCCGCGCGCCTGGGCGATCGGCTTGCCGGATTCCAGCGCATCGAGTCGGGCGATGTCTTCGAGCTGGGCCTCGATCAGGTCGGCCGTCTTGAGCAGGATGGCGGCGCGCTCGGCCGCCTTCGTGCGCGGCCACGGGCCGGTCTCGAATGCCTTGTGCGCGGCCTGCATGGCCGCCTCCACCTCGGCCTCGCCTGCCTGCGCATAGCGCGAAACGGTGAAGCCATGGCCGGGGCTGTTGCGCGCAATCGTGCGGCCGTCACGGGCATCGACATGCTTGCCGTCGATCAGGAGCTTGTAAGCCTTCGGCGCCTTGGACGCCTCGGCCGGCATGGAAATGTTGAGCGGTGCGTTCATCATGCTTTCTCTAGGATCTTGAAAAGGCCGGCTTCTGCTTGGCCTTGAAGGCGCTCACGCCGGCTTTGAGGTCGCCGGTCAGCGCAACGAAGCCGCTGGCGAGCGCCTCGGTGGCGGCCGCACTTTCCTCGCCTTCGGCGACCGCAATCATCAGCTTGGCGGCTTCGGTTGCGAGCGGCCCGCGCCCGGCGATTTTTTCGGCCCAAGTCCTGGCCTCTGCCAGCGCCTGGCCGGTCTCGACCACGCGGTCAACGACGCCGAGGGCAAGCGCGTCGGAGGCGGCAAAGAGCTCGCCGCCGAGTGCCATGCGGCGCACGATCTGCGCACCAAAGCGGCGCACGGCGCGCTGCGTGCCGGACCAACCGGGGACGACGCCGATCGATGTCTCGGGGAAGCCGAGCTTCACCTGCGTTTCGGCGACACGGAAGTCGCAGGCGACCGCCAGCTCCAGCCCGCCACCCAGCGCATGGCCGGAAAGCACCGCGATGGTCGGCTGCCGCAGCCGCGCCAGTCGGTCGAAGACACGGTGCCCGTAGCGCACCCATTGCACCTGAAAGTCGGCAGCGCTCATTTGTGCCCAGGCCTCGACGTCGCCGCCGGCGCAAAAGCCTTTGCCTTCGCCACGGATCAGCACGACGCGCACGTCTTCAGCCATTTCGGCCTCGTCGAGCGTTGCCTCGAGCGCGCGCAGCATCGGAATGTCCAACGCATTGAACTTTTCCGCCCGGCGCAGCGTGACGATGCCGATGGCGCCGTCCTGTTCGAAGGTGACGAGGCGCTCAGCCATGCGCGCCTCCGAGCGAAGCGCCGCCATTGAGCGACAGGCCGATCGGCCGATCCTGGTACAGCGCCGCCGGTGTCACCTTGAGGTCGTTGGCGACGCCGAGCGGTGTTTCGGACTGAGCCAACACATCGCGCTCGAGGTCGACGCCCGGCGCAAGTTCCGTCACCATCAGGCCGTCCGGCGTCAGCTTCATCACGCAACGCTCGGTGACGTAGGTGATGTCCTGGCCTTGAGCGACGGCGCGCTTGCCGGAGAAGGAGATGTGTTCGACCTCGTTGACGACCTTCTTGACCTTGCCTTCCGCGTCGATGCGGATGCCGCCATCGGCGAGCGAAAGCTTGGCGCCGGCATTGAACAAGCCGGAGAAGACGATCTTTTTCGCCCGTGCCGTGATGTCGACAAAGCCGCCGGCCCCGGCGGTGACATGTGGCCGGGCCGAGAGTTTCGACACGTTGACGGAGCCATGGCGGTCGATCTGCAAGAAGGAGAGCAGCGAGGCATCGAAGCCGCCGGCCTGGAAATAGATGAACTGGTGCGGCGAGGGCATGATCGCCTCGGCGTTGGAAGCGCAGCCGAACTTGAAGTCGAGCAGCGGCACGCCGCCGACCGCGCCCTGCTCGATCACCCAGGTGACCTTGCCGTGCTGGCCTTCCTCGAGAAGGATACGCGGCACATTGGCCGAGATGCCGAAGCCGATATTGACGGCCATGCCATCGCGCAACTCCATGGCGACGCGGCGCGCGATTACTTTCTGGACGTTCATCTCGGCGTTGCGAAAGCTTGACAGCGGGCGGAAGATCTCGCCCGAAATCGCCGGGTCGTAAGGAGTCAGCGTCGTCTGCAACTGGTCCGGCGCCACCACGATGTGGTCGACCAGGACGCCGGGCACGCGCACGTCATGCGGCTTCAGCGTGCCGTTCTCGACGACCCGCTTGACCTGCGCAATGACGATGCCGCCATTGTTGCGCGCGGCGAGCGCCTGTTCGAGGCCGCCGAGATAGGCGCCTTCATGTTCATAGGTCAGGTTGCCGCGCTCGTCGGCGGTGGTGGCGCGGATGATCGAAATGTCAGGCACGATCGAGCGGAAATAGAGCCATTCCTCGCCGTCGAACTGCTGCACCGAGACGATCGGCTCGCTTGCCGCCGCGTTCATGGCGCAGCCCTGGTGGCGCGGGTCGGCAAAAGTGTCGAGGCCGACCTTGGTCAGCACGCCCGGCCGCTTGGCGGCGGCCTCGCGGTGCATGTCGAACAGGATGCCGGAGGGCACGTTGTAGGCGGCGACCGAATTGTCGCCGATCATCTTCCATATCTGCGGCGGCTCGGACGAGGAGGGGCCTGAGGGATAGGAGCCGCAGAGCGTGCGCTTCAACAAGCCGGGCTTGGCCAGATGGTCGATGCCCTTGATGCCATACATGTCGCCGGCGGCGATCGGATGCAGCGTGGTGATGTCTTTCGGATGGCCTTCGGCGTCGAAGCGCTCGCCGATGGCAGCCAGGACGGCGTCAGGGCAGCCAAGGCCGCTCGACGACGAGACGGAGACGGTCATGCCGTCCTTGATGAGGCTTGCTGCTTCAGCGGCGGAGACGAGCTTGCTCACACGACACCTTTCGGATCGATAGTGACGGCCTTGCCGGACTTTGCCGACTGCAACGCTGCTTCGGCTGAGGCCAGCGACCAGACGCCGTCCTCGCCGGTGGCGGAGGGCTGGCCTTCTCCACGCATGGCGGCATGGAACTGGCGCAGCGACCTGGCGTAGAGGTCTTCTCGGTCTAAGCTCAGTTCTTCCTCGCCTTTGGCGGTGCGTAGCAGCACCGAGCCGACTGGCTTCTGCGTCATCACATTTTTTGCGATCAGCGAACCTTCGGAACCATGCACCTCAAAGCCGGTATCGGCGAACTTGGTTGTGAAGCCTTCATGCGACTGGGCGATGATGCCCGACCCGAAGCGCCAGATGCACATGGCGCCGTCTTCCAGCCCGCTGCTGGCCATGCCGGCCAACTGGGTGAAGGCGGAGACCTCGACCGGGTCGTCGCCGAGCACGAAGCGCAGCGTGTCGGCATCATGCACGGTGATGTCGAGCACCACGCCGCCGCCGGCCTCAGGCTTGGTAATGCGCCAGCCCTGCAGGTTTTCCGGCAAATAGACGGAATGGAAGACGCGCGCGGCAATCGGCTTGCCGATGCGGCCGGCTGATATGGCGTCGCGCATGGCGCGGTGGGCGCCGGCATTGCGCAGATGATGGTTGGTGCCAAGCACCACGCCGGCTTCCTTGGCGGCGGCGACCATGGTGCGCGCGTCAGTGCTGGTCAGCGCAAGTGGCTTTTCGCATAGGACATGCTTTCCCGCCTTGATCGCGGCCAGCGCCTGTTCGAGATGCAGTTCATTGGTGGTCGAGATGTAGACGACGTCGATGTCGGCGCCGAGCAAATCGTCAAGCGTCGAGACGGCGAGAGGAATGTTGTTTTCTGCGGCATAGGTCTTGGCGCGCTCCGGGTTGGAGCTCATCACCGCTGATATCTCGCCATCCTTTTGTGCGCGGATGGCGTTGATCATGAACTGTTTGGCGATCGTGCTGGCGCCGATCAATCCCCATCTGACGCTCATGCCGCGTCTCCCATTCCTGCTGATGTGTCCTGGGCGCGGCGATCGGGACCGCAGCTGTCCCTGACGACCAGATTGACCGCGCCGATATGGTCCTCGGCATGGGTGATGCGCGACTGGATCATCTTCAGCATGACGTGAGCGGCGCGTTCACCGAGGCCGGGTGTGTCGACCGAGACGCTGGTCAGCGCCGGCATATAATGCTCGGCTTCGACCACGTCGTCGAAGCCGACGACGGCAAAGTCCGCGCCGGGCTCCAGCCCGCGCTTGCGCAGCGCCAGCATGACGCCGAAGGCGACGGCGTCGTTGAAGCACAGTGCCGCCGTCGGCGGCTCGGCCATGGCAAGGGCGGTTTCCAGGCACGCGATGCCGCTCCTGCGGCTGGTCTCGCCTTCGACGACAAGCACGTCGCGCCTGGGGATGCCCAATGTTTCGCAAGCTTCACGAAAACCGCCCAGGCGCTCCTGATAGACGACCAGGTCGGAGGTGCCGCCGAAGAAGGCCAGCCGGCGATGGCCCTTGCCGATCAGATGGGCGGCGGCGAGATACGCGCCGCGATGGTTGTCAGGAGCGATCACCGGGATGCGGCTGTCCGGCAGGCGGCGCATGGCGAAGACGACCGGCACGCCCGCCATCTCGAGGCGACGGAAGGCGCCCGGCGTGGTGCCGCGTGCCGGTGACACGATCAGGCCTGCGACGCCCTGTTCCATCAGCGACTTCAGCACTTCTTCCTGGCGCACCGGGTTCTCCGCCGTGTTGGCGATGAAGGGCACTATGCCGGCCGACTGGAAGACGCGCTCCATGCCGACCGCCAGCTCGGCGAAAAAGGGGTTGGTGAGATCGTTGATGACCATGCCGATGACGTTGGAATGGGCTTTGCGCAGATTGGCGGCGCCGCGGTTGTAGACATAGCCGACATCCTCGATCGCCTTGCGAACCTTGACCGCGGTTTCAGGCCGGATCAGCCCTGAGCCTTGCAGCACAAGCGACACCGTCGATTTGGACACACCAGCCTCGCGGGCGATGTCCAGGATCGTTGCCTTGGCCCGGCTGGCCATGTCGGTGGTTTCCTCCGCCTAAATGGGCAAATCTATTGGAACGTTCTAACCACTCTGCCAAACGAGAGTCAATCAGGATTCTTGCGGAGATCGAAAAGGTGATGAATGCGGTTCCCAGCAAGGACTCTTAGCCTTCTTCGGCAGTTGGACCGGTTCAATCGCCGGAATCATAAAGGTGCTTGATTTATTGGAACGTTCCATTTACAGGATGCCGAAAACGGAGGTTGCCATGGATATCACCCTGCCTACGCAGAATGGCGGCCGCGTCAGCTACAAGCTCGCGGGCAGTCCGGTCGAGCCCGTAATCGGTGCGGTTTTCCCGCGCATCGCCTATGCCGCGGCCCATGTCGTCGCCGACCCTTTCGCGATGACCGACCCCTGGTCGAAGCCTGCGGTCGACTGGGACAAGACGATGGCGTTTCGGCATCATTTGTGGCGGCTTGGCTTCCGCATCGCCGAGGCGATGGACACCTCCCAGCGCGGCATGGGTTTCGACTGGGCGAATGCGCAGGAATTGATCCGCCGCTCGATCGCCGAGGCGCGCAGCGTCGAAGGCGCAGACCTCGCCTCGGGCGCCGGCACCGATCATCTGGCGCCGGCCAATTCGAGATCACTCGAAGATGTGATCGCCGCCTATGAGCAGCAGTTCGCTTTCATTGAAGGCGAGGGCGGCAAGGCGATCATGATGGCCAGCCGGGCGCTGGCAGCGGTCGCAAAGGGTCCGGACGACTATATCAGGGTCTACGATCGCATCCTCAGCCAGGCATCCGGCAAGGTCATCCTGCACTGGCTGGGCGACATGTTCGATCCTGCACTGAAAGGTTATTGGGGCAGCGGCAATTTCGAGGCCGCGCTCGACACCGTCGTCGCCATCATCGAGCGCCATGCCGGCAAGGTCGAGGGGATAAAGATTTCCCTGCTCGATGCCGGCAAGGAAGTTGCCTTGCGCAACCGGTTGCCGGAAGGCGTCGTCATGTTCACCGGCGACGATTTCAACTATCCCGAACTGATTGCCGGCGACGGGAAGCGGCACTCGCACGCCTTGCTCGGCATATTCGACGCCATCGCGCCGGTCGCCAGTGCGGCGCTCGCGAAACTGGCTGACGGCGACCGCGCCGGCTTTGACGCGCTGATGGCGCCGACAGTGCCGTTGTCGCGCAAGATCTTCGAGGCGCCGACGGAGTATTACAAGGCCGCCATCGTCTTCATGGCCTGGCTCAACGGCCATCAGGACCATTTCGCCATGGTCGGCGGCATGCAGTCGGCGCGCGGCATCCTGCACTATGCCGACATCTTCCGCCTTGCCGACCAGGCAGGGTTGCTCGCCGATCCCGAGCTTGCGCTGGCCAGGATGAAGCATTTCTGCGCGGTTGCAGGTGCCTGAGAACGACACAATCGCTGGCTGAAACCTGTCCCCCGTATGGGGATTTGCGTTCTCGCGCCAAATCTGTATTCGGTTGCCGGGATTGGATGCGGACGGAGCGGCAATGACGGAAAAAGTGGCGCTCATCACCGGTGTAACCGGGCAGGACGGGGCCTATCTCGCAGAATTGCTTCTGCAGAAGGGCTATATTGTCCATGGCGTCAAACGCCGCTCGTCCTCGTTCAACACCGAGCGCGTTGACGACATCTATGTCGATCCGCACGAGCGCGGTGCGCGTTTCTTCCTGCATTATGGTGACCTGACCGACGCCACCAACCTTATTCGCCTGGTGCAGGAGACACAGCCCGGCGAGATCTACAATCTCGGCGCCCAGAGTCATGTCCAGGTGAGTTTCGAGACGCCGGAATACACCGGCAATGCCGATGCGCTGGGAGCACTCAGGCTGCTCGAGGCGATCCGCATCCTGCGCCTGGAGAAGTCGGTGCGCTTCTATCAGGCCTCGACGTCGGCGCTTTATGGCAAGGCGCGCGAGGTCCCGCAAAGCGAGACCACGCCCTTTCATCCGCGCTCGCCCTATGCCGCGGCCAAGCTTTACGCCTACTGGATCACGGTCAATTACCGCGAGGCTTACGGCGTGTTCGCCGCCAACGGCATCCTGTTCAATCACGAAAGCCCGACACGCGGCGAGACCTTCGTCACTCGCAAGATCACACGGGCCGTCGCCTCGATTCATCATGGCCTGCAGGACACGCTCTATCTCGGCAACATCGATGCCAAGCGTGACTGGGGCCATGCGCGCGACTATGTAGAGGGCATGTGGCGCATTCTGCAGCACAGCGAAGCCGATGACTTCGTGCTGGCGACCGGCGAGGCGCATTCCGTGCGCGAATTCGTCGAACTGGCTTTTGCCGAGACCGGACGCAGCATCCGCTGGCAAGGCGAGGGTGTCGATGAAGTCGGTGTCGATGCCGGTTCGGGCACTGTCCTGGTCCGTATCGATCCGCGCTATTTCCGGCCGACCGAGGTCGATCTGCTGCTCGGTGACCCCGCCAAGGCCAAGGCAAGACTCGGCTGGTCGCACACGACCGGCTTCAGGGATCTGGTGACGGAAATGGTGCAGGCCGATCTGGCACGCGCGGCCGGCGGCACGCGGCAGAACAGCCGTTCTGCGTGAGGCAGGCCGATGGACGCGACATTTGAACTGAAGGGCAAGCGTGTCTTCGTCGCCGGGCATCGTGGCATGGTCGGTTCGGCCGTCGTGCGCCGGCTGGCGAGCGAGGACTGCGAGATACTCACCATATCGCGCGACAAGCTCGACCTGCTCGACCAGGCGGGGGTGCGGCGCTGGATGGCCGACCACAGGCCGGATGCGGTGGTGATGGCGGCCGCCAAAGTCGGCGGTATCCTGGCCAATGACCGGTTCCCTGTCGATTTCCTGCAGCAAAACCTGGTTATGCAGGGCAATGTCATTGACGGCGCCTTTCGCAGCGAGGTCGGCAAGCTTTTGTTTCTCGGCTCGTCCTGCATCTATCCAAAGCTCGCGCCGCAGCCGATCAGGGAAGACGCGCTGCTGACCGGTCCGCTCGAACCCACCAATGAATGGTATGCGATCGCCAAGATCGCCGGGCTCAAACTGTGCCAGGCCTATCGGCGCCAGCATGGCGTCGACTACATCTCGGCGATGCCGGCCAACCTTTATGGTCCTGGCGACAATTTCGACCTGCAGAGCAGCCATGTCGTACCGGCGCTGATGCGCAAGGCGCATGCGCTGGCGCTGAGCGGTGGCAGCAGCCTGGAGGTCTGGGGCTCGGGCACGCCGCGGCGTGAATTCCTGCATGTCGACGACGCCGCCGATGCCTTGGTCTGGCTGTTGAAGAATTATGCCGGCGACGGCCACGTCAATGTCGGCTCGGGAGAGGATGTCACCATTGCCGAGCTTGCCCAGACCGTCGCATCGGTCGTCGGCGTCGAGGCTGATATCGCCTTCGATACGACCAAGCCAGACGGCACGCCGCGCAAGTTGATGGATGTTTCGCGGCTGTTTGCGACGGGATGGCGCCCCCGCTACGCGCTTCGCGGTGGATTGGAACAGACATATGCGTGGTTTCTCAACCATGTTGAGAAGGGTGATGTCCGCCTCGGCGCGGCCTGATTCCAATTTTCCTTGAACCATTTCGCTGCCGCCCGCGACCAAGCGGTGTGTAGCAAACACGGTCCATCAAGGAGAACGTCAATGTTTATCACTTCAAGAAACGTCTTTCTCGCCGCCATCGCGGTTTCGGTGCTGGCAGGGTGTCAGACGGCACCGCCGAGGGAATGCGAGAAGACCAAGCCCGGTGTCACCTACAACGGCAAATGCTGCGGCATCGGCACACCGTGCCGTGAAGGCAACAACACCCCTCATGACAAGCCCGACAGGCCCGATCCGCGGCCACAGTGATCCGCGAGCCAGAAACGTCCCGGCACGTGCCGGGACGTTTCGTCCCCCGACAGGGTGGATTTACGGTCGGAAGGCCGCTACCCGGTTCCTTGCTGGCCGGCATTTTAATACGAAACGGGACGGCGGGGCAGTAGACGATGCGGTCGCGCAGATCGCGCGAAAACTTCCCGCCGGATCTGTACTTCAAGGGGCTGTTCGACTGTTCGAAGGGAAGGTCCCGGAGAAACTCAGATTTCGCTTTCCGTCGATGCGAAGGATGCTACTAAAAAAAATTCGAGATGCTCTTGAACTCATTTGGGGCGCCTCCTAATTCGATTTCCGCCAAGGCCATAAGGCTCGGCAAAAAATGGCGGCGCCGCACGGGGCGGCGTCCTTGTACCCATGTTGCTTCAAGGAGGATGTGGCTATGAGAACCTTTGATACCCTCTATCGGACCACCGTCGGTTTCGACCGGCTTTTCGACATGCTCGACAGCGGCACGCGTCCGGACTGGCCGCCCTATAACATCGAGAAGGTCGACGAGAACGATTACCGTATCTCGATGGCCATCGCAGGCTTCAGCCAAGATGAGGTTGAGCTGACCCAGCATGGACCCGAACTGGTCGTGGTAGGCCAGAAAGCTGATGATCAGAGCGGACGCCAGCTGCTGCACCAGGGCATTGCCTACCGCAGTTTCAGGCAGACGTTCAAGCTTGCCGACCACATGAAGATCAAGGCAGCCAAACTGGAGAATGGCCTCCTCTCGATCGACATTGTCCGCGAGATTCCCGAAGAGCTGAAGCCGCGCCGCATCAGCATCGGCGTGGGCGACACGCCAACGGCCGCCACTCAGATCACGCAAGACACGGACCGCGCGCGTAAAGCCGCGTAATCCTGTCGATCTGTCACACTTTGAACTGCGGGTCCGCCTCCCGGTTCCGGCCGGGAGGCTGTGATTGCGGAGAAACGAAGATGATCACTGCAGGACCTACTGGCGCGCCTCTGTCGCGCGCCTGCAGTTGGCCTGGACCGCGCAAACCATGAAACTCAATGGTTCGTTCGATTTGGAGGATCATATGAACGATCGGATGTTTGACAGCGCCGTTTTCGTGAAAAGCGGCGACAACCTTGTTCAGGAAATCACGTGTCTCGAGGACGCTCTGGAGTTCCTCTATGAATGGCCGAAGGACAGGCGCGGCCCCATTCACCAAACCGCATTGCGGGCCTGCCAGCGAGCTTTCGATAGCGATTATCCGCTTTCCGCAGCCAGAGACGCGTTCAGCGGTTTTGCGAAAGCAGCCAGAATCCTTGAGGAAGTATCCACGACAATGCCGTGGATGATGGGCAGAGGTGGCGAAGGCGGAGGAGTGACTGCCTAAAGCGCGTCGCGAAACGGATTCATGCGACACGCTTTAAGTCTTTGTTTTGATGCATGTCGTTGTCCCAGAACGGCGGCATACTTCTGGGTGACATGCATTAGGAAAGGAGGTCATGATGCTATCGAAACCTTTTGAAAAGCCAGTCCGGGTGTGGGTGGGATTGGGCTTTCCCCGCCAACTCAACACGGTCGCAGATGCCTATCAATTCGCAGCCGAATGGTGTGGCAACAGCCCGGAGCAGAGAGCTGCTATTCGCGCTTGCAAAGCCGCTCTGATTGGTGATGTGGAACCCGAGACAGCACGAGGCGTCTTCGTCGCGTTCGCTCGCAAGAAGGATATTCTTATGGAGGACGGCATCGAGCCTGCGCCTTCAAGGACGCTAAGCCCGCACCACGTCTAAAGCGCGTCGCGTTTGAACGGACTCAGACGACGCGCTTTAGGTCTTTGTTTTTATGCATGTCGTCGTCTCAAAACCGGGGCCACTTTTGAGCGCCATGCATTAGAATGTCCACAAACACGAGGCGGCTGCCACAAGCGGTGGCCGCCTTACCGGCTAAGTCGTCGAAGGGGTGCGCCAAAAACGGGCTTGGCTAAGTTATTGAAAGGATGGTGGGCGTGACAGGGATTGAACCTGTGACCCCTGCAATGTCAATGCAGTGCTCTCCCGCTGAGCTACACGCCCATCCGAAGCCGCGCATACACCATTTTTGGTCCAGCGCGTCAATAGCCGGAAAGGGAAAGAAAGGCTCGTTTTGTCGCGCCGCCGACGAAGCGGCGAGATCACACTGTGCGTGCTTCAGGCGGCCTGCAGCATTTTTTCGACCTCGTTGACGAGATCGCGCAGGTGGAAGGGCTTGGACAGCACCTTGGCGTCTTTCGGCGCCTTGGAATCGGGGTTGAGCGCGACGGCCGCGAAACCGGTGATGAACATCACCTTCAGGTCGGGATCGATCTCGGTGGCGCGGCGGGCGAGTTCGATGCCGTCCATCTCCGGCATGACGATATCGGTCAGCAGCAGGGAGAAAGGTTCTTCGCGCAGCCGCTCGTAGGCGCTGGCGCCATTGTCAAAATCGCTGACGTGGTAGCCGGCCCGCTCCAGTGCCTTGACCAGGAACCGGCGCATGTCGTCGTCGTCTTCCGCCAGCAGAATGCGTGCCATCTTGTCCCGTCCGAATCACCCCAGCCAAGCCTGCCGTCCGGCAAGCCCGTTAACCATCCTGTATATGAGGAGCTGACGGTAAACATCAAGTGAACGTTGGCGGCATTAATCCTGATTTGACGGGGTTCCTGACATGCCGAAATGCTGGACATGCGGCCGATGAGGTGGCAGTTTCCCATCATGATGCATTGCTGTTTCCGGGTTCGTTCAAATTGACGACGGCAGCCGAAGATTTTTCGGTCGTTCCACCCTTCGAAATCCGATCGGGCGCCGAGCAGCGCGTTCCCTTCGTCTTCAACTCACCGCATAGCGGCCGCTATTATCCAGACCGCTTCCTGGCCATGGCGCGGCTCGACCGGAACGCCATCCGCCGCTCCGAGGATTGCTATGTCGACGAGCTGTTCGGCAGCGCGGTGGCGCTGGGCGCGCCGATGCTGGCGGCGAATTTTCCGCGCGCCTATCTCGACGTCAACCGCGAACCCTGGGAACTCGACCCGCGCATGTTCGCCGAGCCGGTGCCGTCCTTCTGCAACATCCGCTCGGCGCGCGTCGCCGGCGGGCTCGGCACCGTGCCCAAGCTGGTGGGCGAGGGGCTCGACATCTATTCCGGCCGTCTGCCGCTGGCGGAGGCCGTCCAGCGCATAGAGGTGGTCTACAAACCCTATCACGAGACGCTGAAGCGGCTTTTGACCAGAACCCATGCCAGGTTCGGCTATGCCGTGCTGATCGACTGCCATTCGATGCCGGCGAGCATCAGGGTGGGCGACAGCGGCCTGCGGCCGGATTTCATCGTCGGCGACCGTTTCGGCATCTCGGCCACGGCGGCCCTGACCGAGACGGCGATCGGCCTGCTCATCGGCATGGGCTACACCGTCGCGCACAACAAACCCTATGCAGGCGGCTTCATCACCGAGCATTACGGCCGGCCGGCGCGCCATCTGCATGCGCTGCAGATCGAGGTCAATCGCGGCCTCTACATGAATGAGCGGACGTTCCAGAAATCGGCCGGCTTCGATGCGCTGGGCGACGATATGGCGCGCTTTTCGGCCGACCTGATGGCGATGCCCGACCACCACTTCGTCGACCTGCCGCTGGCCGCCGAATGACGCCGGAGCGGCGGCTGTTCATGCAATCCCGCGCTGGCCATCCCGCAGCGTAAAAAAAGACCGCATCGTTTGCACGACACGGTCGAAGTCTAGGGAGGAAACGCCCAAGGAGGGCATGGACAGGAAAACCTGTCCGAGAACAAATTTATTGTGCGATGCACAAATGTCAATCGATCCCACGCTTTTTTAATTCACTCTGATGTGAAAATGCGTTTCGATGGTCCCGATGTGTGACATTTCAGCAACGCTGATGTCTCTGATAAATCGATAAACCGGCTTGTTTTGGCGGGAAAGTGCCGGCAGACCGGGTTGGCACTCTGTAATGCGGGAGAATCACGTGGACATCAGCATCGATTTCATGCGCCGGATCGCGCAAGCAGCGGCGGCTGAAACCTTGCCGCGTTTCCGCGCACAGGGCGCCGTGGCCAACAAGGAAAAAGGCAGTTTCGACCCGGTCACCGAGGCCGACCGCGAGGCCGAGCGCGCCATTCGGGCGCTGATCTCGGCTGAGTATCCCGATCACGGTATCCTTGGCGAAGAACATGGCAGCGAAAACATCTCCTCAAGGCATGTCTGGGTGATCGATCCGATCGATGGTACCCGCGCCTTCATCTCAGGCCTGCCGGTGTGGGGAACGCTGGTCGGGTTGACGGTCGACGGTGACGCCGTCGCCGGCATGATGGCGCAGCCGTTCACCGGCGAGCTGTTCTACGCCAACGCTTCCGGCTCCCACTACGAAGGCCCCGGTGGGCCGCGGAAGCTGTCGACCCGCAAGAGGACGAAGCTTGACGAGGCGACCTTGTTCACCACCACGCCGGCGCTTTTCAAGGGCGAGGCGCGCACCCGCTACGACGCGTTCGAGGAACAGATCCAGCTCGCCCG
Organism: Mesorhizobium sp. M0862; assembly: GCF_040319795.1. NCBI lineage: Bacteria > Pseudomonadati > Pseudomonadota > Alphaproteobacteria > Hyphomicrobiales > Phyllobacteriaceae > Mesorhizobium > Mesorhizobium sp. M0862. The sequence continues at coordinate 150,126 of NZ_JAMYOJ010000006.1, forward strand.
CTACGGCGCCGATTGCTACGCCTTTGCCATGATTGCCTCGGGCAGCGTCGACATCGTCGCCGATCCCGGATTGAAACCCTACGACATCGTGGCGCTGATCCCGATCATCGAAAAGGCCGGCGGCGTCGTCACCACATTCGAGGGCGGTCCGGCGGAAAAGGGCGGCGACATCCTGGCCGCCGCAACGCCGGAGCTTCATGCGGCTGCAATGGCAGCCCTGCGGGGCTGATAGTCGACCCGATCAGCGCGGCTTGATCGAGCGCTGGAATTCCGCCGGCGTTCGCCCGTAGACCTGCCTGAACGCGGAGCTGAAATGGCTGTGGCTGGAGAAGCCGAGGTCCAGGCCGAGCGTGGTCAGATTGTCGTAGCGGCCAAGCAGGTCGAGCGCGCGCGCCAGCCGCAGGCGCAGATGGTAGCGATAGAGCGGCATCGCCTCGACCTGCTGGAAAACCTGCGTGAGATAAACCGGTGATACCCCGACTTCAGCGGCGATCTCGGCCAGCGTCCAGCGCCGCGAAAGATCCGAGGACAGGACGAGCTTGGCGCGATCGACCAGCTTCTGCCGGCCAGCGCTGGCGCCGGCGGCATGCGAGGTGCTCTCGCCGAGGGAGCGCCGCACCAGCGTCAGCGCCAGGGTTTCGGCCTCCAGCGTTTCGGCAATGTTGCGGCTCAGGCTGTAGCGCAGCACCGCCACCAGCGCCTGAGCCCGCGGGTCGATGCGGCGGCGCTGACGACGAAACGCCACGGCGCTGCCCGAGCGCAACTGCTCCTTCGGCGTCAGCTCCTGCAGTTGCGCCTCCTCGACAACGAGATCGAGGCAGGAATCGCCACCCTCGACGGGATGGCTGATCCGGTAGCCTTCGGCGTTGTTGAAGAACAACAACTGGTTGGCTTCGGCGACCGCATCGTTGCGGCCGACATGGCGCACGAAGACGCCGCGATAGGGAAACACAAGATGCGTGGCAGCGGTGCACTCTTCTTCGCTCTTGTGCCGGCATTCGCCGCTGCAGAGGACATCCCTCACCCTGACGGTGCCGGTGTCCAGAAGCGTCTGTACCGTGAACTGCGACATGGTGAGCTGAGACATGGCCGTTGCATTCTACCCTTGCGCCGAAAGCTGCTCCGGCACATTAGGCGATTGGCTTGTCCAAACCTGTCAGGAGACTTCACCTGTCGGGCCCTTCGTACGGCCATGGCTCAGTCCCACAAACGGCGCATGTATTCGCAGTGAGCTTGGCTGCGCGACAGGCCGATGTCCTTGAGCTGTTCGTCGGTCATTTCGAGCAAGGCAAGGCGGCTTCGGCGCCTTTCCAGTTGACGGCCGATCCAGTTGGCCGCCGCGATGCCTTGTGTCCGCAAGGACCGCCGGAACGTCGCGGTTTGAGTTGTCGGCTGATGTGCGAGGCATTGCGCCGCCGCTGCATGATCGGGGCGCATCGCTCAGGCTTCCCCGTTGCCGGCCACTGATGCGCCGGCCACTGATGCGCCGGCTTCGTTCAGCGCAATCGCGCATTCCTCACAGCAGACCTCGACGGTCTTGCCGCCGACCTTGACGCGGATCGGATTGGCGTCCAGCTGGCAATCGCAGGCAGCGCAGGTTTTCTCGGTCATGACGTCATCTCCTTGGCGTTCGGTTCGACACGGAGAGATGAGCATTCCGGGGCGGCACCGGCTGTCAGAATCTTTAGCTCTTTGTGTGCTGCCGACGCTGCTCCTGACAGAAGGCTGTCAGCAGGCGCAAGCTCAAGGCGCCGCAACATGCAGCGCCGGTGGCATCAGGCTGTGGGGTCGTCGTTGCCGGGTATGAAGGCGTCGAAGGCGGCGAGCAACTGCTCGCGATAGACATCGGCCTCCTGCAGGATCTCGTGTTTCGAGCCATCGATCATCAGCAGCGAGCCGAGGCGCAGACGCCTGGCGTAGGCTTCCACGGCCTTGGTCGAGACGACCTGATCGGCGCCGGCGGCGATCATCAGCAGCGGCACCTGGATCCTGGCCATGAAGTCGGGCTCGCTGATGGCTTCGCCTGCCTTGATTGCCGCCTGCAGCCAGCGGATCGTCGGCCCGCCGAGCGCCAGTTGCGGATAGTGCTCGTAGATTTTCGTGTTGCGCTGATAGCGCCCGGGGTCCGATGTCACCTTGTTGAGGGCGAAGGGCAGGGTTTCCCTGGGACGCGGACCCCAGGCGGCGTAGAGCCGACCGAAGCCGAGAAAGCACAATACCGAGCAGACGCGGCGCGCCATTTTTGCCGACACGGGCGAGTCGGGCACCGTCAGGAAAGGCGCAATCAGCACCATTCGACGCACCCGGTTGACCATCGACGGCGCCGCGAGCAGCGCGATCACGGCGCCCATCGAATGGGCGAGGATGTAATACGGGCCGCGGCAGTCGGGCAGCACGATGTCCTCGAAGAACTGTTCGAGGTCGCCGGTGTAATCGTAGAAGGAGCGGACATAGCCGCGTTGCGGGTCGGCGATCAGCCGGTCGGAATCGCCCTGGCCGCGCCAGTCGAGCGTGGCGACGCCGAGGCCGCGGTCGGTCAGGTTGCGGATGGTTTCGAAATATTTCTCGATGCACTCGTTGCGGCCGGGCAGCAGCACGACGGTGCCTTTCAGCGGCCGGGTGACCGCGGCAAACAGGCCGTAGCGGATCTTCTTGCCGTCGCGCGTGGTGAAAAAGCCGCCGGCGACATTTTGCGGCGGCGGATTGCCTGGCGTGGGATGGAAGAGATCCGTCATTAGGCGCTTGCGTCTTCGTGGTGTCTCACCCGGCAGGGCGTCGGCATGGTGATAGACGCCAATGGATGAAAAGCAAAGGGAGGACGCCAAGGGGGCGGACGAACAACAAGCAAGGCCGGAAGCAGCCTGCGGCGGCGTGCTTCCGGCCTCTGTCGATCCGGGAGGAAGGGACGTTACACCCGGTCGGCCTCGTCGCGGCGCTTTCATCCGGCGCCGCCTGGTTCTTTATCCTGGGGGCACTCTAGCGCCGGCCGGCTGAACGGGCGCCGAAGCAGCGGTTCATCTGCCGTTCATCGACGCCTCGATTGGCGCTCTTCAAAAATCCTTGAAATGCGCTTTTGCGCTCCCCAAATGTCGGATGCAGCCGCCGATGTCGGGGCTGCTGGTCCACCCGAAACGCCTTTCCAGGGTTTCGCACCGGCCACACGCAAACATGTTGCTCAACAGGAGAACACCTCATGCGTCACGTTGATTTTTCCCCACTCTATCGCTCGACCGTCGGCTTCGACCGCCTGTTCACCATGCTCGACTCGCTGGCCCAGCCCGATGGCGCGCAGACCTATCCGCCCTACAACATCGAGCGCACCGGCGAGGACGCCTATCGCATCTCGATGGCGGTTGCCGGCTTCTCGGACGAAGAGATTTCGATCGAAGCCCACCGCAACGTGCTGACCGTCAAGGGTGAGCGCAAGGAAGAGGGCAATGGCGAAGGCTCCGAGCTGCTCTACCGCGGCATTGCCTCGCGTTCGTTCGAGCGCCGCTTCCAGCTTGCCGACCATGTCGAGGTCGTCGGCGCCACCCTGAAGAACGGCCTGCTTTTCGTCGACCTTAAGCGCAACATCCCCGAGGAGCTGAAGCCGCGCAAGATCGCGATTACCGCCTCTTCGGCCAACGCCAAGCAGATCGAGGCCAAGAACGCCGCGTGATCAAGAGGGCGGCGTCACAACGCCCAAGGTTGAAAGCGTCTCCTCCCGAGACGAAAGCGGCGCCGCGAGGCGCCGCTTTTTTTCGCCGCAGCCTCTGTCACCCCAACCGAAGAGTTCTGGCTCTTTTGCGGCGGGCGCCGTCTTCCCATGAAGGGCGATGTCTGATCTTTCGGCTGATTTTTCCCTGGCCCTAACGGCAACCATTGCGGTGACCTTCCTGCTGGCCGGCATCGTCAAGGGCGTTACCGGTATGGGACTGCCGACGTTGGCGATGGGGCTGCTGGGCACAATCATGCCGCCGGTCGCCGCGGCTTCGCTGCTGATCGTGCCGTCCTTCGTCACCAATATCTGGCAGCTGTTTGCCGGCCCGAGCTTCGGATGGATCCTCAGGCGGCTGTGGCTGATGATGGTCGGCATCGTCGCCGGCACGCTGGCCGGCTCATGGCTGCTGGCCAGCGACAATGTCAAATGGACGACGGCCGGCCTCGGGGCGGCGCTGATCGTCTATGCCGTCTATACGCTGCTGGCGCGGCAGTTGACGGTTCCCGCGTCAGCCGAGCGCTGGTCGTCGCCCATCGTCGGTTTCCTTACCGGCATCGTCACCGGCGGCACCGGCGTGTTCGTCGTGCCCGCTGTACCTTACATTCAGGCGCTGGGCTTGAGCCGTGACGATCTGATCCAGGCGCTCGGCCTGTCCTTCACCGTGTCGACGATCGCGCTCGCTGCCGGCCTTGCCTCGCACGGCGCGTTCCAGGTCGGGCATGTCGCCATGTCGTCGCTGGCGGTTGCGCCGGCCTTGCTCGGCATGTGGCTCGGACAGTTGCTCCGGCAGCGGATCAGCCCGGCGACCTTCCGGCGCTGGTTTCTTATTTTCCTGATCTTGCTTGGCCTCGAGCTTTTGGCGCGGCCTTTCCTTGCTTAGCGATCGGTGCCGGTTGCGAGAACGGCCTCGACGTTTTGCCGGTGGACGGGCTCGTACAGCGCGAAGTACTCGACCGCGCCCGTGGCGAATATGTCGGCGCCGCAGGTTTTCAGATCCTGCTTCGCAAGATCAGGCTCACGCCGGCAGCGAAGCAGTTTTTGAACGTAGGCTTGCGTCGCGGCGATGAGGCCTTTGTCGTAGCCGCCTCGCTCAATCGCTTCGAGCGAGCCGTGATTGGGCAAGATGCGGTCTATCGACCAGCCGGCCATGCGTTCGAGATCGACCAGATGTTGCGCCAGCCGATCCGCCTCGCTGACATAGGTGATCGGATCCTCCAGCGTGTCGCCCGCCAGGAGCAGGCCGGTTTCGGGCATGAACAGCACCGTGCCGTCATGGCTGTGGATTTCGACCTGACGCAGTTCGACGGCGATCGATCCAACGGCGAGGTCAAGACTGCCTGCGAAGGTCCTGTTCGGCAGCACGAGAGGCTTGATCGGTGGAACACCGCTTTCGATCTCAGCCCGGTTGTTCGCGAGCGCCGAGGCGGTGAGCGTGTTGGCGATAATCTCGCAATCCTGAAACACCTCATTGCCGGCAATATGATCGTCATGCCAGTGGCTGAGCACGACTCGGATCGATGTTGCGCCCATGTCTTCGAGCGTCTGCCTGATGAAGCGCGCGTGAGGCAGCGAAATATGCGTGTCGTAGACAAGCGCCTGCGAGCCATCGACGATCGCATAGGTGCAGATGCCGAGGGCATAGGCGCCGTCGTCCAGCCAGTTCGGCTCGTCCGACCAGGCGCGAACGCCGTCAACGCGGCCATCGTAGAAGCCGAGCACGTTTGGCGCCGGGCGAACCAGCCGCATGGTTGAGCCGAGAGGTGGCTTTGTCATTGGCGCGGTCTCGCGGGTTCAGGCGATCATCTGCCCGAAGCGATCGACCTCATCTGAAGTCGTGGCAAAGCTCGTGACGAAGCGATAGAGCAACTCGTCGTCGCCGACATGGCCGTCGAAGCCGTGCGGCCTGTGCCAGTCGTAAAAGGCGGCGCCGAGGGATTGCAGCCTTTCGGCTTCCGCCTTTTTCATCACCGCGAACACCTCGTTGGCCTGCGGCAACCAGGCGAGCTTAGCCGTTGCCGAATCCTCGATCGCAGCCGCCAGGCGCGCGGCCATGGCATTGGCATGACGGGCCATGTCCAGCCACAGGCCGTCCGTGAAGTAGGCGTCGAACTGCGCTGCGATGAAGCGCGACTTGGAGAACAGCTGTGCGGCGCGCTTGCGCAGGAAGGACAGCTCCTTGGCGCGGTCTAGATCGAACAGCACCACCGCTTCGGCGCACCAGCAGCCGTTCTTGGTGCCGCCGAACGAGACGATATCGACGCCGCGCTTCCAGGTCATTTCGGCCGGCGTCGTCTCAAGCGCGACCAATGCGTTGGCAAAACGGGCGCCGTCCATATGCAGCGGCAGGGAAAAGCGTTTGGCGATCTCCGAAATGGTGGAAATGTCGTCGAGCCCGTACACTGTGCCGACTTCGGTCGATTGGGTGATCGAGACGGCCGTCGGGCGTCCCCAATGGACGATTTCGGGTGCGAAACGGGCGACGGCCCGTTCAAGATTGTGCGGATCGATCTTGCCCAGGGCGCCGTCGACAGCATGGAGACGCGAGCCGCCGCTGAAATATTCCGGCGCGCCGCATTCGTCCTCGATGATGTGCGATTCGCGGTGCGCAAAGGAAATGCCGCCGGGCTTGTTGTAAGCGGCCAGGGACAGCGAGTTGGCCGCCGTGCCGGTAGCGACGAAGAACACCGCGACCTCGCGTTCGAAGATCTCGCTGAAACGCTGGTAGACGGCGCGGTCGAGATCGCCATCGCCATAGGCGGTCGAAAAGCCGCCGGCGTTGGCTGACAGCCCGGCGGCAATGTTGGAATGGACGCCCGCCCAGTTGTCGGATGCAAAGAACATCAGGAAAGTCCCTGTCTGGTTGAGAAAGTCTGGTTGCGACAAGAGCGCGACCATGGCCGTTTCGGGGTTTGACGCGCAAGGGCCAAGGGCTGAAAAAGCGGTAAAGCCAAAGGCGATCACGAAGGAGTGCCGGGACCGAAATTTCGTTTCGACAGCGCCCGACGTAATTTTCTGTCGCCAAACGTCCAAGAATTTGGTGAATCGGTCTTGTGTACGCCCAGGATTTCTGACATAAAAATTTAGGACAGTAGTGCTGTCTTATTTTGTCGCACAAGTCAGGCTGGATTGGCGTATCATTTGGGCCACTCCGGCCGTTGCCGCGAGCGACGGGTAGACGGCTCGGCTGTGGCCTGTACGATACCGGATACGAACCGGCGGTGCACCGCACGGTCCGCCAAGGATTTCGAAAAGACGTGCCGCAAGATGAGAGCGGAAGCCAGTCGCTTCCCAAGGTAGACCAGCGCCCCAAATGCTAGACGTGCAAGGGGCCGGAACGGAGGACAGGACGATGACGGAACTGACGCCATCTGCGATTATCGGCCAGGCCGCGCAGACGAAAGCGGCAGCCGTTAAAAATACCGTTCTGACCAAAGAAGGCCAGACCACCAACGGCCTGACCACCAATGGCATGGCCGCGCAGGGTCTCTACGATCCGCGCAACGAGCATGACGCGTGCGGCGTCGGCTTCATCGTCAACATGAAGAACGTGAAGTCGCACCAGATCGTCAAGGACGGGCTCTTCGTGCTCGAAAACCTGACGCATCGCGGCGCTGTCGGCGCCGATCCGCTGATGGGCGACGGCGCCGGCGTGCTGGTGCAGATTCCCGATCATTTCTTCCGCGAAGAGATGGCGGCCCAGGGCGTCGAACTGCCGGCGGCAGGCCAATACGGCGTCGGCCACTGGTTCATGCCGCAGGATGCGGCACTGCGCGCCCATATCGAAGAGATCATCGCCGAATCGGCGCAGTCAGAAGGGCTGCCGCTGCTCGGCTTTCGCGACGTGCCGGTCGACAATTCATCGCTGTCGAAGGCGCCCGATATTGCGGCCTCCGAACCGTTCCATCGCCAGGTCTTCATCGGCCGCACATCGGACATTCCAGATGACGAGGAATACGAGGCCAGGCTGTACCTGCTGCGCAAGGTGATTTCCGGCCGCATCTACGCCGAGAACAACAACAAGGATATCGGCGCCTACTCTGTGTCGCTATCGGCGCGTACCATCGTCTACAAGGGCATGTTCCTGGCCTACCAGGTCGGCGCCTATTACAAGGATTTGTCGGATCCGCGTTTCGAGACCGCGCTGATCCTCGTCCACCAGCGCTTCTCGACCAACACCTTCCCGTCATGGAAGCTCGCGCACCCCTACCGCATGGTCGCGCATAATGGCGAGATCAACACGGTGCGCGGCAACAACAACTGGATGGCGGCGCGCCAGGCCTCGGTCGATTCCGAACTGTTCGGCAACAACATCTCCAAGCTGTGGCCGATCTCCTATGACGGCCAGTCCGACACGGCGTGCTTCGACAATGCGCTCGAATTCCTGTTCCAGGGCGGCTACAGCCTCAGCCACGCCATGATGATGCTGATCCCGGAAGCCTGGGCCGGCAACAAGCTGATGGATGCCGATCGCAAGGCTTTCTACGAATACCATGCAGCGCTTATGGAGCCGTGGGACGGGCCGGCCGCGGTCGCCTTCACCGACGGCCGCCAGATCGGCGCCACGCTCGACCGCAACGGGCTGCGGCCGGCGCGCTACATCGTCACCGACGACGACCGCGTCATCATGGCGTCAGAGGCCGGCGTGCTGCCGGTGCCGGAGGAGAGGATCGTCAAGAAGTGGCGGCTGCAGCCCGGCCGCATGCTTTTGATCGACCTCGCCAAGGGCCGCATCATTTCCGACGAGGAGATCAAGTCGGAGATCGCCACCAGGCATCCCTACAAGACTTGGCTCAACAACACGCAGCTGATCCTCGAGGATCTGAAGCCGGTCGAGCCGCGCGCGCTGCGCAAGGATGTCAGCCTGCTCGATCGCCAGCAGGCTTTCGGCTACACGCAGGAAGACACCAAGCTGTTGATGTCGCCGATGGCGACCACCGGCCAGGAAGCCGTGGGTTCGATGGGCACCGACACGCCGATCTCGGCGATGTCGGACAAGTCGAAGCTGCTCTACACCTATTTCAAACAGAATTTCGCCCAGGTCACCAACCCGCCGATCGACCCGATCCGCGAGGAGCTGGTGATGAGCCTGGTGTCGTTCATCGGGCCGCGGCCGAACATCTTCGACCTGGTCGGCAATTCGCGCCGCAAGCGGCTCGAAGTGCGCCAGCCGATCCTGACCAATGGCGATCTGGAAAAGATCCGCTCGATCGGCCACACCGAGGACCGTTTCGACACCAAGACCATCGACATCACCTACGGGTCGAGCGAGGGCGCGGCCGGCATGCAGGGCGCCGTCGAGCGTCTGTGCGAGCGGGCGGAAGCCGCTGTCGCCGGCGGCTACAACATCATCATCCTGTCCGACCGCCAGGTCGGTCCCGACCGTATCGCCATTCCGGCACTGCTGGCGACGGCTGCCGTGCACCACCATCTGATCCGCAAGGGTCTGCGCACCGCGGTCGGCCTGGTCGTGGAATCCGGCGAGCCGCGCGAAGTGCATCATTTCTGCTGTCTCGCCGGCTACGGCGCCGAGGCGATCAACCCCTACCTTGCCTTCGATACGCTGCTCGACATGCACAAGCGTGGCGAACTGCCGGCTGAGGTTGACGCCTACGAGGTGGTCTCGCGCTACATCAAGTCGATCGGCAAGGGCATCCTCAAGGTGATGTCGAAGATGGGCATCTCCACCTACCAGTCCTATTGCGGCGCGCAGATATTCGACGCCATCGGGCTGAAGTCGGATTTCGTCGAGAAGTACTTCACCGGCACAGCGACGCTGATCGAAGGTGTCGGTCTGGACGAGGTCGCGGCCGAGACGCTCAGCCGCCACACCGACGGTTTCGGCAACGATCCGGTGCTGCGCAACAGCCTCGAGGTCGGCGGCGAGTACATGTACCGCATGCGCGGCGAAGCCCATATGTGGTCGCCCGACGCCGTCGCCACCTTGCAGCACGCCGTGCGTCAGGGCTCGTGGGAGACGTTCAAGGAGTATTCCGCGCAGATCAACAGCGAGACGGCCCGTGCCCAGACCATACGCGGCCTGTTCAGGATCAAGCTTGCGGAAGAGACCGGCCGCAAGAAGGTGGCGATAGAGGACGTGATGTCGGCGGCCGATATCGTCAAGCGCTTCTCGACCGGGGCGATGTCGTTCGGCTCGATCTCGCGCGAGGCACACACGACGCTGGCGCGCGCCATGAACCAGATCGGCGGCAAGTCGAACACCGGCGAGGGCGGCGAAGAGGCCGACCGCTATCTGCCGCTGCCCGGCGGCAGCAAGAACCCCGAACGTTCGGCGATCAAGCAGGTCGCCTCGGGGCGCTTTGGCGTCACCGCCGAGTATCTCGTCAATTCCGATGTCATGCAGATCAAGGTCGCGCAGGGCGCCAAGCCCGGTGAGGGCGGCCAGCTGCCCGGCCACAAGGTCGACGCCACCATCGCCAAGGTCCGGCACTCGACGCCCGGCGTCGGCCTGATCTCGCCGCCGCCGCATCACGACATCTATTCGATCGAGGATCTGGCGCAGCTGATCTACGATCTGAAGAACGTCAACCCGGCGGCCGACGTATCGGTCAAGCTGGTGTCGGAAGTCGGTGTCGGTACGGTTGCGGCCGGCGTCGCCAAGGCACGCGCCGACCACATCACCATATCGGGCTATGATGGCGGCACCGGCGCGTCGCCGCTGACCTCGCTCAAGCATGCCGGCAGCCCGTGGGAAATGGGCCTAGCCGAGACGCACCAGACGCTGGTGCTGAACGGGCTGCGCTCGCGCGTTGCGCTGCAGGTCGATGGCGGCTTGCGCACGGGGCGCGACGTCATCATCGGTGCGCTGCTCGGCGCTGACGAGTTCGGCTTCTCGACCGCGCCGCTGATCGCGGCCGGCTGCATCATGATGCGCAAGTGCCACTTGAACACCTGCCCGGTCGGCGTCGCGACGCAGGACCCGGTTCTGCGCAAGCGTTTCAAGGGCACGCCCGAGCATGTCATCAACTTCTTCTTCTATGTTGCGGAAGAGGTGAGGGGGCTGCTGGCCGAGATGGGCTACACCCATATCGACCAGATCATCGGCGACAGCGACCTGCTGGAAAAGCGCGAGATGATCCAGCATTGGAAGGCGCGTGGGCTCGATTTCGGCAAGATGTTCTTCAAGCCGGACGCGCCGCATGAGGCGGTGCACTGGACCGAACGGCAGAAACACCCGATCGACGATGTACTCGATCGCAAGCTGATCGAACTGGCCAAGCCCGCGCTCGAAAGCAAGCAGCCGGTCAAGATCGAGGTCGACATCCGCAATGTCGATCGCTCCACGGGCGCCATGCTGTCGGGCGAAGTCGCCAAGCGCTTCAGGCACAAGGGCCTGCCCGAGGACACGATCCAGGTGAAGCTGACCGGCACAGCCGGCCAGTCGTTCGGCGCCTTCCTGGCGCGCGGCATCTCGTTCGATCTCGTCGGTGCGGCCAACGACTATGTCGGCAAGGGCCTGTCGGGCGGACGCATCGTCATCCGGCCGCCGGAGGAGTCCAGGATCGTCGCGGCGGAATCGATCATCGTCGGCAACACCGTCCTCTATGGCGCGACCGAGGGCGAGGCCTATTTCGCAGGTGTCGCCGGCGAGCGCTTCGCGGTGCGCAATTCGGGCGTCGCCGCCGTCGTTGAAGGCGTCGGCGATCATGGCTGCGAATACATGACCGGCGGCATCGTCGTCGTCATCGGCCAGACCGGTCGCAACTTCGCTGCCGGTATGTCGGGCGGCGTGGCCTATGTTCTGGATGAGGCCGGCGATTTCGCCGCGCGCTGCAACATGGCGATGGTCGAGCTGGAGCCGGTTCCGGAAGAAGACGATCTGATGGAAAGGCTGCTGCATCATGGCGGTGACCTCGACCACAAGGGTCGCGTCGACGTCTCGGGCGACATGACCACCCATGACGAGGAACGGCTTTACCAGCTTATCTCGAACCACGTCCATTTCACCGGTTCGGTACGCGGCCGCGAGATACTCGACGACTGGACGACCTTCCGGCCGAAATTCCGCAAGATCATGCCGGTCGAATACCGCCGCGCGCTGATCGAGATGGAACGCATGCGCATGGGCGTGGCGGCGGAATAGGTTTTTCGACTTGCCGGGAGGCGCAGGCTTCCCGGCGGAACTTTCAGCGACAGTTTGACCTCGGATGCAAGGTTGCCACGGCTGCCTCAAGGGGTTAACGGGTGCGAAAACCGCACCATCTGGACAGCAGGAACTGGACTATGGGCAAGGTAACAGGCTTTCTCGAAATCGACCGGCAGGTGCACAAGTACCAGCCGGCCTCCGACCGCATCCGGCATTTTCGTGAATTCACGCTGCCGATGTCCGACAAGGAGGTCGAGAAACAGGCGGCGCGCTGCATGGATTGCGGCATCCCGTTCTGCCACGGGCCGACCGGTTGCCCGATCCACAACCAGATCCCGGACTGGAACGACCTCGTCTACAATGGCGACTGGGACAATGCGATCCGCAACCTGCATTCGACCAACAATTTCCCCGAGTTCACCGGCCGCATCTGCCCCGCGCCCTGCGAGGAAGCCTGCACGCTGAACCTCGAGGACATTCCGGTTGCCATCAAGACTGTCGAACAGGCAATCGCCGACAAGGCTTATGAAACCGGCCATATCCGGCCTTATCCGCCAGAGAAGAAGACGGGCAAGCGGGTCGCTGTCATCGGCTCCGGCCCGGCAGGGATGGCGGCGGCGCAGCAGCTTGGCCGCGCCGGCCACGAGGTCAGCGTTTATGAGCGTGAGAGCCGTCCCGGCGGGCTGATGCGCTACGGCATTCCCGACTTCAAGATCGAGAAGCACTATATCGACCGCCGCATCGAGCAGATGCAGGGCGAGGGCGTGACCTTCCATTGCGGCGTCAATGTCGGCGTCGACAAGCCGGTGGCAGAGTTGCTCGCCGGATACGATGCGGTGCTCTATTGCGGCGGTTCGGAATCGCCGCGTCCGGCCAACATTCCGGGCGACGATCTCGGCGGCGTCTATGACGCCATGCCCTATCTGGTGCAGCAGAACCGTCGCGTTGGCGGCGAGCCGATCCAGTCGGTGGCCTGGCCGTCGCATCCGATCATCGCCGGCGGCCAGCATGTCGTCGTCGTCGGCGGCGGCGATACCGCGTCCGACTGCGTCGGCACCGCCTTCCGCCAGGGCGCGGTGCGCGTCACCCAGCTCGACATCCGCCCGCAGCCGCCGGAGAAGGAAGACAAGCTTTCGGTCTGGCCTTACTGGGCGACCAAGATGCGCACCTCGTCCTCACAGGCCGAAGGTGCGGAGCGCGAATTCCAGGTGGCGACGCTCGAATTCATCGGCGAGGACGGCCAACTGACCGGCGTCAAATGCTGTGAAGTCGACGAGAAGCGCAAGCCGATCGCCGGCACCGAATTCGTCATCCGTGCAGACCTCGCCTTCATCGCCATCGGCTTTGCCGGACCGGCTGCCGCCGGCGTCGCGAAAGAGCTGGACGGTGAGATGAAAATCACCACCGACAGCCGCCGTTCCCGCAATGTCGAAGCCAATGATCGCGACTACAAGACCAGCGTCGACAAGCTCTACGCCGCAGGTGATGTGCGCCGCGGCCAGTCGCTGGTTGTGTGGGCGATCCGCGAAGGCCGCCAGGCCGCGCGCTCGATCGATGAAGCGCTGATGGGGTCGACGGTACTCCCCCGTTAACGGTTGATCGCCGTCGTCGTATCCGTCGCGGCAGCGGCCTTGGGCGGCCACGAGAAGTCGTCGGCGCGGCCGGGCGAGGCCTCGGGCGCCTTGCCTTCGAGGATTAGTTTTTCGCCGGGCAGATCCGGATTGGCTTTCGGCGCCGCCGCCGCACCGAGAAGTTCGGTACCGCCGTCGAGCGCCGGATCGTTGAGCAGCATCGGAACGGTGCGGTCGACCACGATCGGGGCGGCGGGCAGCGACGGCGCCTCGACCGGGGCGCCGGCCGGTGCGGCAGCCGTCACCACGCTTCCCGGCGCTGCCAGGCCGAGGATCTTGGCCAGCGGCTTTTCGGTGTAGAAGGCGAGCTTTCGCTTGCCGGCTTTCGAGACGTTGATGCCGTCGTCGGAGCGCAGCCGCACGGCCTGGCCGTTAATGTCGGGGCCGGTCGAGACAAAGGCGCCGTTCTCGTCGACGAACCCATCCCAGACATCGACGAATTCGCCGCCGTTCTTCTCGGCAGCCGAGTGGTAGATGTCGTTGAATGCCAGCATGTCGGAGGTCATCTTCGGCGTCTTGAAGGCTGGCATGCCGACCCACAGATAAGGCACCTTGGTCGCCGCCAGTGCCTTTCCCAAGGCTTCGGTCCGGCGTTCGTATTCCTTGGTCCAGTTCTCGGAGCGCGGCTGCTCGCGCACATCGTTGACGCGCATCTGCTGGCGGTCGTTGGAGCCGAGCATGACGACGACCACGGAGGGTTTTTCGGTCTCGACCAGCGATTTGACCTGTTCGGGCCAGTTGTAGACATCATCGCGCACGAAACCCGAAGAACCGTTGGCGCGCTCGACGATCCTGACGTTGGCATTGTCGGCAAAGGCTGTTTCGAGGCCTTCGGCCAGGCCGTTGGCCATGAAATCGCCGATCACCAGAATGACGCGGGCATCCGGTGTCTTCTCGACAATCGGAGCGGAAGGTTCAACCGGTGCACGGGGCTTCTTCTTGACCTTCGGCTTTGCCTTGCGGACGTCGAGCGGCGGCTCGATGCGTTCGCTGCGGCGCGGGAACAGAAGGTCGCGCAGCGACCAGCCGCGGTTCTGCGGTTGTTCCTGCGCCAAAGCCGGTGTGTGGAAAGTGCCGGCGACCCCCGTCGCCAGGACGACGATGGCCAGAATGAGGATCGGCAAGCGGAAAACGATCACACGGATACGCGCTGCCGGAACCAAGCACCCTCTCCATCCCTTGGTGCATGGCCCTCGCAGGGGATCATGCACAGACCGATGCTACGGCATCCCTTGCGCGTCGCAGATGCGCGCTGCCGTCGCCGGCTCTATTTCTTTCTGAGCCATTTGAGCACTTCCATGCTCGGATACCCGTCCTGGGTCAAGCCGACCGTTGCCTGATAGGTCATGATGGCGGTTTTCGTGCCGTCACCGATCTTGCCGTCGAACTTGCCGTCGTAAAGTCCGTGCTGCGAAAGCCGCTTCTGCAACTCCTGCCTTTCCTCGAAGGACAGTTTGGTGAAGGGCCGCTTCCAGTCCTGCACCAGACCATTAGAGCCGGCGATTTCGTCGGCAAGAAGGCCGACGGCCAGGGCATATTTGTCGGCGTTGTTGTAGGCCTTGATGACGGAGAAGTTCTTGATCATCAGGAATGCCGGTCCGCCGCGGCCGTCCGGCACTTTCAGCGTCGCCTTGTCGGTTGCGTTCTTGAACGGCTTGCCATTGGCCCTGGCGACGCCGAGCGCCTGCCACTGCGCCAATGTCTTCGAGCCGGCAGGCAGTTTGCCGGCCGGAATGGTAACCTCGTAGCCCCAGGTCTTGCCGCCCTGCCAGCCATTCTTCTTCAGCAGATTGGCTGATGTCGCCAACGCATCGGGGATCGAATTCCAGATGTCGCGCTTGCCGTTGCCGTCCATGTCGACGGCATAATGCTGGTAGCTGGTCGGGATGAACTGGGTCTGGCCCATGGCGCCGGCCCAGGAGCCCATCAGGTGGCTTTCGTCGATGTCCCCGGTCTGCAGGATTTTCAGCGCGGCGACCAATTGGGTGCGGGCGAATTTCGAACGCTTCGGGTCGCCATAGGCGAGGGTTGCCAGCGAGCGGATGACATTGCGCATGATGTCGTCGCGCTTGAGGATCTCACCGTAATTCGATTCCATCGACCAGATGGCGAGCAGGATGTAGCGGTCGACGCCGAACCTCGCCTCGATCCGGTCCAGCCACGGCCTCCATTTTTTGGCCATCTGCTGGCCGACGGCAACGGACTGGTCGTGGACGCGGTTGTCGAAATAGTCCCAGGCAGGTGCGGTGAATTCGGGCTGGGTGCGTGCCTTTTCCAGCACCACCGGGTCGGGTTCATTGATGCCCCGGAACGCCCGGTCGTAGACCGCGCCGGAAACGCCGCCCGCCACGGCCGTGGCGCGGAAGCCGGCGACCCATTGCCGAAACCCGGCATCGGCGGAGGCCGGTCCGGCCGGCATCAGCAAGGCGAGCGAGAGGCTGGCCGCCGTCAGCACGCTGGTAAAGAGTTTTGCGGCACTGCGAACGGACATATTTTCCCCTTTCTCTATCTCAGGAAAGACCATTCATCGCCGAACCGGGTTAGCAATTGGTTTACCATAGGCGGCGCCTGGAACGAAAAGACACCTGGATGCTTTACCGGTTGATGTTTCCCTCAATGGCCCGATAATCCCCAATTCCGGCGCGAAAATGTCGCGAGGCGGGATTGCCGGGCACGCCCTCAAACGGATAATTGACGCATGAAACGAGTTCGCAAGGCAGTTTTCCCGGTCGCCGGTCTCGGCACACGGTTTCTCCCGGCCACCAAGGCCATTCCCAAGGAGATGCTGACCGTCGTCGACCGGCCGGTCATCCAGTATGTCGTCGATGAGGCGCGCGAGGCCGGCATCGAACATTTCATCTTCGTCACCGGCCGCAACAAGGCGGTCATAGAAGACCATTTCGATATCCAGTTCGAGCTCTATGATACGCTGGCACAGCGCGGCAAGGACGACCAGCTGGCCCGCTTGCAGCGGCTGCAGCCGGCGCCGGGGCAGACCTCGTTCACCCGCCAGCAGGTGCCGATGGGGCTCGGCCACGCCGTCTGGTGCGCCCGGGAACTGGTCGGCGACGAACCCTTCGCGCTGTTGCTGCCCGACATGATCATGCAGTCGGAAAAGAGCTGCATGAAGGCCATGGTCGAGCTCTACGAGGAGACCGGCAACAACATCATCGCGGTGCAGGAATGCGATCCGGCCGAAACCCACAAATATGGCATTGTCGGCCGAGGCGAGGACACGCATCACGGCTTCCGCATCACCGAGATGGTCGAAAAGCCGAAGACCGGCACCGCACCGTCCAATCTCTACATCAACGGCCGCTACATCCTGCAGCCCGAGATTTTCAAGATTCTGGAAAGCCACGAAAAGGGCGCCGGCAACGAGATCCAGCTCACCGACGCGATGCTGAAGCTGGAAAAACAGCAGCCCTTCTTTGGCTACCACTTTCAGGGCCGCACCTTCGATTGCGGATCGCCGGAAGGGTTCGTCGAGGCCAATGTCGCCTTCGCGCTGTGGCGCAGCGACATGAACGAGAACATGGCCGGCGTCATCCGCACGCTGCTCGATGAGATGAAGCCATCCGAGCGTCGCGGCGCTGCTTTTTAGCTACCGCTGCAGCTTCAGCCCCAAATAGATGCTGTTGGCGGTGTAGTTGCGCCCGGGCAGATTGCTGGTCAGCTTTTCGGTGCGGGCGCGGCTGGTGAGGCCGACATAACGGTTCAGCCACCAGGTCAGCCCGGCCTCTGCACTTAGTGTCATGTCATGGCCATCGGAGCCGGTGTAATTGCGCCAGTCGAGCCCAAGGGCTGCGTTGCCGGTCAGGTCGGCGCGGATCTGCCGCTCGCCGGTGAGGCGGCCGGAATAGAGGATGTCGCCGCTCTCACCGGCGTTCGTCGTGCCTTCGACCGTGGTTTGCCCGGTGAGGCCGATGATGGTGCCGCGCTCGGGCGACCATTTGAGGTCGGCATTGATGGTGGCTCCCGAAATCGCCTCCAGGTTCTTGTCGTCGATCGCTTCCCTCAGCCAGCCAGCCGAGAACTCACCTTTGAGCTTCTCGCCCATGTCGACTTCGATACCGGCGCGTGCGCCAAGCCGGGTCGAAGAGCGCTCGAAGCCCTTGTTGTCGATCCGTTGGCCATATACCCTTCGGCCGAGCTCAATCTCGGCAAAGGGCGTCAGAGCCGGGGAAATTTCATAGCCGGTCCGCAACGTTGCAGTATAGAGCGTGTTGTCCTGATCCTTCTGCGACAACACGGTGCCGTCCGTTAGCTTGGCGTCGCCATAGATGTCGTGGGAGACCGCACCGGTCAGCGCAAAGCGCAGCTTGCCGACATCCTTCTCGACGGCGAGGCTGCCGTCGACAGTCTGGCGGATCGGCTGCGAGGTGACGCCGGCAATGGCGTCGGGCGCGGAGGCCGATTCCGGCGCAATCTCGTAGCCGAGCTTGGCGATGGCGCGCAGTTCATTGTCGAGGTCGACATTGTACGTGCCTTGGATACGGCCGCGTGCCTCATTGATCTTCTGGCCCGAAATGGTGTTGCGGAAATTGCCGTAGCCGTCGATGACCGCCGAATTCTCGCGCCAATCGGAGGCGGCGGAGAAACGCAGCGCCGTTTCGGACAGCACCGCCGACTTGCCGCCAGCGCTGGAATCGGCGTTCGACGTGACGGCAACGCCCTGCTCGAGCGTCGGCCGCAGCAGGAACGAGCCGACCTTGATGCCGGTTGCCGCGTACGGGTCGTCCTCGAGCTTCTTCTTCTGGCCCTCGATGGCGCCGGTGCGCTCGGCGCCGGGGTCGAGCTTTCGTCGGTCGACACCGCCGACGGTGAGGACACGGCGGTTCGCTGTGTCCTGATCGGCGTCGCCTGCCGCAGTGCCGTCCGGAGTCGTTCCGGTGGTGGTCTGGTCCGTGGCTTTGCCAGGCTTCTTCTTGTCGGCAGCCTTGGTTTTGTCCTTGGCCTTGTCTGCATCCGCGGCGGCGCGTTGTTTTGCCGTCGATGGCCGGCGTGGCTGGACGGTTGGCGGCTTGTCGGCGAACGAATCGTCGATGGTCGCCGGCGGGTCGAAAATGCTGTTTGCGCCGGCCTGTGACGGGTCGGTGTCGTCAGGCAAGGCGCCATCGCTGGCCGGCACATAAGCGGTTGGCGTGTTTCCCGTGGGGGCGGTGTCGGCAGGGGCGGGCTTGACCTGCGTGTTGGCCTTGCTCAATTGCCTGGCCCGGCGCTGCTGGTCGGACAGGATCGCCGATTCCGAAACTTCGCCGCGCAGCTCGGTCTCCTGGGCATGAAGCGCAGTTGGCCGCAGCAAAGCGAGCACGCTCGTCGCCAGAAGCAGAGCGCAAAAGGCTCTGCCCGTTCGACCTTTTTTCTCTTGAGGCTGGGCCCGCGACATCGTCACCACTGCTTGCGCGGCGCAAGCGCGCCATACTTACCGAACCGTAAACGGGGATGGTTAACGGAGGGTTGAAGGTGTGCCTGTACGACATGGCTGGACGGCAATTCTGTTGGACAGGCGAACGGCAAAGCGCTAATCGCATCAGCCATGCATGCGGGATCCCCAGAAAAGAAGCCTTTGGAGGCTTCGGTCGCCTCGGCGCTGAGAACGGTAGCCACGGAACAGGCCGGCGTGGCGGCATTGGCCGCCGCGCTGGAGAACGAACTGGCCGAACCTTTCGCCCGCGCCGTCGACATGGTGTCGCGCATCAATGGCCGTGTCATAGTCACCGGCGTCGGCAAAAGCGGCCATATCGGCACTAAGATCGCGGCCAGTCTGGCTTCGACCGGCACGCCTGCCTTCTTCGTCCATCCGGCGGAGGCCAATCATGGCGACCTTGGCATGATCGCCAGAGACGATGCCATCATCGCCATGTCATGGTCCGGCGAGAGCAAAGAATTGATGGGCATCGTCGCCTATTCCAGGCGCTTCTCGATCCCGCTGATTGCGATTACCGCGGGCGCGGCCTCGGCGCTGGCGCGCGCGGCCGACGTGGTGGTGCTCCTGCCGTCCGCGCCGGAAGCCTGCCCGCACGGTCTGGCGCCGACGACATCGACCCTGCTGCAACTGGTGGTCGGCGATGCGCTGGCCATAGCGCTGCTCGAAGCGCGCGGCTTCACGCCCGACCATTTCCGCACGTTCCACCCCGGCGGCCAGCTCGGCGCCAATCTCACGCAGATCCACGAGATCATGCATGTCGGCGAAAGGCTGCCGCTGGTGGCTTCCGGCACGGGCATGCGCGAGGCGATCCTCGAATTGTCGAACAAGGGCTTCGGCTGCGTGGCGATCGCGACGGCGGATGGCGCGTTGGTGGGCATCATCACCGATGGCGACATCAGGCGTCACATCGGCAGCAATCTCATGGAAATGAGCGTCGATCAGGTGATGACGAAAAAGCCGAAGACGGCCACACCGGACACGCTGGTGGCGACGGCGCTGCAGATTATCAACAATTCGGCCATTACGAGCCTGATGGTGGTCGAAGGCAGGCGGCTCGTGGGACTGGTTCATCTGCACGACCTGCTGCGCATCGGCGCCGCCTGAAAAAATCAAAGGACGCGTCGCGTTCGGGAAGCCCTAGGCGACGCGCCTGATTTTCCGGATCGAAAGCGCCATGCGCTTTCGAAATGTCAAACTGCCTCGACGGTCAGTTCCAGATCGGTGTCGGCCGAACTGACGACGCGCACCTGCGTGCCGGCCGGCAGGTCGGGACCGGAGACGCGCCACAGTGTGTCGCCGAGTTTGATGCGGCCGCGACCGTCCTTGATCGGCTCGGCCAGCGTTGCCATCCTGCCGACCAACTGCGCGCCGCGCCGGTTGAGGAGCGGCTGGTCGCTAGGGGTATTACGCCCACCAACCAGCTTCTTTCCGGCAAGGGCCGAGACCAGCGACAGGGCCAGGAAGGCGAGGACCTGGACTTCCCAGGCCCAGAAGCTTGCGTCCCAGACGAGCAGGGAAATCACACCGATCACCAATGCGGCGATGCCGATCCACAGCATGAATATTCCTGGCGCGATGACCTCCATCACCAGGAGGACGAAGCCCAGAACCATCCAGTTCCACGGACCAAGTTCGGAAATGATGCGGTCGAACATGGGAGTGCGCTCCTAGTTCTTGTTTGAGAGCATGATCTTTTCCGAAAACCGGCTCCCACTTTTCGGGATCATGCTCTTATGATCTCAGTTCTCGCCCGATCTCAGTTTTCGCTTGGGCGAACCACCGGAGGGCGGGCGGCCTGCCTGGCGGCGCCGGCGGTGCCTTCGCTGCGGAACACCTCCCTGGCGATCTCGCTTATGCCGCCGAGGGTGCCGATCAGCGCCGAGGCTTCCATCGGCATCAGCACGACCTTGCTGTTGTTAGCGGTGCCGATCTTGCCCATCGCTTCGGTGTATTTGAGCGCCACGAAGTAATTGAGTGCCTGCACGTCGCCCTTGGAGATGGCTTCCGATACAACCTGGGTGGCTCGCGCTTCGGCCTCGGCCGAGCGTTCGCGCGCCTCGGCGTCGCGGAAGGCGGCTTCCTTGCGGCCTTCGGCCTCGAGGATCTGCGACTGCTTGAGGCCTTCGGCGGCGAGGATCTGCGCACGCTTATTGCGTTCGGCGGTCATCTGACGACCCATCGATTCGATGAGGTTGGCCGGCGGATTGATATCCTTGATCTCGACGCGGGTGATCTTGATGCCCCACGGATGCGCCGCTTCGTCGACGACGCGCAGCAGGCGCTCGTTGATGGCGTCGCGGTTCGACAGCAATTCGTCGAGGTCCATCGAGCCCATGACGGTACGGATGTTGGTCATCGTCAAATTGAGGATGGCGTTCTCCAGGCCGGCGACCTGGTAGGCGGCCTGGGCCGCATTGAGGATCTGGTAGAAGGCGATGCCGTCGACGCCCACAATGGCGTTGTCGCGCGTGATGATTTCCTGGCTCGGAACGTCGAGCACCTGCTCCATCATGTTCATCTTGGCGCCGATTCGGTCGACGAACGGCACGATGAGGTTGAGGCCGGGGCTTAGTGTTTTGGTGTAACGACCAAAGCGCTCCACCGTATAATTATAGCCTTGCGGGATTGTCCGGATGCCTTTGATAAGAAGCACCAATACCAGAAAGGCAAGCGCACCAATCGCAATACCGAAACCACTGAAGTCCATTTGAATCTCCCTCAGATGCCGGCCATGGCGTTGATTCCATGCAACCGACTTCACCAAACACTTAGGTGTGTTTCAATAATGTTACAATCAGGTGATCGTTGATTATTAGTGCATGGAATAGCGCAACTGCGGCGATCGATCGCCGCAACGTGGCGGCCTCAGACCCAGCCCGACAGCTCGCGCCGCACCATCGCCTCGATCACCGCCATGCCTTCTGCACTGTCGTTGAGGCACGGGATGTGGGCGAATTTCTCGCCGCCGGCGTGATGGAAGGTCTCGGCCGCCTCGCGGCCGATTTCGTCCAGCGTCTCGATGCAGTCGACGGAAAAGCCTGGGTTGACGATGGCGATCGATTTCACGCCGTCCTTCGCCAGTTTCTCGACCGTCTTGTCGGTGTAGGGCTGCAGCCATTCCTGGGCGCCGAAGCGCGACTGGAAGGTGATGATCAGCTTCTTTTCATCCCACCCCAGTCGTTCACGCAACAGCCGTGTCGTCTTCTGGCAGTGGCAGTGATAGGGATCGCCCTTCTCGAAATAGGGCTTCGGGATGCCGTGATAGGAGGTGATGACCACCTCGGGCTCGAAGTCTAG
The DNA here is from genome assembly GCF_040319795.1 of Mesorhizobium sp. M0862. NCBI lineage: Bacteria > Pseudomonadati > Pseudomonadota > Alphaproteobacteria > Hyphomicrobiales > Phyllobacteriaceae > Mesorhizobium > Mesorhizobium sp. M0862. The sequence continues at coordinate 172,292 of NZ_JAMYOJ010000006.1, forward strand.
CGTTGCCAGATGCCGTTCGATCGAATGGGCGAGCGCCTCGATGTAGACCGGCTCGTCATAGTAGGGCGGAACACTGCGCACGGCAGGCGCGCGGCGCATCTTCATCAAGGCGCGAAACAGCTGGTCGTTGGCGGTCGCGGTGGTGGTCGCGGAGTATTGCGGGTAGAGTGGGAACGACAGGATGCGGTCGCAGCCTTGTTCGACCAGCCTTTGAGCGACGCTCGCGGTCGAGGGGTTGCCGTAGCGCATCGCCCAGTCGACCACGACATCGGGTAGGTCGATGAGCGCTGCGGCCAGCTTTTCGCTCTGCGCGCGGGTGTAGGTGCGCAGCGGCGACTCGTTCCTCTCGCGGTTCCATATCCTGGCGTAATTGGCGCCGGACTTCTTCGGTCTGGTGGTCAGCACCAAGCCGTAGAGGATCGGATACCAGATCGCCTTGTTGAGTTCGATGACGCGCGGATCGGACAGGAATTCGCGGAGATAGCGCCACATCGGCTTGAAATCGGTACCGTCGGGCGTGCCGAGATTGACCAGCATGACGCCGATCTTGCCTGCCTTTACCGGCGGATGTCCCGCCGGCAGCAGGTCGAGCGCTTTCGCGGCTTTGGGGTCGACAGGCGTGGAAAGCGTCATGAAGGTCTCCCGACACCGCGAAACCGACGATGTCGGGCGAACCTAGCGATGCGGCGCGAGTTTTCAATGCTGCGTCTGGCCGCACCTTACCCTGAAAGCCAAAAACCGCCCGGTTTCCCGGACGGATTTTGCTGGTCGCAAGCGCGAAGCGAGGTTACTTCGCCGGAATGGTCAAGCTCGCGCCGACCGGAAGCCGGCGTGGCTCGTAGCCTTTGTTGGCCTCGGAGATCACCTTCCACTTGGCGCCGTCGCCGTAGGCCTTCTTGGCGAGATCCCAATAGGTATCGCCGGCGACGATGACATGGCTGGCTTCGGCCGGGGCGCCGTCAGCCGGCTTTGCCGGAGCAGGTGCGGCTTCGGCCGGTTTTGCCGGTTCGGCCGGAGCCGGCGTTGCCGGGGCGGTTTCCGCCGGGACAGTCGGCGGCGTGGTGGTGATGTCGCCGGAGCCTGCCGGCAATGCGGGCATCGCCGGCTCCGCCGGTGCAGCCTCGGCCGATTTTGCCGGTTCCGCTGGAGCAGGTGCCGGTTCGGCTGGTTTTGCCGGCTCGGCGGCCGGGGCAGCCGCTACGGTTGCGGCAACCTCGGTGATGCGGCCGTCGAGCTTGGGCGTGTAGGGCCGGTGCGCGGCGAGATAGTCGGCGACCACCTGTTCGAGGCCCGGGCCGTAATCATAGGCGTTCTTGGCCTTCTCGGCGAAGACCTTATAGCCGTCGCCGCCCTGGCGGACGTAATTGTTGGTGGCGACCAGATAGTCCTTGTCCGAATTGATCGGCGCCCAGGCACCGTTCTGCATCACCTCGACCGACTTGACTCGGCCGGCATTGGGCGCGACCGACTTGTCGAAGGAGTATTTGAGACCTGCCACCTGCGGGAAGCGGCCGCCGCCGTCCTCGACCTGGCTGACGCCGTTTTCCAGCCCGGCAACCAGATCCTTGCCGGAAATCTGGAAGGTCGCCAGCGTGTTCTGGAACGGCAGCACGGTCAGCACCTCGCCCATGGTGACGGTGCCCTTGTCGATCGAAGCACGCAGGCCGCCGCCATTCGAGACGACGATCTCGACGCCCTGTCCCTTGACGCGGTCGAGGATGGCGTCGGAGACGAGGTTGCCCATCGCGCATTCCTTGGTGCGGCAGCTTTCGCGGCTGCCGTCGATGGCCTCGGTGGTCTCGGCCACTTCCTTGTTCTTCAGCGCCTCGATCGGCGCGCCAAGCTCCTTGATGCGGGCAAGAACGGCCGGATCGGGAGTGATCGACTTGTCGAGGAAGATCGGGTCGCCGCTGGCTTCCTTGACGTTGCCATTGTCGTCGAACACGACCTTGAATTCGCCGAGATATTTCGAATAGGACGCGGCCTGCACGACAGGCACCTTGGAGCCGTCGGGGTTGTCGACCATCGTCGGGTAGGGGCCTTCAGCCTTCGGGTCGGTGTTGGACAGAAGCGAATGGCTGTGGCCGCCGACCACCACATCGATGCCCGGGATCTTGGCGATGACATCGCGCTCGCGCCTGTAGCCGATATGGGTGACGGCAATGATCTTGTTGACGCCTTGCGCCTTCAGCTTCTCGACCTCGGCGGTGATCGACTTGACGTCGTCCTCGATGGTAATGTTGGGGCCGGGAGAGGCGAGTTCCGGCGTGTCGTTGGTCACGGCGCCGACAATGCCGATCTTCTGGCCGCCGACCTCAAGCACAATCGACGGCTTGATCTTGCCTGCGGCGCCGGACTTGTCGTTGGGCACGACATTGGCGCTGACGATCGGGAACTTCGCCTTGTCGAGATAAGGCACCAGCGCGCTCTCGCCATCGTCGAATTCGTGGTTGCCGAGCGTCACCGCGTCGGGCTTGATCTGATTGAGGAATTCCTCCTCCGCCGTGCCCTTGTAGGTGATGTAGAACAGCGATCCCTGAAAGCTGTCGCCGGCATTGAGCAGCAGCACGTTCTGGCCTTCGAGCTTCTTGCGCTCCTGTGCGATCGCGGTGACCAGCCGGCCGGCGCCGCCGATGCACTCACCCTTGGTCTCTTCCTCGGCCGAGCAGGTTGACTCGTATTTGTTGTTGCCTTCGATGCGGCTGTGCCAATCGTTGAAATGCAGGATGTTCAACGTGTAGTCGGCAAAGGATGGTGCGGCCGACAGGCCGAGTGTCGAGGCAGAGAGGGCGGCAATGGCGGCGAGCTTCTTCATCTTCGTCTCCCGGATATGATCAAAGGCGTTTAGCGCTCTTGCCCGACTGCAGGATAACAGCCAGCATTTCGGGTATGTTCACATCGCGGTTGTGGCGATGCAAGAAGAATCAGGGCGGATAACCGGCATCGGTTTGCCGGCATAAAAAAGGCGGCGGCATCGCGCCGCCGCCATCCGCAAAGCCGCATGGGAAAGGTTCAGCCGCGCCTGGTCAGCACGAAGTTCTGCCCGGCGGAGCTGGTGCAATTCAGCTGGTTTATGGACACCAGCAGGCAGTTGAAAGCGATTGGCTGCTGCCGGATCAGCGAGGTTCCGTTGATCTCGACCGAGGTGGCGCCGGTCTTGGTGTAGCTGCCGTCAGCGAATTTCTCACCGGTCTCCGCCGAAACGGTGGTGAAGACGCCGCCGTTCAATGTCGAGACCGCCTTGCCTTCGGCGTTCAGCCATGAGCCTTCGACGCCTCGCGCCTGCGATGAGATCGGTGGCCCGTCGGAGCCGCCGGTGGTGCAGGCGGCAAGCATCGTCGCAAGAGCGCCCGCCGCGCCCGCAGAAAGAATTTTGCGCGCAATCGTCATATCAAATCCTCTCCTGACGCATCGGCCCAATCGTCAAACGACGCTTTGGAGAACACGATGTGCGTGGCCTCAAGTTTCCAGAGCCGTCCCTCGTGCGTCCAAATGGATGCACACTGCTCTCGTCCGCATCCCTTCAATCGCCCGATTTCCGGGCGATTGCAAGGCAGTGAGGCAGGGGTATGGAACCGCTATCGAACGAGGATGTTGCGGAATTGCCACGGGTCGCTTTTGTCGAGGTCCTCGGGAAACAGGCCCGGACGGTTATCGAGCGGCGTCCAGTCGGTGTAGTAGCCCTTGACCGGTCCGAGATACTGGGACTGCACTTCCAGGCAGCGCCTGTAGTCCATCTCGTCGGCCTCGACGATGCCGGCTTCCGGGTTTTCCAGCGCCCAGACCATGCCGGCGAGCACGGCCGAGGTGACCTGCATGCCGGTAGCGTTCTGGTAGGGCGCCAGCTTGCGGGCTTCGGCCAGCGACAGCTGCGAACCGTACCAGTAGGCGTTCTTGGCATGGCCGTAGAGCAGCACGCCAAGCTCGTCGACGCCGTCGACCAGTTCGTTTTCGTCAAGCACATGGTGGATCGGCTGCGGCTTGCCGGCAGCGCCGAACATTTCGTGCAGCGACAGCACGGCGTCGTTGCAGGGGTGATAGGCATAGTGGCAGGTCGGGCGGTATTGCACCTTCCCCTTCTTCGACCGCACGGTGAAGAAGTCGGCGATCGAGATCGCCTCATTGTGCGTCACCAGGAAACCGTATTGCGCGCCCGGCGTCGGGCACCAGGAGCGCACGCGGGTGTTGGCGCCGGGCTGTTCGAGATAGATCGCAGCCTTGGAGCCATGCTTGTGCTCCTTGCCGTTCTTCGGCATCCATCTCTCATGCGTGCCCCAGCCGAGCTCGGCCGGCTGCAGCCCTTCCGAGATGAAACCTTCGACCGACCAGGTGTTCCAGAACACGTTCATCGGCTTCGGCTTCTTGGTGCGCTGGGTGTCGCGCTCGGCGATGTGGATGCCCTTGACGCCGGCCTGCTTCATCAGCTTCGCCCAGCCGTCACGGTCGTCCTGCGCGGGTTCGGAAAACTCGAGGCCGAGGTCGCCCGCAAGGTTCAGCAGCGCCTGCTTGACGAACCACGAGACCATGCCCGGATTGGCGCCACAGGTCGAAACCGCGGTAGCGCCGCCGGGCTTGTCGTGCTTCTCCTTGATCAAGGCTTCGCGCAGCGCGTAGTTGGTGCGGCTGGCATTGTCGGCCTTGGCGTCGAAATAGAAGCCGAGCCACGGCTCGACGACGGTGTCGATGTAGAGCACGCCGAGCTTGCGGCAGAGCCGCATCAGGTCGACCGAGCCGGTATCGACCGACAGATTGATGCAAAAGCCCTGGCCGTCACCATTGGTCAAAAGCGGCGTCAGCAGTTTCTTGTAGTTTTTCTCGGTCACGTGCTCCTGGACGAAGGCGATGCCGCGCTCGTCGAGCAGCTTGCGGTCGGTGTCGAGCGGGTCGATGACCGTCATGCGCGACTTGTCGAATTTGAAATGGCGCTCGATCAGAGGCAGCGTTCCCCGTCCGATCGAACCAAAGCCGATCATCACGACAGGGCCGGTGATTTCACCGTAAACGGGCCAGTTTTCATTCGCCATTTTATCGAGCACTCCTTCAAGCAACGCGCCAAAACGGCCGTTCGACCGCCGCGCGACAAACCATAGATCATTGTCACAATAAAGCGAAAAGCAGGGATAAGGTTAGTTCCCGGCCGCGCAGATACGCCTACGGTTCGAGCAGTTTCGCGAATTCCGGTGTGAACAGCGCTTGTGCTTCGGAGACCGGCATTTCAACGAGATCGCCGCCGCAAGCCTGGATGACGTTGGGCAAACCTTGCAGGCCGAAGACCAGAACCTGCCTGTCGCCATCGCGCTTCAGGCTGGCGCCGAGATAGTCGCTGATCAAATCGTCGATGCCGCATTCGGCCTCGTAATCCACCTCGGTCTGGTCGCTTGGCTTCTTGCGGTTCTCCCTGACGAAGGCGGCCAGCGAGGGGCCTGGCTTGCCGTCGCCCGTATCGGAAAACATGTCCTGAAGGGTAAGCAAGGCGCCACGGCGCACGTCCATGACATAGGCGTCGGAATAGTTGTTCGGATGCGCACCGCCGCAATAGAGGCTGCCGGATTCCGACCAGCTCATCAGCTTCGGCGTCAATGACGTCACTTTGGACGTCGTGTCTTCGTAGCCGCCAAGCGAATCGTCATCCATGCCCTCCATCGGTGGTCCATCGTGGAAGCCGGCGTATTGCAGCGCCGCGCACGTCAAGGCGCTGAGGCTGTCATGCCAATGGCGGTTCTGCAGCAAGGCATTGGCGGCTTCGATCGGCGCACTGCCGGCGAGATCGACGATGCGCGGCCTGGCGAATTTGGTGCGCGGATCGGTGACATAGTTGTAGGCTGCATCCGGCCAACCTTCCTTGGCGTCTGCCTTGGGCGCGAAATCCAGCTTGATATAGTCGTAGGGCGATGCCGCCATGGTGATCGGCGCATCGTCGCCCGAGAATGTCATGTCGGTGAAATCATAGAGATCGCGTGGCGTCGTCGCCGGCGTCTCCGTCTGGGCACGGCTGGCGATCCTTGTCAGCTTCAGCGGCAGGGTCTTTTTGGCCGTCCAGGTGCCTTCCAGCGTCTTGCCCTTGTCGGCGGAACTCAACCGCCAGACGGCGCCGATGGGTGGAGCCTGGCCGTCGCCGCACTTCTTGGCATCGCAGGCTTCTTCCTCGGCCAATTGAAAGGTGGCGCCCTTGCTCGACTTCGCCTGCAGAGGAATATCGACGCCCTTGGAGCGGTAGAAATAGCGCGCCGCCTGTGCCTCTCCAGCCGTCGCCGGATCGCCGGTAAACTCGACGACGATGTCGATGTTGCCGAGCTTGCCGGCATAGGTGACGGGGTCGGCGAGCGCCGTTGCCGGCAACGCCAGCAATGCACCGAGCAATACGGCTTGCTCCAGGATTTTTCGGATCATCGTCACTCCTGAGCCATGGTTTGCAGGCGTTGCACCAGCCGGTCACGGTCTGATGTCATCCCCTTATAGTCGAGTTGAGCCTCATCCAGCGCCTGCAATTGCGCCGCGAAAGAGGCGGCAAGCGTTGCCCGGTCGGGATGCCGCGCCAGCACTTTCAGCGGGTCGAGATGGATGCGGATGGTGAACAGGATGTCGCGCGACAGAGGCAGTTTGCGCAGCGTCTGGCGCTCGACGCGGATGAAGGCGTGGGCGTTGACGTCGCCGTCGGGAAATCGCGAGGGGCGGTTGGTGGCACGGTCGATGCGCTCGACATTGGAGAGCGGATGATAGAGCGCGTCGCCGGCCTGGATCGACCAGTTGAAGCGTTCGACGGCCTGACCCTGCAGGCCGTCGAACATGCGGTTGATGAGCTCGGCCGGCCTGGTGCCCGGACCGAAGCCCGGCACCGGTGCGTGGATCTGCTGCAGCGGCCGGCCGAATTTTTCGACCAGCGACCAGGATGACGGGAAACACAGCGAGCCGGCGGCGAGCCGCCAGCCGGTGTCGTCACGGCGCATCAGGATCAGGTCTTCCTGAACGAGCAGCGACGCTGCGACCAGCGGGGCATCGGGGAAGGTGGCGTCAGAGTCGGCTTTGGCGCCAATGACCTCAACCCCGGCATTGGTGCGCCGGTACATCCCGGGAAATGTCGACAGCAGATGTGCTTCGATGAGGCCGCGCACTTCGCGCTGGGCGTCGCGCGTGCCGTCTTCCTCGACAAACACCTTGTCGGGAATTTCGGCATACAGCCGGCGCTTTTCGGCGAGATGGTCGAAGAGATACCGGTCGACCTCGATCCACTTGTCGAGTTCGAGCGGCTTCAGCCCGATGGTGAAGAGCTTTGAGGAGCCATCATAGGGCGTGTGCGTGGGCTGACGAGAATTCATGCTTCGCTAGAAAGTGTCCAATGCCGGCGGTTATTCTCGCAGCCGCTTCGTATCAGGCCAATGTTGCCGGGATCAAGCCGCGCAGAGAATTGCCGACGAACAGTGTTTTGGCGGATTTCAACTCGTCATAGCTGTAGATCGCCTCCTGGGCGCGGCCTTCGTCCAGCAACTCGGCGCGCAATACGCCAGGCAGCAGGCCGCAGTCGAGCCTGGGTGTCATCAGCATGCCATCACCGAAATCGGCGAAGACGTTGGTGATGGTGCCTTCGCAGATTTCACTGCGCTCATTTGCGAGCAACACTTCGTCGGCCTGGGTGATCAGATATTCGGAGCGGGCGTGAGTGTAGACTTGCCGCCGGCCGGTCTTGTGGCGCAGCAGCGTGTCGGTGGAGGAGAGCCGGACCCGCGCCAGTCGCAGCCGCCAGACCTTGTCGGCGGCGAGTGGCTCGTAACGCTGAACAGAAGCCGTCACCTCGCCATTGCGCTGCAGGACGAGCCGGGTGCGCAGCGCCGTCTGCTGCGCCCCGATAGTATTCGCCAGCACCTCGCCGATCCGCTGCGGATCGCAGGCAAAGCCGAGTTCTTCCGCCGAGCCGTAAAGGCGTGCGAGATGGCGTTCGAAGCGCAGAAAGCCCTGGCCGGGCTCCCAGCGCATGGTCTCGATCAGCTCGAAATCGGCGGTGTCCCCGTCGCGAAGCGCGCCTTCAGCAGACACTCCTGATACTCCTCTTGCGCCGTCGAATCGAAGACGACGCCGCCGCCGACATTGTAAACGGCCTCGCCACTGGAAAAGAGGGATATAGTGCGGATCGCCACCGAAAAGCGCATCATGCCGCCAGGCGCGATCCAGCCGATGGCGCCGCAATAGACGTCGCGCGGTGTGTCTTCCAGCTCGTGCAGGATTTCCATCGCGCGGATTTTCGGCGCGCCGGTGATCGAGCCGCAGGGAAACAGCGCGCCAAAGACTTGGCGGATGCCGAGATCAGGCAGAAGCTTCGCCCGCACACGGCTCACCATCTGATGGACGGTCGGGTAGCTCTCGATGCGGAACAGTTCCGGGACTTCCAGCGTGCCGACCTCGCTGATCAGTGAGATGTCATTGCGCAGGAGATCGACGATCATCCGGTTCTCGGCCTGGTTCTTTTCGTCGCTGCGCAAGAAGGACTTCAACCGCGCGTCCTCGGCCTTGGTCGCGCCGCGCGGTGCGGTGCCCTTCATCGGATGGGTTTCGATCATGCCTAAGGCATTGATCTCGAAGAACAGCTCGGGCGAACGCGATAAGACGATGGGATCGCCGAGCGAAATCAGTGCGCCATACTTGACCGGCTGGCGTCCTGTCAGTGCGTCGAAGGCAGCAAGCGGATCGCCCGACCATTGGGCACGGACCGGAAAGGTCAGGTTGCCTTGGTAGCAATCGCCCTTGCGGATGTGGTCGTGAAGGCGCGCGAAGCGTCTGGCGTAGTCCTGAGCGGACCAACTGGCCCTGGCGTCGAAGATGGGGCCATTGGTGGCCGGCGCATCGTTGCGCGGCACGCCCTCTTCGACCGGAGCATCGAAGACACCCAGACAAACCAGTGGCGCACGCCGGCCTTCAGGCAGCAGCGGCACGAGTTTCGGTTCGAGCAGATAGCCCGCTTCGTAGGAGAAATAGCCGGCCAGCCATTTGCCGGCATCGCTCGCCGCCTGCGCAGCCGCCAGCGCCGGCAGAAAATCCTTGGCATCATAGGCAATGATGATGTCGGCCGGGTGGTCGAAGACCAACTGACGGCCGCTTTCATCGTTGCGGAAAATGGCAGAGGGCAGGGGCATGGGGCTCGGGTACTGCGGTCGATGACGCCAGAACCGCTCTATATGGGGGCCGGGCGGCGTGCAATCGAGGGAGCGGCGTCGCAGGGCGCAAAGACAGTGGCGAATGCAAAAACAAAGACGGCGCCCGAGAGCGCCGCCTTCTGGTTATGTTGCCGATGACAGATCAGCTGTTGTTGGCGGTCCCGGCGCTCGGGAATTGGCGTGCGAACTCCTTTTCGTCGCCGGTGGCAAGCAGCTTGGCCTGCTCGACCCACTTTTCGCGGGCGATGCGGCCGTCGAAATTCAGCGTGTCCTCGATGCGCTTGACATCGGCCGCGGTCCAGCCGGCGATCTGCGCGTAGGTGGTGACGCCAAGGCCCTTGAGCAGTTTGTCGTTGACCGGGCCGATACCGATCAGGCGGCGCAGATTGTCGGCCTTCCCAGCTGCCGGGGCGGCCTTCTTCGGGACGGCGGCGGGCTTTGAAGCCGCGGCTTTGGGCGCGGCCTTGGCGGCGGCAGGTTTGCTGGCCGCTGGTTTTGCGGCCGCGGATTTGGCCGCAGCTGGTTTGGCCGCGGCGGGTTTGGCGGGGGCCGGTTTCGCGGCCCGGGCGGACTTGGCCGTTGCCGCTGTCGATACCAGCGCAGCCGGCGCCGAACTTGAAGGCTTGGTGGATGGAGCCGATGTTTCACGCAGCCGGCGTTCGAGATCGGCGCGGGTCTTGCCGCAGGCGTCGAGTTCGCCGGTCAGGCGATCGGCGTCGGCGCGCAGTCTGTCACGCTCGCTGCGGGTGCGGTCGAGATCACCCCGCAAGCTGTCGAGTTCGCCGCGCAGCCGGCCCCAGATAAACCAGCCAACCAACACACCTACAAGGAACGCCAGGACAATGTAAAAGAAGGTCATCGTCTCTCTCCAGTCGGATCCGTCCGCCGCCGTCCCAAGTCATGACCTTGGCAGATCGGATCATCCAATGTGGTTCGGCGGCTCAGGGAACAGCCGGTCTGTCGTCGACTGTCGGCGTTCGGCTTTCCCGCCCATTGCCAACCGTCGCTGTCGCATTCGTCAGACCGCTGCCATGGGCCGGGATGCTGTCCGGCCTTAAGCCGCGCGCCCGGCTGAGCTTCGGTCGGAAAGCTATCATACGGCTTCGGGAAAGCTAACGGAAAATTTCGCCGGAGAGTTATTCAAGAACAGATATTTAGAACAAGAACAGCGCTGCCGTCACATGAATTCCGGCTAAACTGTTCTGCGATTCTGCAAAGTCGAGACCGCTCCTGAACCTGTCACTCTGCGGCATCGGTCCAATGGGTGCGCGCATTAACTGTCGAGCACTTCCAACTCGTCGATCAGGCCGCCGATCACGCCGAGCCCGATCTGCCAGAAGGCGGGGTCTGTGGCGTCGAGGCCGAAGGGGGCGAGAAGCTCCGAGTGATGCTTGGTGCCGCCGGCGCGCAACATCTCGAAATACTTGTCCTGGAAGCCATGCTCGGCGTTCTGGTAGACCGCGTAGAGCGAGTTCACCAGGCAGTCGCCAAAGGCATAGGCGTAGACGTAGAAGGGGGAGTGGACGAAGTGCGGGATGTAGGTCCAGAAGACCTCATAGCCCTCGCGCAGCTTGATCGCCGGCCCCAGGCTTTCGGCCTGCACCTCGAGCCAGAACTGGCCGAGCTTGTCGGAGGTCAGTTCGCCTTTCTTGCGCTCTGCATGCACCTTGCGTTCGAACTCGTAGAAGGCGATCTGGCGCACGACCGTGTTGATCATGTCCTCGACCTTCTGGGCGAGCATCGCCTTGCGCTCGCGCTTGTCGGTGGTCTGGTCGAGCAGCGAACGGAAGGTCAGCATCTCGCCGAACACCGAGGCCGTCTCGGCCAAAGTCAGCGGCGTCGAAGCCATCAGCGCGCCCTGGCCGCCGGCCAGCACCTGATGCACGCCGTGGCCGAGTTCATGCGCCAGTGTCATCACATCGCGCGGCTTGCCCATGTAGTTGAGCAGCACGTAAGGGTGCGCCGAAGGCACGGTCGGATGGGCGAAGGCGCCGGGCGATTTGCCGGGCCTGACCGGCGCGTCGATCCAGTTGCGGTCGAAGAAGGTGCGGGCGATCTCCGCCATGTCGGGGGAAAAGCGCTGATAGGCCGATAGCACAGTGTTCCTGGCATCATCCCAAGGAATCACCGTTTGCGGCGTTTCGGGCAAGGGCGCGTTGCGGTCCCAGTGGTTCATCACCTCCATGCCCAGCCAGCACGCCTTCATCGCGTAGTAGCGATGAGACAGGCGCGGATAGGCCTCGCGCACGGCCGATGCCAGCGCGTCGACCACGCTGCGCTCGACACGGTTGGCGAGATGGCGTGAGTCGGCGATGTCCTCGAAGCCGCGCCAGCGGTCGGAAATCTCCTTGTCCTTGGCCAGCGTGTTGGTGATCAGCGTGAAGGTGCGCAGGCTCTTGCGGAAGGTTGTGGCCAGCGCTTCGGAGGCGCGGCGGCGGACCTCCCCATCGGCGTCCTGCAGGCGGTTCAGCGCCGGCTCCAGCGTCAGTTCCTCGCCGTCTATGTCGAAACGCAGATCGGTCATCGTCTCGTCGAACAGCCGGTTCCAGGCACCGCGCCCGGTGATCGATTTCTCATGGAACAGCTGCTCGACCCGATCCTCGAGCTGGTAGGGCTTGTCCATTCTGAGGTCGAGCACCCAGGGCCGGTAATGGGCAAAGCCGGCGTCGGCGGCGAGGGCGGATTCGAGCGCCTTGTCATCGATCAGGTTCAGTTCCAGCGCGAAGAACAGAAGATGCGCGCTGGCGTCGGTCATCTTTTCCTGGATGTCGCCATAGAGCTTTGCGCGCTGCGGATCGGCCGTGTTGCCGGCATAGATCAGGCCGGCATAGGAGACGATGCGGCCGATCAGTTCCTCCAGCGCCTCATAGGCTGTCAGCGCCTCGCCAAGCCTGCCGGCGCTTCCGCGCCCGGCCTCCGCAGCCAGTGTGCCCTTCCAGCGGTTCTCGAAGGCGACGGCGTCGGCCGCCGCCTTGGCAAGGTCACGCTTCAGTTCGGGCGCCTCCATGCCGGAATAAAGATCGGCGAGATTCCATTCCGGCAGGTCGCCAAGTTCCGCCGCGCCCTGACCGGACGCTACCGCCGCAAGCTGCCGACCGAGAATCCTGCTCATCAACAATTACCTTCTGGAATCAATGGGAAAGGACAAGCCGGTCAAATCCTAAGGAATTCGTTCACCGGGTTTTTTGAAACCTTGTTTAGAACCCTGTGCCAAGATGATCCATGGGAATTTCCCGGGCGGGCAACTCAAATCAGTCATGACAGGTTCCATTCTTATAGTCGATGACGATCCCGTGCAGCGCCGGCTGCTCGAGGCGGCGGTGACGAAATTCGGCCACAGCGCCATCGTTGCCGATGGCGGCGAGGCCGGTCTGAGCGCGCTTGACGGACCCAATGCGAGGGGTATTTCGGCAGTCATCCTCGACCTTGTCATGCCGGGCCTCGACGGCATCGGCGTGCTGAAGGCGATGCGCGAGCGCGGCATCACTGTTCCCGTCATCGTGCAGACTGCGCAGGGCGGCATCGAAACGGTGGTTTCGGCGATGCGCCACGGCGCTTTCGATTTTGTCGTCAAGCCGGCGTCTCCCGACCGGCTGCAGACCGCGGTCGGCAACGCGCTCAAGGTCGAGGCGGTCGAGGACGAGGTCAAGCGCACGTCGCGGCGTCGCGGCGGCCACCTGACCTTCAAGGACATGATCACGCACAGCCCGGCGATGGACCGGGTGATCCGCCTCGGCCAGAAGGCTGCGGCCTCCAACATCCCGATCCTGATCGAGGGCGAATCGGGCGTCGGCAAGGAATTGGTGGCGCGCGCCATCCAGGGCAGCGGCGAACGCCGCACAAAGCCGTTCGTCACCGTCAATTGCGGCGCCATCCCCGACAATCTGGTCGAATCGATCCTGTTCGGTCACGAAAAAGGTTCGTTCACCGGCGCCACCGAAAAGCACACCGGCAAGTTCGTCGAGGCGCATTCGGGCACCCTGTTCCTGGATGAGATCGGCGACCTGCCGCTCGACGTGCAGGTCAAGCTGTTGCGCGCCGTGCAGGATGGCGAGGTCGATCCGGTCGGCGGCCGTTCCACCGTCAGGGTCGACATCAGGCTGATCTCGGCCACGCACCGCAACCTTCTGCAGCAGGTCAAGGACGGCAAGTTTCGCGAGGACCTGTTCTACCGGCTCAACGTTTACCCGATCGTCGTGCCGCCGCTGCGCGACCGCCGCGACGACATCCCCTATCTGGTCAAGCATTTCATGGACAAGGTGGCGCCGGCGGGCAATCGCCTGCACGGCATCTCGGATGCCGCACTGGCCATGCTGCAGGCGTATGATTGGCCGGGAAACATCAGGCAGCTGGAAAACGCCGTGTTCAGGGCCTCGGTGCTTGCCGAAGGCGATGTGCTCACGACTGACGAATTTCCGCAGATCCGGGCGCAGGTCGACGGCACCGTCAATCTCGACGCCGATGCGTCCTTGTCGGACCCCGGCATGGCCTTGAGCACCGGATCGCAAGGCGATGGCGCGCAGACTGACGACGCCGGTACTGCAGCTGCCGAGCCCGCCCCTCCGGCGAGGCTGCTTCAGCGTTTCGGCACGCTGCGGGCGCTGGACGAGCGTGGCAATGTGCGTGCGCTGGCCGATGTCGAACTCGAAATGATCAAGCTCGCCATCGACCATTATAACGGCCAGATGAGCGAGGTCGCACGGCGTCTCGGCATCGGCCGCTCGACGCTCTACCGCAAGCTCAAGGAATACGGCATCGACCCGGAAACCGGTCGCCTCGACCGCCTTGCCTCCTGAACGCCGAATTCCACAGCTTGCCAACGCAAGGCCGGGACCAGCTTGCCGTGCCATATCCGGCGCTGCATAAGGGGGTTGGGGCGGGAATATGGCTGATGCGGACAGCGTTGTTCACGCATTAAGGCCAGCGGTAACAGATCGTGTAGCGCGAAAAGGCTGAATCTTGATCTAAACCAGCAGTTTACCAAGAAATCCTGTGTATTATTTTTGACGGGATATCGCCACGGTGTTACCGCATTTCGGCTTCAATAAGCGATGATTAACCATTAGGATCGATATTCGGATGTGAGAACCACGCATCCGTTTGGACAAATCCGGGGACAAACGGCAGCCTGCAAGGCCTTTTGATTTGAACAAAGTCGAACGACACAGAAACGGGCGGCGCGATCACATGGGCGTCTGGCCGAGATGGCTGGCAGCGTTGATCGTTGCGTTCGCTTTCCTCGCCGCAACTGCTGCCGGCGCCAGCGCTGAAACGCGCTCGCTCAAGCTCTATCACCTCCACACGCACGAAAAGGCCGAGATCGTCTACAAGCGCAATGGCCGCTACGATCCGGCAGGCCTCAGGAAGATCAACATCATCCTGCGCGACTGGCGTCGCAACGAACCGACCAAGATGGATCCGCGCCTGCTCGATCTGGTGTGGGAAGCTTACCGGCAGGCCGGCGCCACCGACTATATCCAGGTCGTCTGCGGCTATCGCTCGCCGTCGACCAATTCGATGCTGCGCAGCCGCAGCCGCGGTGTCGCCAAGGAAAGCCAGCATATGCTGGGCAAGGCGATGGACTTCTACATTCCGGGTGTGCCGCTGAAAAAGCTGCGCAACATCGGCCTGAAGATGCAGGGCGGCGGCGTCGGCTACTATCCGTCGTCGGGTTCGCCCTTCGTCCACATGGACGTCGGCAATGTGCGGCATTGGCCAGGCATCAGCCGCCAGGAACTGGTCAGCCTGTTCCCCAATGGCAAGACGCTGCATGTGCCGAGCGACGGCAGGCCGTTGCCGGGTTATGACCAGGCGCTCGCCTCCTACAAGGCGCGCAAGGGCGCCGGTTCTCCTGCCATCATGATGGCCAGCGCAGGCGGCAGCACCAAGAAATCCGGTGGCTTCCTGTCCGCGTTCTTTGGCGGTGGCGGTGAAGACGAAGCCGACGACAGCGCCGATGTCGCTACCGCCGCGCCGCCGCCGAGAAGCGTGAAGCCGGTGCTGGCTGCCACGAGCAACAACAACAGCAATCTGCCTGGCATCGCGATCGTGTCGCCGCAGAACGCCAAGCGCGCCAACGTTCCGCAGCTTGCCGACGACAGCGCTGACGATTCGGAGCCGCAGGACACGCCGGAGACGATCATCGCCGCGCTGCCCGCCAAGGAAGTGCCGCTGCCCGCTTTCGCACCGCGGCCGAAGGCCGATGTCGGCGCGCAACAACCTGAGACCGTGCCGTTCGGCGTGGCCGATGCCACCACCGAACAGACGGTGGCGACGGCGCAGGCGCCGGCCAATGTGCCGTTCGGCACGGCCGATGCGAGCAATGCCGACCAGGGGGCCGATCAAGCTGCCGCTCCGGCGCAGGTCGCGGTCAACGTCCCGTTGCCGACCTGGCGTCCCGACCGCTCTTCGCCGCCGGCTGAGCTTGCGCCGCAGGACAAGGGCGTTCTGCTGGCGCTGGCCGATACGGCTGCCCACACACAGACCGCAACCGACGCGTTCTCGGTGCTGCCGTCGCGGCGTCCGGACGAGGTCAAGGCGGTTCTCGAACAGGCCAGCGCCGCCGATACAGCCGGTGCTACCGACGACTATCAGGTTGCGTCGCTTGAGCCGCGCTCGGCGTTCAACGATCCGTCAGGTGTCGATGCCGCATCGCCGCGCGGCGCTATTGCTGCCCGTCCCGCCGGTACCGATCCAGCCTCGGTGATCGGCGCCGGCGTCAAGACGACACGCAAGGAAGCCAGGGCTTCGGCCCGCGACCTGAAGCCAGGACCGAAGGCAGTGGTGGTGGCGGCCGAACCGCAGGCGGCCCGCTGGGCGCTGAGCAGCGGCGACAACATCGCCACCGTTTCCAGCCCGACGACAGCGCCGCGCTATGCCTACAACATCGTGCATACGCCGCCGAGCGAGGTCTACACCGCAGGCTTCCATGCGGACAACCAGATGGCCGATGCCAACCGCTTCACCGGCAATGCCGTGAAATTCCTTTCGGTCGCCCGCTTCCAGACGAAGTAAGAGCTCGACGGGGTAAACATTGAAGCCGCGCTGGGCAACCCGCGCGGCTTTTGCTTCTAGCGAGATATCGAGCACTGGCTTCCATCGCCCCAGAATGCTAACCACCAAACTGCATTCCCGCTTCGTCTAATGGTAGGACAGCGCCCTTTGAAGGCGTGAATCGAGGTTCGAGCCCTTGAGCGGGAACCAAAATCTCAACGCGTAGCAAACCCGGTCGGCGCAGCTGGCGGGTTTTTGTGCCGAGTGCAATTCCGGGAACACTGTGATTTTCCCGGGAAAGCGCGGAGCGCTTCCCTTGGGATTGCGCAAAGATAAAGTAGCGGAGGTTATTTTCCGAGCTTGCTCGCGGTCTGTGCGAGCGCCTCGATCTCATCCCACTTGCCGGCCTTGACCAACTCGTCCGGCGCCACCCACGAGCCGCCGACGCAGATAACGTTGGACAGGCTGAGATAGTCGGCGGCGTTCTTGGCCGAGATGCCGCCGGTCGGGCAGAATTTCACGTCGGCCAGCGGCGAGGCAAAGGCCTTCAGCGAGGCGATGCCGCCGGATTGTTCGGCCGGGAAGAATTTCAGGAACCGCAGGCCGGCCTCGCGGGCAGCCATGATCTCGCCGGGCGTGATGGCGCCGGGCAGCAAGGGAACGTCGCTGTCCTTGGCCGCCGCCAGCAACTCGCGCGTGATGCCGGGGCTGACGATGAACTTCGAGCCAGCCGCCGCTGCCTGGTCGAACTGCTTGGCATCGAGAATTGTGCCGGCGCCGACAATGGCGCCCTCGACCTCACCGGCCACGCGGCGGATCGCTTCCAGCGCATCGGCGGTTCTCAACGTGATCTCGATCGCCGGCAGGCCGCCGGCGGCCAGCGCCCGGGCGAGCGGGACGGCGTCCGCGACATTGGCGATCTTCAGCACCGGAATGACCGGCTGGCCATTGAGCAGCGACAGGAGCTTTTCGGTCTTGCTGGGCATTGGCTTTTCTCTCCCTGGGTGATTTCAACCGATTAGCAGAAGGCCGATTCCGAGTCCACGAAACCCGGCCTGCCGCGATGTCACATGTCGGCCAACGAGCCTGCGGGCGAATACCGACGAAGTGTCTTTAGCTCTGCCTTGAATCCGCTTTGACCACGGTCTAGTGGCTTGGCGATGACCAACCATGAACCCGTGCGCGTCGCCGCGCTCTACAAATTTGCGAGGCTGGGCGACTTCGACGCGCTGCGGGTCTTGCGCACGCCGCTTGCCGCCTTCTGCTGCGGGCGCGGCATCAAGGGCACGCTGCTTCTGGCGCAGGAGGGCATTAACGGCACGGTCGCCGGCAGCGAAACCGACATAGCCGACCTGATCGCTTATCTCGAGGCCATCGAGGGTCTTGCCGATCTCGAGGTCAAATACAGCACTGCCGCCGAAATGCCGTTCCATCGCATGAAGGTGCGGCTGAAGCGCGAGATCGTCACCATGGGCGTCGAAGACCTCGACCCGGCGACGGGTGCGGGGACCTATGTCGCGCCGGCCGACTGGAACGCGCTGATCTCGGACCCCGGCACCATCGTCATCGACACACGCAACGCGTACGAAGTGTCGATCGGCACGTTCGAGGGCGCGGTGGACCCGCGCACGTCGAGCTTTCGCGAATTCCCGGCCTGGGTGGAAAAACACCGCGACCAACTCGACGGCCGCAAGGTTGCGATGTTCTGCACCGGCGGCATCCGCTGCGAAAAGGCGACGGCCTATGTGAAGTCGCTCGGCTTCGAGGATGTGTTCCATCTCAAGGGCGGCATCCTCAGATATCTCGAAGAGGTGCCGGCCGAAGACAGCCTGTGGCAGGGCGAGTGTTTCGTCTTCGACGAGCGGGTCTCGGTGTCGCATGGGTTGACCGAAGGCGAGGCCGAACTCTGCCGCGCCTGCCGGCATCCGCTGACGCCGGAGAACCGGCTGTCGCCGCATTTTTCCACCGGCGTGTCATGCCCGCATTGCTACGAGGCACGCTCGGATGAGGATCGCACCCGCTATGCCGAGCGCCAGCGCCAGGTCGAACTTGCGCAGGCGCAGGGCAGGGGACATATCGGCAGTTAAGTGCCGCCGACGCCCTGACTGGATCACCACACGACAGAATAGCGGTCGATCACCCACAGCCATGTGCCGTCGGCCTGCCGGCGCGCGACCTCTGAGGTTATCGAGCCGTCGGCAAGCCTGGTCGACGTCAACGCGAGTTCGCCGTTAATGGCCGCCGGGCGCTGCTCGCCGCGCTGGAATTTTCGCCAGCTCGCGGCAAAGGCTTCGAACAAAGCGCGGATCGCCTCATGGCCACGCGTCAATTCGGCTGCTCCGGTGTCGATGACGGCATCGGGTTCGAACAGCGCTACCATGCCCTCAATGTCTCCCGCCCATTGCCGATCAATTAGCAGGCGCTCCAGATCCTGGGGATCTCGTGCTTGGTCGCGGTCTGGCTGATCGGTCACGGCAAAACTCCTCCCTCGCCGACGTTGCGGCGACACTAACCGAAGCCGAGGCGGGTTTCGACACATCGAATTTGATTTGCGGCATTGCCGGCGCCGATAGCAAAGCGCCGGTCCGTCATTGTAATGTCAACAATCGGGACCTACGTCTGCAACGTCCAAAACCTGCCCGTCCACGTTGGCGCGGGCCCTTTTCTGGAGGCACCATGTTCGACCCCAAGAAGCTTCTCGACGATCTGCTCGGCTCGCAAGTTCCCGGCACAACCGGCACCGTCCGCGACAAGGCCGGGCAGGCTGTGCAGATGGCCAAGGACAATCCGCTGGCCGCCGGTGCGCTGGCCGCGGTGCTGCTTGGAACCGGCACGGGACGGCAGGTCACCGGCACGGCCGTGAAGCTCGGCGGACTGGCTGCGATCGGCGGTCTCGCCTACAAGGCCTACCAGAATTACAAGGCCGGCAATGCACCCGAGCAGGCGCCGGCGGCCGGCCAGCCGGAATTGCTGCCGCCGCCCGCCGACACCGGCTTTCATCCTTCACAGGCGCCACAGGGGGAGGACGAGTTCACGCTGACCCTTGTGCGGGCGATGATCTCGGCGGCCAAGGCCGATGGCCATGTCGATGACGCGGAACGCCAAAAGATCGCCGGCAAGCTCAGTCTGGCCGGCATCGGCACGGAAGCGGAAAAGTTTCTGATGGCCGAGCTGGATAGCCCGCTCGACCTCGATACGCTGGTCGCAGGCGCCAAGACCGATGAGCAGAGGCTCGAGCTCTACACGGCGTCGCGACTGACGATCGACCCCGATACGCGCGCCGAACGCGGCTATCTCGACCTGCTCGCCGGCCGGCTCGGCCTGCCGGATGCGCTCGTCGATCATGTCGAGGCTACGGTGTCGGCGGCCAAGGTGCCGGTTCCGTCAGGCACGGCGCCGAATCCGCGCTGGTAGACAACGCAGCCGAGGCCGGAAAAAATGCGTTAACGTCTCGTTTACCGAGGAAGCGCATGATTTTAGTCAGTCGGATCGGCTTTCCTCCTCCCAAGCCCGGTTCAGATCAGGGCGGTCGCCAATGACCGCCCTTTTTGTTGGACCGATCACATAAAGTGCGTCGCGCTTCATGTTTTTGTCCTGATGCATGTCGTTCTCTCACAACCGGGGCCACTTTGAGCGACATGCACAGTGTCCGGCTTGCCATGATCCCCGTCATTTGCGATGGGTCGGTGCATTCGGATGCACCCCGATCTGTTGCCGGGATGCGCGGCGCGCAGGAGCGAAATCCATGACAGCCCTCACAGAGAAAACCGCCATCGTCACCGGCGCCGGCACCGGCATCGGCAAGAGCGTCGCCACGGCGCTGCTCAAGGCGGGCTGGAACACGGTGTTTTGCGGCCGCCGCAAAGCGGTGCTCGACGCCGCCATTACCGAAGCCGGGAAAGCGGACGCCAAGGCGCTGGCAGTTGCCTGCGACATCAGCAAGGCCGGCGAAGTCGATGATCTGTTCGAGACGGTGGCCGCAGCCTTCGGCCGCGTCGACCTGCTCTTCAACAATGCCGGCATGAGCTACAAGTCGACGCCGATCGACGAGATCCCGGTCGAGGTCTGGAACGATATTGTCGGCGTCAATCTCACCGGATCGTTCCTATGCGCCCGCGCCGCCTTCGGCGTCATGCGCAAGCAAAAGCCAATGGGCGGCCGCATCATCAACAATGGCTCTGTGTCGGCCTATGCGCCACGGCCGGGCTCGGTCCCCTACACCGCGACCAAGCATGCCATATCGGGGCTGACCAAGACGCTGGCGCTCGACGGCCGGCCCTATGACATCGCCTGCGGCCAGATCGACATAGGCAACGCGCTGACCGATATGGCGCACGCAATGACGGTCGGCGTGCCGCAGGCCAATGGCACCATCGCCGCCGAAGCGGTGATGGACGTCCAGCGCGTCGCCGACGCCGTCGTCCACATGGCCAGCCTGCCGCTCGATGCCAATGTGCTGTTCATGACGGTGATGGCGACCAAGATGCCGTTCGTGGGGCGTGGGTGAAGAGCCGAAGGCCTACCTCTTCAAAAACGACTCGATCCGCTCCAGCGCGCGCAAGATGTTCTCTTCGGAATTGGCGTAGGAGAGCCTGATGTAGCCTTCGCCGAGAATGCCGAAATCGGGGCCGCCGATCAGCGCCACGCCGGCCTCCTCGAGCAGTGCCGAGGCGAGCTTCTTGGCCTTCCAGCCGGTCTTCGAAACATTCGGGAAGGCATAGAATGCGCCCTTGGGCGTGATGCAGGAGACGCCCGGCAGCGCGTTCAGCCCCTCGACCACGATCTTCCTGCGGTTGTCGAAGGCGCGCATCATCTTGTCGACATCGTCCTGCGGGCCGTCGACCGCGGCGATGCCGGCGAACTGGCTCGGCGCGTTGACGCAGGACCAGCAATTGACCGCCAGCTTGCGCACCTTGTCGTAGAGATGCGCGCCCTTGTCGCCATTCGGCCAGATCGACCAGCCCATGCGCCAGCCGGTCATCGCCCATGTCTTCGACCAGCCGTTGAGCACGATCAGCCGGTCGCGAATTTCCGGAAAATTGAGCAGCGAAAAATGCGTCTCGCCGTCATAGGTCATGACGTCGTAGATTTCGTCGGAGAGGATAGCGACCTGCGGATGCGCTTGCAGCCCCTCCACCAGCTTCTCGATCTCGGCGCGCGGCGTGACGCCGCCGGTCGGGTTGGCCGGTGAGTTGAGGATTAGCAGCCTCGTCTTCGAGGTGATCAGCCCCAGCGTCTCCTCGGCCGAGAAGGCAAAGCCGTTCTCTTCGCGGATCGGCACCGGAATGGGCGCGGCGCCGGTGAACTCGATCATCGAGCGATAGATGGGAAAGCCAGGGTCGGGATAGAGGATCTCGGCGCCGGGTTCGCCGAACATCAGGATCGCCGCGAACATGGTCGGCTTGCCGCCGGGCAGGATCATCACATTTTCCGGCGAGACCTCGACGCCGGTGGTGGCCAGCGTGCGCCGCACCACCGCTTCGCGCGTCGCCAGCAGGCCGTTGGCCGGGGTGTAGCCATGGTGACCGTCGCGCAGCGCCTTGATCGCTGCGTCGACAATGTGCTGCGGCGTTTTGAAGTCGGGCTGGCCGATGCCGAGATTGACGATATCGCGGCCCTGTTGAGCCAGTGCGGTCGCCCGCGCCAGCACGGCAAAGGCGTTTTCCTCGCCGAGGCGGTCGAAGGCCGAAATCGTGTGGAGCATTTTTCCCGTCCGTGTGGTTCTTGCTGTTAGGTCGCGTTTTTGTGAGCGTCTGCTCACAAAAGTCAAACGGATTGGAGTTTTGCGTGTCGGAAAATCTCAAAGATTGGCAAGCGCGTCCGCGGCCCGAGCGCAAGCCCATTGACGGCCGCTATGTCCGGCTCGAACCGCTGAGCGCCGAAAAGCATGGCGACGGCCTTTACGAGGCGTCGTCGGTGCCTGACATTGACGGCCGCTTTGCTTGGCTGCCCGACTATCCGCCGCAAACCCGCGCCGATTTCCAGCCATGGCTGGATAAGGTCGAGGCGAGCGAGGATCCGCTGTTCTTCACCGTCATCGACAAGGCCAGCGGCAGGGTCGCGGGGCGACAGACGCTGATGCGCATCGATCCCACCTATGGCGTCATTGAGATCGGCAACATCTATTGGGGGCCGCTGATCTCGCGCAAGCCGGCAGCGACCGAAGCGCAGTTCCTGTTCATGAAGTACATTTTCGACGGGCTCGGCTATCGCCGCTACGAGTGGAAATGCAACAACCGCAACGACCCTTCGAAGCGCGCTGCGGAGCGGTTCGGCTTCAAGTTCGAGGGCATTTTCCGCCAGCATCTTGTGGTCAAGGGTGAAAACCGCGATACGGCATGGTACTCGATCATCGACAAGGAATGGCCGGCGCTGCGCAAAGCCTATGAGGCATGGCTCGATCCCGCCAATTTCGATGGCGAAGGCCGGCAGAAGCGGCGGCTCGAGGATTTCCGCGCCGAGTTCGGCGCGTAACAGGAGTTTTTTTCGATGGCGCACAGCCATGATCATGGTTCGCATGCTGGGCATGGCGCCGGCCATGTGCATGGCTCGACCGACAAGAAACGCGTGCTGATCGCAGCCTGCCTGACCGCCGGCTTCATGGTTGCCGAAGTGCTTGGCGGCGTTTTGACGGGATCGCTGGCGCTGCTGGCCGACGCCGGCCACATGCTCGCCGACTCGATCGCGCTTGGCCTTGCTTGGTACGCCTTCCATCTTGGCGGAAGGCCGGCGACAGTGCGCCTGACCTATGGCTTCGGCCGGGTCAAGACGCTGGTCGCCTACACCAACGGCATCGCCATCTTCGCCATTGCGTTGTGGATCGTCTACGAAGCCTGGGGCCGGCTGATGACGCCGGCGCCGGTGCTGGGCGGGCCGATGCTGGTGGTGGCGATCGCCGGCCTTCTGGTAAACTTCGCCTCGTTCTTCGTGCTGCATGGCGGCGACCGCGACAGCCTCAACATGCGCGGCGCCATCCTGCATGTGCTGGGCGACCTGCTCGGCTCGGCGGCGGCGATCGTGGCGGCGCTGGTCATACTGGCCACCGGCTGGACGCCGATCGATCCGATCCTGTCGGTGCTGGTCTCCCTGCTGATCCTGTCCACCGCGTGGTCGCTGATGCGCGAAGCCGCCCACGTCCTTCTCGAAGGCGTACCGGCAAGCCTCGACCGCGACCTCATCGCCAAGGACATTGCCGGCACCGTCAAGGGCGTGCGCGAAGTGCATCACATGCATGTCTGGTCGCTGGACGGCTCCAGCAACATGGCGACGCTGCATGCCTGCCTCAACGATGGCGTCGATCCGCACCAGGCGGTCAGCGCCATCAAGAAGCGGCTCGCCGCCGAACACGGCATCAGCCACGCGACGGTCGAACCGGAATTCGGCCAGTGCGCCGACAGCCATGACGAGCACGATCATGACCACGACCATGGTGCGCCACCGCATCACGGCCATTATCACTGACAGGGAATTTCATGGCATTGGCATCCGAGTTGACGAGTTCCCGCTGTGGCGGGACGGCATGATGGATCGCGACACGCGAAACGCGCTGATTGCCGCAGCCTGGATCATGCTGCTGTTCGGCATCGCGGCGTTCTATCTGCCGACCGTGATGCTGGCCGTCGGCAATGTCTCGACCGTACTTGCCGGCATCGTCGGCATCGCCTTCGTGCTGGCATTCTTTCTGGTGTTCTGGTTGCGGGGCCGCAGCCAGAACAAGGGCAAATAAGAGGCTTTGAAATGCGCATCCTGATTACTGGCGCCGCCGGCATGGTCGGCCGCAAACTTGTCGACCGGCTGGCCAAGGACGGCACGCTCAACGGCCGCAAGATCACCGGGCTCGACCTGCACGACATCGTGCCGCCGCAGGCGCCGGCGATGGATGGCGTCAGCATCGCCACGCATACGGGCGACCTTGCCGACGCCGGTGCTGCCGAGAGCCTGGTCGCCTCACGCCCCGACGTCATGTTCCATCTCGCCGGCATCGTGTCGGGCGAGGCGGAGGCGAATTTCGATCTCGGCTACCGCGTCAATCTCGACGGCACACGGGCTCTGTTCGATGCGGTCCGGCTGGCGGGCTTTTCGCCGCGTCTGGTCTTCACCTCGTCGATCGCGGTGTTCGGCGCGCCGTTCCCCGATGTCATCCCGGACGACTTCCATCCGACGCCGCTGACCTCCTACGGCACGCAGAAGCAGATGAGCGAAGCGCTGCTGGCCGACTATTCCAGGCGCGGCTTCTTCGACGGCATCGGCATAAGGCTGCCGACCATTTGCGTGCGGCCCGGCAAGCCGAACAAGGCGGCGTCAGGGTTCTTCTCCGGCATCATCCGCGAGCCGCTGAGCGGCCATGAGGCCATCCTGCCAGTGCCGCGCTCGGTGCTGCACACCCATGCCAGCCCGCGCTCGGCGGTGAACTTCCTGATCCATGCCGCCGGGATCGACAGTGCCGCCGTCGGGCCACGCCGCAACCTCACCATGCCGGGCGTTGCCGTCACCGTCGGCGAGCAGATCGAGGCGCTGGAACGCATAGCGGGCACCAAGGTGGCGAGCCTGATCCGTGAGGAGCCCGACGAGACGATCTGGGCGATCGTCAAGGGTTGGCCGACGCGCTTCGAGGCGCGACGGTCAAGAGACCTCGGCTTCAGCGCCGAAAAAAGTTTCGATGAAATCATCCGCGCGCATATCGAGGATGAGCTGGGCGGAAAGATCGCGGGTCAGGCCTGACCCGCCGAGGTCATACAGTTCCGGACAGGCTCGCCGACAACAGCAACAGTCCGAACAGGAAGACGAAGGCGGCGCCGCCGATCTCGACGAATGTGTGAATGCGGTTGCCCATGCGGCCATCGCCGGCGAAATAGACCGCCCAGTTCTTGGCGGTGACTGCGATCGTTGCCAGCGCCGAGACTGTGATGGCGGTTCCAATCGACATCGCCAGCACCGAGAGCAGGCCGCCGAGCCACAGGCCGTTGAGCAAAGCGAAGCTCAGCACAATCAGCGCGCCGGAGCAGGGGCGGATGCCGACGGCGGCTACTGCCGACCAGGCCGTGCGCCAGTCGAAGCGGTCGCCCGACAGCAGCGCCGGATCGGGCGCATGTGAGTGGCCGCACGTACCACAGACTTCGCCGGCTGGGTGATCGTGGGCGGCGTGATCGTGATGAGCGTGGTCGTGATGGGAATGATCGTGTGTGTCGTGGTCGTGCGCAGCGTGATCGTGATGATCATGCGAATGGTCGTGATGCACATGCAAGGCATGCGAATGCGCATGCGCCGCGTGGCTGTGAGCGGCATGTGAATGGCCGCCATGGGAATGACCGGCGTGGGCTGCCGACAGGCTGTAGGCGGGCGCCTTGCCGAACCAGCGCAGGACCGTAGGCCCGAGCTTGCGCCACAGCAGCCAGGCGCCGAACAAAGTGACGAAGACATAGCTCATGATCTCCATGAACCAGGCTGCGTCGGTCATCGAGATGGCGGTGCCGCGCAGGACGAAATAGGCAAGCAGCATCACCAGGATCGCGGTCAGGCCCTGCAGCAGCGCCGAGACGAAGGACAGCAGGATACCGCGCCTGAGCGCCACTTCATTGGCCACCATGTAGGACGAGATCACCGCCTTGCCGTGGCCGGGGCCGGCGGCGTGGAAAATGCCGTAGGCGAAGGACAGGCCGATCAGCAGCCACATCTTGCTGCCGTCCTCGCGCATTGCTTTCATCGCCGTGGCCAATGCGCGGTAGAATTCCTGCTGGCGCAGATTGATCCACATCAGGATGTGGGCGAACGGGCCGGTGGTGGGCGCCATGCCGTCATTGACACCGATGCCGAGTGAGCTCTGGGCATGGGCCTGCCCGAGAAAGTGCGTCATCAGCAGGGCAGCGGCCACGAGGCCGAATGCCAAACGCAGGGACGGTTTCATCACCGGATCTATCCTTCTGGCGGGCAATTCAGTTCGAGCTTGGTGGCGAAGATCTTGCTCATGTCGGTGCCTGTCGGGTCGTTGAAGAACGCGTCCGTCAGGGTCTTCTGGTTTTCCTTGATCGCCTCGTCTGGATCAGGCCGGATGACGCTCTTGGTGCAGTTCGAGGGCAGGCCTTCCACCGTGATGTTGCTATCCTCGGTGAAGTCGATCGCTGTGTAGAAGGTTGGATCGTAGACGCCGAAATCGATCTTGCCGGCGAGCTTGATCGGCACCTTGGGTTCGGATTCGAACAGGATGATCAACTGGTCGTTGTCGAAATTGGCCATCAGATGCGGTGGCGGCGTCATAGGCACGTCCTTGCCGTCGACGGTGACGAGCTGGAAATAGTTGAATTCGGCCAGCGAGGCATGAACTGTGTCGGCGACATCCTTCAGCTCCTTGTCGTCAAGCTTCAGGTCGGAGTTCTTGTCGAACTCCATCATCACCGTACTCGAAAACAGATCATCGAAACGCCAGAGGTGACGCAGCGCTTTCACACTTTGGTGATCCGGCGAGAGGATCACGTCGAGGCGGGCCTCGGCGAAGACATGAGGATGCGCGCCAGCCGCTCCGACGGAGGCAAAAGTCGTCGCCAGGGCCGAAGCCAGCATGATTGCGTGCCGTTTCAGATGCATTCTCGGTCGCTGTTCCATCGGCCTCGGAGAGATTTCGAGAGGTTACCAGAAACGGGGCGAAATTGGGACCGCGGCACGGCAGGACCGGCTCAAGCGCTCTCGCGGTTCTTGAACCATTGCACCAGGAAATCGACGAAGACACGGACCTTGGCCGGCAGATAGCGACGGTGCGGGTAGACGGCGAAAATGCCGCTGCCCGACTGGATGCGGTCGTCGAGCAACGACACCAGCAGCCCGGATGCGAGGTCGGGCGCGGCGATGAAATCCGGCAGGATGGTGAAGCCCAGACCGGACACGGCGGCGGCTCGCGCGGCCATCGGGCTGTTGACCTCGATCGGACCCGATACGTTGACACTGACAGACTCCTCGCCATCGCCCCTGAAGCGCCAGTTGGCGAGCGAGCGGCCATTGGTGTCGACGATGCAGGGCAAGTTGGCGAGATCCTGCGGGCGCGTCGGCTTGCCGTGCTTGGCGATCAGCTCCGGCGAGGCGCAAAGCTTGATCGAAAACGGCCCCAGGCGGCGGGCGATCAGCGATGAGTTCTCCAGGCGCGAGATGCGCACGGCAAGATCGAAACCTTCCTCGACCAGATCGACAAAACGGTCGTCGAGATGGATGTCGAGCACGATGTCGGGATGCTGTCTGGCGAAGTCGATGAGCGACTGGCCTATCGGCGCGTCGGCGAAGGTGCGCGCCGCGGAGATCTTGATCCTGCCGCGCACGTCGCCGGAGGATTCGCGCACGGCGTCGGCTAGGCTGTCGACCTCGCGCACGATTTCCGAAGCGCGGCTGTAATAGGTATGGCCGGCCTCAGTCAACGAGAACTGCCGCGTGGTGCGGTTGAGCAGCAGCGCGCCGAGTTCGTCTTCGAGTTCGCGCACATATTTCGACAGCAGCGCCTTGGAGCGACCGATCTTGCGCGCGGCCGCCGAAAAGCCTTCGGCCTCGACGACGTCGATGAAGGCGCGCATGCGGGTCAGTGTATCCATCATCAAGCCTTTCGTGCCGCATCGAGAATTCGCCGGCCGAGCCGTATCAGGGCAATGTCGCTGCCGGGAGGACCGAGCAGCGAGAGGCCGAAAGGGGCGCCGTCAACCGAGCCCAGCGGCAGGGTGATTTGCGGAAAGCCTGAAAGACCCGAAAGGCACAAAAGATGCAAGGCCCTTTCGCGGTAGGCCTGGAGCTGCTGCGGCTCGCTTTTGACCAGAGGTGCGGGGCCTGGAACGGTAGGCAGGACAAGAAACCCGTCCTGGCCGAGCAGCGCGGCTAGCTCGGAGCGGAACGTCAAGCGGCGCACCGCCTCGGCCCGCGCGGTCTTTTCGTCGATTGTCCGGCCGAAACCAAAGCGCTCCTCGACGCCCGGCCCGAGATCGCGCTCGTCCGAAATGATCCAGGCGCCATGCTGCTGCCAGGCCTCGGCGGCCTGGAGGCGGCGAAAGCACCAGTAGAGCTCGTCGGGGAAGGAGGCGAAGCTGTACTCTACCGGCGCCGGCTCACCGACAAGACTGGCGGCCAGCGCTCTCATCCTGGCATATTCGGCTGCCTCGGCGGGGCCGGCCACGAAAGCGTCCAGCCAGCGGATCGAAAGCGGCCGGTTGAGCGGATGCTGATGCGGGTCGCGGCCAAGCAACAGCTTGCCGATCGTCTCATAGGTCTCGATGTCGTCGGCGAACCAGCCGAATGTGTCGAAGCTCGGCGCCAGCTTCATCGTGCCTTCGAGCGAAATGCGGCCATGCGTGGTGCGCAGCCCGATCAATCCGCAAAAGCTCGCCGGGGCGCGGATCGAGCCGCCGGTGTCGGAGCCGGTGGCGATATCGGCAAGCTTGCCGGCCACCGCCGCCGCCGATCCGGAGGACGAGCCGCCGGTGACGCGATCGGGAGCGGCCGGGTTCACCGGAAACGGAAAATGCGCGTTCTGGCCCATCAGCGAGAAAGCGAACTCGTCGGTCTGCGTCTTGCCGATGAAACGCGCGCCGGCGTCGAGAATCATCTGCACGGCCGGTGCCGTGCTGGACGCGGCGTGGGACTCGGCGAACTTCACCGGATTGCCGCAACCGGTGCGGTAGCCGGCGACGTCGTAAATGTCCTTCACAGCCAGGCGCAGCCCGGCCAGTGGCCCAAGTTCCGCATTGGCCACCGGCATTCGACGCAGGTCGAGAAGGGCGTTGAGCGGGCCGTGCGTGCCTGGCATCGTTCGATATCCCTATATAGTAGGCCCAGCATTGTTCGATGCCGGAAATTTTACAACCTGGAGTACGATTTTTATTGATTGTGAAATCTTTCGATCTTATATCGCGCTTGCCCAAAGTCGCACGTGCCTGTGGGTGTCCGCCGATCCTCGAATGGTGAGGGAAATCGGTAAGGTAACTGGAGCTAACCCCTCCAGTCGGTCTAGCGGCCAACCGCCAGCCCGAGGACACCTTGAAGCAACGACGGTGCGGGCCTTTCTGGTGTTCTGCCGGTCGTCCAAAGACCGGGGTTACTGAAGAGGCACACCTTCATTGCCGGTAGTGCGGACGGGTCTCCCATCCAAGCCAAGGCAGACAAAGCGAACCGAGGCCGGGCAAGGCCAAGGTTCACCGCCGCGAGACGGCGTTTCATGGTTCCGGGGTCTCCACCGGCTGGTTCCATGGATTTCCGTCCCGCCTTTGTTTGACCGCGTGTTCGCGAGGCCGAAAGCCCGTCCCGCAGCCTTATTGCGCGCCGCAAGGCGTTAATGGAGAGACCCCGATGGCCACCCAGCGCATCCTCGACTTCCTCGCCACCCGACGTCCGTCCGGCCCCTGCCTCGTCGTCGACCTCGATGTCGTGCGCGACAATTTCCGTGCCTTCGAGAAGGCGCTGCCCGATTCCAGAATCTACTATGCGGTGAAAGCAAACCCTGCGCCGGAGATCCTGCGCCTGCTTGCTGCGATGGGCTCGTCCTTCGACACCGCTTCCGTTGCCGAGGTCGAGATGGCGATGGACGCCGGTGCGCCGGCGGACCGCATCTCCTTCGGCAACACCATCAAGAAGGAGCGTGACATTGCACGCGCCTACCAGCTCGGCATTCGGCTGTTTGCCGTCGACTGCGTCGAGGAGGTCGACAAGATCGCCCGCGTCGCTCCCGGCGCGCGCGTGTTCTGCCGCGTTTTGACCGACGGCGAAGGCGCCGAGTGGCCGCTGTCGCGCAAGTTCGGCTGCGTGCCTGCGATGGCCGTCGACGTGCTGCGCCATGCCAGGACGCTCGGCCTCGACCCCTATGGCGTGTCGTTCCATGTCGGCTCGCAGCAGACCGACCTGACGGCGTGGGACCGTGCGCTGGCCGACGCCAAGAAGGTGTTCGCCACGCTCGCCGACGAAGGCATCGTCCTGAAGATGGTCAATATGGGCGGCGGTTTCCCGACGCGCTATCTGCGTGATGTGCCGGCGGCCCAGGCTTACGGCCAGGCCATCTTCTCGGCGCTGCGCAAGCATTTCGGCAATGCGATCCCTGAGACCATCATCGAGCCGGGTCGCGGCATGGTCGGCAATGCCGGCGTCATCAAGTCGGAAGTCGTGCTGATCTCGAAGAAGGCCGAAAACGACAATGTGCGCTGGGTGTTCCTCGACATCGGCAAGTTCGGCGGTCTGGCCGAGACGATGGACGAGGCGATCCGCTATCCGATCGTCACCCGCCATGACGGTTCGGAGACCGCACCTTGCGTGCTCGCCGGCCCGACCTGCGATTCGGCCGACGTGATGTACGAGAAGACGCCGTATCCGCTGCCTCTGTCGCTGACCATCGGCGACGATGTGCTGATCGAAGGCACCGGCGCCTACACAACCACCTACTCGGCGGTCGCCTTCAACGGCTTCGAGCCTCTCCGATCCTACGTGATCTGACGGCTTCGGCCTTCAGATCACCCCAGGCGGACGTTTGCGTCCGCTCGGGTTCGCCTTGGAACAAGCTCCGCTCGTGAAGGATCGCGGAAATGGACATTGTAAATTACATTGATGGTGCCGTGGGAATCTCCCCCCTTGACGGGGAGATGGCAGGCAGGCCAGAGGGGGTCGTCTCGCGTGAAGCGCCGGCATCCCTCGTCCACGACGCGGTGTCGCGTCAGGTCGTGCCGACCCCCTCTGTCGCCTTCGGCGACATCTCCCCCTCGAGGGGGGAGAGTGCCCGCGCCATTCCCATCGTCGCCGAAACTGCGGCAGACATTGCATTGCGTGAAGCGTTGCTCGATCGCGCTATGGGGCCGATGCGGCGCAAGAAATCGTCGGAGAAGCTGCGGCGTGGGCGCCGGCCTTCCGAAGGTCTCGCTTTTGTCGTGCGGGATGCCGCCGGCGCGGTTGCCGGCACGGTGCGGCTGTGGGACGTACGTCTGGGCGAGGGCGGCCCGGGAGCACTTCTGCTCGGACCGCTCGCCGTCGATCCGGCGCTGAAGAACGCCGGCATCGGCTCGGCGCTGATGCGCCATGCTTTGGCCGAGGCCGCGCGTCTCGGCCATGCCGCGGTGCTGCTGGTCGGCGATGCGCCTTATTACGGTCGCTTCGGCTTTTCGGCGGAGAAGACTGGCGCGCTAGCCATGCCTGGTCCGTACGAGCGGCACCGCCTGCTCGCGCTGGAACTGATCGATGGTGCGCTCGACGGCGCGCATGGCACGCTGAAGGCTGCAGGTCGCAAGCTCAAGACACAGAGGCTCTCGCTGGCCGCCTGATTGGTCAAAAACAAACGCCGCCGGTCCTTTGCATTTCAGCGAGGGCGGCGTTTTGTTTTTGCGAAGGGCTCAGCCGATCAGCTGGCTGAGCGCCATGGCGACCGACATATCGCCTTCGACCTTTATCTTGCCGGACATGAACGCCATGGTCGGATTGAGGTCGCCGGCGATCAGCGAATCCAGATCGTCGAGCGACAGCTTGATGGTGCAGTCGGTCGGCGCATCGGTGTTTGAGACGGTCGCGCCATCGATGACGATGACGCCGTCGGTGCCGGTGTCGAACTTCACGGAATGTTCGAACCCGGCGCTCGCCACGCGCGACCTCATCTTCTCGGCAATGTCCTGAACGCTCATGACTGTTCTCCTGGTCTCGTTGCGTTTTGCCGCGCTTCAGTGACCGGCCTCCGCCGAAGTCGCTGTCTCGCGCGTACCGCGATCCTGGTCGCTTGGCGCATATAGCTTCGAGTTGACGTAAACGTCAACGCGCGATGCGTCATCTCGTTTCAGTCGGAAGGAATGCGGCAGAGAACATTCACCCTGCGACGAAGGTTAGTGTTCAGCAGCGGGCTTCGCCGCCTCGGCCTGGGCCGATTCCGCCGGGGCCGGTTCGGTCGGCGTGGCCGGATCCTTGCGGCGGCGCATGGCGTTGTCGCGGATTTCATCCTTGGTCAGGAAGTTGACCTGGTCGATCAGCACTTCATGCACCAGGTCGGCGCCGACGCGAGCGTTGACGGTGTCGCGTATGGCCTTGCGGAAGGCATCGAGATTGATGGTTTCCTTCTTGGTGAAGTCGATCTGCGGATTGGAGTAGAGATAGGAATAGACCTGATCGGTCATCAGCGCTTCGGCCGGGATCGACATCTTCTTTATCTCGGCCGGCTCGACCGTGTAGACGAGCTTGGTGAGGAAATAGCCGTCGATCTTGGAATCGCGGATCAGCGGCACCGAGATGATGTCGGTCTTGACGTAGTCGAGGCCACCCAGCATCGGTTTCGGCGTCTCGCCGACGCCGCGCTCACCGGCCGCCTGGAACGAATAGAACACCGCGCCAAGCGTGGCGGCGCAGATCCAGATCGCGGCGGCGATGAATTTGATCACCGGTTGTTCCCGCCTGTTGCCGAGATCATCAGCTCGCCCAACCGAATTCGCCGGCCGAGTATGTGCCGTCGGCTTCGGCGCGCTGAATGGCGTTCTTCAACAGCGTGGCGACTTCGTTGACCGCGTTGAGGTGGGCGAGGATTGCAGCCTCGTTTTTCGCGAGCTTCTGGCGCAGCCGCGCCAGACTGTCGCGATGCTGTTCCAGGAATTCGATCTCGTTGGCGCCCTTCATGGCGCGGGTCAGCTCATAGAGGTAGCGGCTCTTGCGGGCGTTGGAGGCCTTGAGGTCATAGCTGGTGTCGTTCTTCAAACCGGCCGTCTCTTCCTCGACCGCTTCCTCGATGCGGCCGATGATGGCGGCAATGTTGCCCGGCCGTGCAAACGGGATCGGCGCTTCGGACGTACGCGCCGGCAGGTTGGAAGAGTATTTTGAAAAATCGGCCATTGAAAATCCTGGTCTAGATCTTGATTTCGGTTTTGATGGTCGTCTCGTCGCCGGTCATCGACCGTGCGGCCTTGCGCTGCAATTCCTCGACCAGCGAGGTGGACAGCCGGGTCTGCTGGTCGATCTCGGTCTTGTGCGGCCCGGTTGACACCGGGCCGATCGGCACGGTGCGCTTGCCGTCCTTGTAGTGGTCGGCGAGCAGCGATTTGGCTATGCCGATCCCTCCGCGCTCGGCCATGACGTCGGCGACACGCTCGGCAAGCTGCGATTTCCACATGTCGCCGGCCAGCCCCTTGCCGTAGACGCCCTCTGTGTCCTTGGGCAGCATGTTCTGGATGAAGGTCTGCAAGACCATGGCCTCGAACTTCTTGAATTTTCCCGCGGGATCGGCGCCTGCCGCGGCCTTGTCGGCCGTGGCACGCGACAAGATCGAGCCGGTATCCACCGAAGCCGCCATGTCGACCAAAAAGGCGCCGCCAACGCCGTTGGCCCGCTTGGCCAGCGCGGCACGGGCAGCCTCGATATCCGTCGGGTCGACGGCTCGGGCAACATCGAGAACGATGTCGCTGGGTGGAGAAATCGCCAAGAAAGTCCGCCTCTTTGCCGGGTTTCCTGAGCGACCATGCCGCAACAAGCTTGTGGCAGGCTTGCCGGTTTGAAATCCTTCGCCGGATGCTGGGCCATTGCTATCAGCAGCGGCAAGTCCGGCTGGGTCGATGCGATCTGGTCGTTTGCGGTGGGCGCTGCCGGTGTCGCCATGGTCAGATCGTAGGTGGCGTAGGCGCAGAGGCCGAACACGGCGCCGTACACCCAATACAGCCCGCCGCACGGAACGAAACCGAACGCCGTCCGCAAGTGACGCGGCTCTAACTTCCGATTATTCCTGCCCGCGCCTCTGCGCGATCAGATCGAGCCGGTCGCGGTCGGAGCGTTCGCGTTCGTCCTGTCGGCGCACGTCCTTGTAGGCGCGCTCGACCATGTTGGTGCGCGCCGTCGCAGTGGCGATGAGCGTGATCTCCTGCCTGGCGCTTTCCAGGCTCGCTTCCTGCCGGACCAGCGCATTGGCGATGCGGCGATGGTAGAGGTCAGGGAACAGCACCGCCAGCGACTGATCGGCCTCGAAATGCTGGACAAGTTCCCTGGCTTCGGTCTCGGCGGTTGCGGCCGCCGCCAGGAAGGCCGCATGGCGCGTCTCGTGCAGGGCCTTCAGCTGCTCCTGCACCTTGACCAGTTTCTTCAGCCGTTCCATGCGCGTGCTCATCTCACCTCGCCAGCGTCAGGTCGACAAAGCCGTCGACGAACAGCGACAGCATGGTGCCGATGGCGAAGTAGAAGATGATCATGCCGCCGGCGATGACGAAAGGCAGCGAGATGAAGTAGACCGGGATCTGCGGCGTCAGCTTGTTGACGAAGCCGATCGTCAAATTGACCAGAATGGCATAGGCGATGAATGGGCTGCCGAGCCGGATGACCAGGAAGAAGGCGTCCGACACCGTGTCGGTGAGATCGACCAGGGCGGCCTGGGGATTGAAGAAGGCGTTGACCGGCGCCACCGTGTAGGAGGCGACCAGAGCGCGGATGATCTCGTGGTCGAAATCGAAGACGAAGAGCAGCAGCAACGCTGAAAACGAGATGATGGCGGCGAGGGCCGCCTGCGGCTCTGGCTCCTCGATCGCCGGGCCGCCGGTGCCACCATAGCCGATCAGCATGGCAATGGCCGAGCCCATGAAGCGCAGCGCTTCCATGTAAAGCCTGGTCATGGCGCCGATCAGCCCGCCGACCAAAAGTTCCGAAATGATCATCGGTGCCAGCACCTGCGGACGCGCATCGACGAAGGGAAAGATCTTGTCCCACAGGAAGGCGAGCAGGCCACCGGTGGCGGCGATCGACACGAACAGCCGGACCTGGACCGGCACGCGGGCGCTGGACAGGCCCGGCATCAGCATGAAGCAGGCGCCGATGCGACAGAAGGCGAGGAAGGCGGCGATGACGACGCCTTGCGACAGTATGTTCACGAGATCGTCCCGAGCACCTTGATCTCGACGCCCTTGGCGATTTCGACATGGGAGAGAACGGGAAGCGTCGTGAACAGGCGCTCGATGATCATGCGCACATAGGGGCGAGCATCGGGCGCGGTGACGAGGACAAAACGCTCGCCGGCCTCGAGATGCTTGCGGATCGCCTTGGTCGCGTCCTGGCCGAATTCCTCCAGCTGGCGCGGGTCGATGTCGAATTCGCGCACCTCGCCCTTGGCGTCGCGCTTGAGGCTCTGGTGGAAGGCGAGGTCCCAGCGGTTGCCGAGGCGCAGCACCTTGAGCATGCCGCCCTCGGAGAGATCGCCGCAGATCTGCTGGGCCATGCGGATGCGGACATGCTCGACGATCTGCTCGGTGCGGCGCACATGCGGCGCGATCTCGGCGATAGCCTCGATGATCAAATGCAGGTTGCGGATCGATACGCGTTCGGCCAGCAGCAATTTCAGCACCGCCTGCAGGCCGGGATAGGAGATGTGCGAGGTGCAGATCTCGTCGGCGAGCTTGCGGTATTCCGGATCCTGGCGCTCGAGCAGCGCCTTCATGTCCTTGTAGGACAGAAGCTGCGGCAGGTTGTTGCGGATCACCTCGGACAAATGGGTGAGCAGCACCGACATGTTGTCGGCAAAGGTATAGTTCTCGCGCTTCAGATCCTCGGCGAAGGTTTCGAGCACCGAGAAGGCGCGCATGCCGAAGGCCGGCTCGCGGATTTCCTCGCCGGGAACGTCGGGCAAATCCCGGTTGCCGAGCAGCACCATGATCTCGCCGACGCGCATCTGGTATTCGGCGACGACGGTGCCGTGGACCTTGATCTGATAGCTTTTCGGCGGGATGCCGAAATCGTCGGCGACGCGCACTTCCGGCACGACGAAGCCATATTGCGTGGCAAATTTCTTGCGCATCTTGGCCATGCGGAACACCAGTTCCTGATGCGACACCAGCAGCCGCGTCGACAGCTGTTTGCCGATCAGAAGCTCGATCTCGGCGGTGGTCAGCGAAGCCTTGACCGAGTTCTTCTCTTCCTCGACCTTGTTCGCCTTCTCCAGATCCTTGATCGCTTCGGCGGCGGCAGCCTCGCGGTTGGCGCGCATCGGGATGACGTAGCCAAGGCCGGCCATGCCGGCGGCTAGCGTGAAGAACGGGAAGAACGGCAGGCCGGGCATCAGGCCGAGCAGGACGAGCAGCGAGGCCGCGACATAGAGCGCGCGCGGATGCGCACCGAGCTGGCCGAACACCGCCTGGTTGGTCGAGCCGCGCGTGCCGCCCTTGGACACAAGCAGGCCGGCGGCGAGCGAAACGATAAGCGCCGGGATCTGGGTGACGAGGCCGTCGCCGACCGACAGTTTGATGAAGACATCGGCGGCTTCGCCCATGCCCATGCCGTGCCTGATGTAACCGATGGCGATGCCGCCGACGATGTTGATGGCGGTGATGATGAGGCCGGCAATGGCGTCGCCGCGGACGAATTTCGAGGCGCCGTCCATCGAGCCGAAGAAGGAGGATTCCTCTTCCAGCTCGCGGCGGCGCAGTTGCGCTGTCTTGTCGTCGATCATGCCGGCGGACAGGTCGGCGTCGATCGACATCTGCTTGCCGGGGATGGCGTCGAGGGTGAAGCGGGCGCCGACTTCGGCAATACGGGTGGCGCCCTTGGTGATGACGATGAAGTTGACCACAATCAGGATCATGAAGACGATCAGGCCGATGACGAAATCGCTGGCCATCACAAGTTTGGAG
Source organism: Mesorhizobium sp. M0862 (assembly GCF_040319795.1). Lineage (NCBI taxonomy): Bacteria > Pseudomonadati > Pseudomonadota > Alphaproteobacteria > Hyphomicrobiales > Phyllobacteriaceae > Mesorhizobium > Mesorhizobium sp. M0862. Next base: position 209,004 of record NZ_JAMYOJ010000006.1, read on the forward strand.
AAGCCGGCGATGACATAGCCGGCGGCGTGCGTGCCCTCATTGCCGTGCGACAGGATCATGCGCGTGGTGGCGATGTTGAGCGATAGCCGTAGCATGGTGGCGATCAGCAGCACGGTCGGGAAGGACGAGAAATCGAGCGGCCGCTGGATCCACAGCGCCACCATCAGGATCAGCACCGACAGTGCGATCGAGAAGGCGAGGCCGATGTCGATGAGGAAGGCCGGGATCGGCAGGAATAGCACGGCCAGGATGATGACGATGCCGATGGCGAAGAAGACATCGCGGCCGTTCTTGGCCACTGTTCCTGTCGCTAAGCTTTCGCTGACCGCCATGTCGTCCCCAATCACAAGCCTGCCGAGCACGCGACAGCCCTTCGAGCCTAACCGGTCAAGCTTGCGCGAGGGTGGGAGGACTGGTTACTTGCCGGGACGACAGAGGCCTTGAGGAGAGAGATCATGCTGGTGATCATCGGCACCATTCGCTTGCCGGCGGAACGGCTCGACGAGGCAAGGCCGGCCATGCGGCTCATGATACTGGGCAGCCGTGCGGAGCCCGGCTGCATCGAATACTCCTACGCACAGGACGTACTCGACGTCGGGCTCATCCATGTAACCGAGGTGTGGAGCGACAGGGCCGCGCTCGACGCGCATTTCCGCTCGCCTCACATCGCCGATTGGCGGGCGAGCTGGGCATCGCTCGGCATAGGCGAGCGCAACCTCATGCTCTATGAGGCCGGCGAGCCGAAGCCGACCTGAGGACCGGGCACAGTCAAGAAGGCGTTGGCCCAAGAAAGTCTAGCAGGCGTTGACCTGTCTGCAGGACCATCCGCCGCCATCGGTATCGTGGCAGTCTTCATAGCTGCCGTAGCAGGTGTTCGTCGAATTGCGATACCAAGGGTAGCCGCGAGGACAGCAAACATCTTGTTGTGCAGTCTGGATAAATTCCTTTGCCGGCCGGCTTTGGTTTTCCGGATTGCCTCCCGCCAAAAGAGACATCGGGTGTGACACAACAGACCTAACCGGCATATCCATGCTTGAATTGCTCACCGCAGACGAGCTCAAAAAAATCCTGCCAACAGCTAATGAAAAAAATCCCCGCGCACTCATCTTCTCCTCCTTGAGGGAAATAGAGACGGGCAAAAATAACACAGCTGCGTCGATTGCGTAAGCGATCGCTCATATACCTCGACAGGCTAACAGGGGATTGAAGCGGGGCGGCAAGCTGACTGCGCCTCAGCGCCGGAATGGCGGCACAAGCAGCCGGCATTATGTCGGCGTGCTGATCGTCGCCGAACTGCACAGCGATCCGTCCGATGGTGAGACGCCGGTGCTGGCGCCGGCCAAATTCCGGCATGCGGTGCTGGTGCCGACCATGAACGTCCGGTCCACCGCCGAAACCATCCAGCGCGCCATCGCGGAGGAACTGGAGGTGGTCGAGAATTTCGACAACCGAGCCGTTGTCGGGCTTTTGACCGAGGGCCATCTGATGCGGCGCTACGCCGAGGAACTCGACAAGGCGCGGCGCGACCTGTCGGGCGAAGACTAGGCCTCGGCCGGCATCTTAAATGTCCCTACTCGGCGCTTGCCACGTGTACAGTGTCACTGTACAAATTGTTCAGTGGGAGAAAAAGACGGGATGAGCACCGACCAGGCTCCGGTCAAGAATGGCGTCGCCTCGACGGCGACGCATGCCCATCAGATGCTGGGCCAGCGGCTGAAGAGCCTGCGTCTCGGCCGGCGGCTTTCGCTGCGCGAACTCGCCGAGCTGACCGGGACCAGCGCCAGCTTCATCAGCCAGCTCGAGCGCGGCCTGACCGGCGCCAGCACCGCCTCGCTCAACCAGATGGCCTCGGCGCTGGGTGTAAGCGTGGCGATGCTGTTCGAGGATAGTGCCGCCGGGCAGCGCGGGGTCTTGCTGCGCAGCGAGCGGCCGAGCCTGCCGCCCAGCGACGGCTGCCGCAAGATGCTGCTCTCGCGTCCCCCTTTAAGCGACATGGAAGTCTATGTCGGCGAGTTCGAAATCGGCGGCTCGACCGGCCCAGCGCTCTACACCCATGGCGACGCGCACGAGATGCTCGTCGTGCTGCGCGGCATCGTCGAGGTTTCGCTCGGCGATGTCAGGCATGTGCTGGAAGAGGGCGACAGCATCGAATACGCGACATCGACAGCACATCGCTCAGAGAACATCGGCAGTGGCCGAGCCGAGGTGATGTGGATCATTGCGCCACCGACTTCGGTGCGCGCCGAACTCGATCAATATAGTGCCTGGAAACCGCTCGCAGCCAGGTAGGTTCAATCCATGCGGGTCAAATGGGAGAACAATAATCATGCTGAAAACAAGACATCTTGGCCTTGGCGCCGTGCTGGCGCTCGGCGTTCTGGCAACCGCAGCGTTCGCGCAGGAAAAGCCTGTCGCGGGTGAGGTCAAGGAAGGCTCGCTCAAGGGCAAGACGCTGACGCTCGTCTCCTATGGCGGCATCTACCAGGACGGCCAGGCCGCCGCGCTGAAAGAGTTCGTCGAGAAATCCGGCGTCACACTGCTCAATGACGGGCCGACCGAGATCGCCAAGCTGCAGGCGCAGGTCGAATCCGGCAACGTCACCTGGGACGTCGTCGACACCGCCGACCTGCCGCCCTACGTCTATTGCGGCAAGCTGTTCCAGAAGCTCGATTTCAGCAAGCTCGACGTCTCAAAGGTTCCGGAGGGCCAGGTCGGCGAATGCTCGGTGCCGGCCATGAACTACGGCGTCGTACTGATGTACAACAAGGAGAAGTATGGGGATAACCCGCCCAAGAGCTGGGCCGATTTCTTCGACACGGCAAAATTCCCGGGCGTGCGCGCGCTGGATGGTTCGGGCGATCCGACCGGTGGCCTGCTGGAGCAGGCGCTGAAGGCGTCGGGCGGCGATCCGAAGGCGATGACGGTGGCCGACATCGACAAGTCCATCGACGTGATCCGCAAGCTCGGCCCCGACACGATCTACTGGAAGACCGGCGCTGAATCGCAGCAACTCGCCGAGTCCGGCGAGGCCGACATGCTGATGATGTGGACGGGCCGTGCCATGACGGCGGTGAAGAACGGCGCCAAATATGCGCCGGCCTGGCAGGACTGGCTGGTGGTGATGGACCAGATGACCATTCCGGTCGGCGTCAAGGATACGGATGCGGCTTATGCGCTGCTCAATGCCTATCTCGGCAAGGGGGCGCAGGAGATCCTGGCGCAGCAGACCTCCTATACGCCGATCAACAATGACGCGCAGCCCAAGGTCGATGCGTCGGTCGCCGCCTTCCTGACCAACACGCCCGAGCGCCAGAAGCAGGGTTACAAGCAGAACATCAAGTTCTGGGTCGAGAACTTCCCGGTGGCGCAGGAGAAGTGGTCGGCGCTGATGGCCGGCAACTGAACAGCCAAGTGAGAGCCAGGCCGTGAGCGCGTCCGAACTCATCGCCCAACCCGCCGCCCATGCGCGGTCGGGTCGGGCATGGCGGCCGTTCGCGCTCACGGCGCCGGCGCTCATCCTGCTCGTCGCGGTGATCGGCTACCCGCTGCTCACCATCGTGCTGCGCAGCCTGTCGGAACCTGAATGGGGCCTGCAGAACTATGCCTGGTTCTTCGGCGCGCCGGTCAACCTGACAGTGCTGCAGCGGACCTTTGTCATTTCGGCCTGGGTGACGCTGGTCTGCGTCATCGCGGCCTATCCCTATGCCTATCTGATGACGGCGGTCGGGCCGCGCGTCCGGCTGGTGCTGGTGCTTTGCGTGCTGATCCCGTTCTGGGTGAGTGGTGTGGTGCGAACGCTGTCCTGGGTGATCCTGCTGCAGGATTCGGGCGTCATCAATTCGCTGCTGCGCTCGGTCGGGTTCGGCGCGGTCAAGCTGATCCGCACCCAGACCGGCGTGGTCATCGGCATGGCGCAGGTGCTGTTGCCGTTCATGATCCTGCCGCTCTATTCCGTGATGCAAGGCATCGACCTCAGGCTGATGCGTGCGGCGCAAAGCCTCGGTGCGCGGCCGTCGCGCGCGTTCTTCACCGTCTATCTGCCGCTGTCGCTGCCCGGCGTCTATGCCGGCGCGGTCATCGTCTTCATCCTGTCGCTCGGCTTCTACATCACGCCGGCTTTGCTCGGCGGCCCGCGCTCGACCATGCTGTCGACGCTGGTGCAGACGCAGGTGCTGAGCCTGCTGCAATGGGGCAGGGGCGGCGCCATGGGCGTCGTTCTGCTGGTCACCACCTTCGTGCTGCTGGCGCTGGCAGCACCTGTGATGCGGTCCAGGCATCGGGAAGCGGGGCGGCGCTGATGGAGATGAAGCCGCTCACCCGCGTTCTTCTCGGGCTCGTCTGCCTGCTGGTGGCGATATGGCTGGTGGCGCCGACGCTGGTCGTGGTGCCGATGTCGTTCAACGAAAACAAATCGCTGGCGTTTCCGCCGCAAGGCTTTTCCTGGCAGTGGTACCAGAATTTCGCCACCAATCCGGACTGGTCGAACAGCTTCCTGAACTCGCTGAAAGTCGCCTTCATCGTTGCCGTCCTGGCAACGGTGCTCGGCACGCTTGCCGCCTTCGGCCTCGACCGCATGAAGGCGCGGCCGGCGAACCTTTTGCGTATGCTGATGCTGACGCCGATGGTGGTGCCGGGCGTGGTGCTGGCGATCGGCATCTATGCCGTCTATCTCGACACGCAGCTCGTCGGGACGCTGCTCGGCTTCGTGCTGGCCCACACCATCCTTGCGCTGCCCTTCGTGCTGATCGCGGTCTCGGCCAGTCTCGAAGTGTTCGACCGCCGGCTGGAGACAGCCGCAGCCAGCCTGGGCGCCGGCGCACTAACCACGTTTCGCACGGTGACGCTGCCGCTGATCGCGCCGGGCGTGCTCTCCGGCCTGCTGTTCGCTTTCGCCACCTCGTTCGACGAGATTGTCGTGTCGCTGTTCATCACGAACCCCTATCTCAAGACATTGCCGGTGCAGATTTTTGCCTCGATCACGCGCGACGCCGATCCGACGGTGGCGGCTGTCGGCACGATCCTGCTTTTCGCGACCACGATCCTGATCGGCGGCGGCATGCTCCTTCTTGGCCGCGAGCGGAAAGGACGCCAATGAATCCGAAGCCGACAAGCAAGGGCGCGGCGATCGATCTCGAAGCGATCAGCAAGGCCTATGGCGGCTTCAAGGCGCTGGACGGCGTGTCGCTGCGCATCGAGCCCGGCGAGTTCATGACGCTGCTCGGCCCCAGCGGCTCGGGCAAGACGACGACGCTCAACGTGATTGCCGGTTTCACCGATGTCACCAGCGGCAAGCTTCTGGTCGGGGAAAAAAGCGTCGTCGGCGTGCCGGCGCACAAGCGCAACATCGGCGTCGTCTTCCAGCATTACGCGCTGTTCCCGCATATGAGCGTCGGCCGCAACGTCGCCTATCCGCTGACGCTTCGCGGCGTCGACCAGGCGACGCGGCAGACACGCGTGGCAAGGGCGCTCGACATGGTCAAGATGGGCGATTTCGCGCATCGCTATCCCAGCGAATTGTCGGGCGGCCAGCAGCAGCGCGTGGCGTTGGCACGCGCCATCGTCTTCGACCCGCCGCTGCTCCTGATGGACGAGCCGCTCGGCGCGCTCGACAAGAAGCTGCGCGAATGGCTGCAGCTCGAGATCAAGCGCATCCATCGCGAACTCGGCACCACCTTCGTCTATGTCACGCACGACCAGGAAGAGGCGCTCGTGCTGTCCGACCGTATCGCCGTGTTCAACCGCGGGCGCATCGAGCAGGTCGGCACCGGCCGCCAGCTCTACGACGAGCCAGCAACGCTGTTCGTCGGCCGCTTCATCGGCGATTCCACCGTGCTGCGCGGCAAGGCGCGCAGCGATGGCAACAGCACCGCGCTAAGCATCGCCGGCGAGACGGTGACGGTACCGCGTAAGCTGTCGGGAGAAGCCAGTCCGGTGATGCTGCTGCGTCCCGAAAAGCTCGCGATCCGAAGAGCCGGCCAAAGTGCTGCCAATGGCGCCAACCGCCTGTCGGGAACGATCGCGGAAGCCATCTATCTCGGCTCGGAATCGAAATACGAAGTCAAGCTCGCCGACGGCTCGGCCGCGATCGTGCGCTCACCGCTGACCGGCGAGAGTTTTGGCCTCGGCGACAAGGTCGAGCTCTGCTTCGAAGGCAGCGACGCCAAGCTGCTGGCGGACGACGCAAGCGCCGACACCACACTCACCTGATTCCATCTCGCCTGATCCCATCTGGCCTGATCCCATCTGAAAGTCATTCCATGCAAGCCAAGCGCAACGGCGACATATCGTTCTGGTATGCGGATCTGGGGGCGGTTCCCGTTCCGCGCCCGCCCTTGCCTGGAAACATCGAGGCCGATGTCGCCATTGTCGGCGCCGGCTATACCGGCCTGTGGACCGCCTACTATCTGAAAAAGGCGAAGCCATCGCTGCGCGTCGTGATCGTCGAGCGCGAATTTGCCGGCTTCGGCGCTTCGGGGCGCAATGGCGGCTGGCTGTCGGGCGGCTTCAGCTGGTCGCGCGAAAAATATCTCAAGACATCGAGCCGGCAAGGCGTGATGGCGATGCAGGCTGCGATGGCAGGCTGCGTTGACGAAGTGATCCGCGTCGCGACCGAGGAAGGCATCGACGCCGACATTCGCCGCGTCGACAATCTGACGGTGGCCACCAACGCAGCGCAGTTGGAGCGCGTGCGCGAAGAATGCGAGACGATCCGTTCCTGGGATGTCGACCCGAACCGCGTCGAGATGCTGGACGCCGCCTCAACGCGCACGCGCATCAACATCCGTAACGTCATGGGCGGCTTCGTCGTCCATGGCCAGGCGCGGGTGCAGCCGGCCAAGCTGGTGCGTGGGCTTGCCGATGCCGTCGAGCGGCTGGGCGTGCCGATCTATGAGAAGACTACGGTGACAAGCATCGCCAAGGGCAGCGTGACGACAGACCACGGTACGGTGCAGGCGGAGACGATCATCCGCGCGACCGAGGGTTTTACATCAGGCATCCCCGGCGAGGAGCGGACCTGGCTGGCGCTCAACAGCGCGCAGATCGTGACTGAGCCGCTGCCTGCCGACCTGTGGCGCGACATCGGTTGGGAAGGGCACGAACTGCTCGGCAATGCGGCGCATGCCTATTGCTATGCCCAGCGCACGCGTGAGGGACGCATCACGATGGGCGGACGCGGCGTGCCTTATCGCTACGGCTCGCGCACCGACGTCAACGGCCAGACGCAGCAGGCCACGATCGACCAGCTGCACACGATCCTGACGACGCTCTTGCCGCAGACCAAGGGATGCCGCATCGATCACGCCTGGTGCGGCGTGCTCGGCGTGCCGCGCGACTGGTGCACCACGGTCGGCCTCGACCCCGCGACCCGCATCGGCTGGGCCGGCGGCTATGTCGGCCTCGGCGTGTCCAGCTCCAACCTTTCGGGGCGCACGCTGGCTGACCTTGTTCTCGGGGCAAACACCGAGCTGACGAAGCTGCCCTGGGTCAACCGCAAGGTCAGGCCATGGGAACCGGAGCCCTTCCGCTGGCTGGGCGTGCATTCGATGTACCAGCTTTATCGCATTGCCGATGGCCGCGAGGCGGCAGGGCTTGCGCGCACCTCGAAGCTGGCCGCGTTGGCCGACAGCATCACCGGCCACTAAAGCCATTTGTTCTCACGCAATTCCGGGGCAGACACCTTTCCTGGAATTGCTCTTATCCATGGAGCTAGACTTGATCGATCTTTCGACCTTCCACGATCTCGCCAAGGCCGAGATCGGCGCGTTCTCTCCTAAGCCAACCTCGATTGAAGGGGATCAGGTCGAGGCCGTGCGCTCGTTCTTTCAATCGCCGGACGGAACCGTCGACATCGGCATCTGGGAATGCACGCCCGGCCGCTTCACCGCCGATCGTTCGGACTCGTCGGAGATCTGCCACATCATTTCGGGGCGCGTGGAACTGAGCCGCATCGATGGCGAGGTGCGGGAACTCGGTCCGGGCGATCTCCTCGTCCTGCCGCAGGGCTGGAAGGGCGAGTGGCTGATACGCGAGACCACGCGCAAGCTCTACATGATCCAGAGCGCCGGCTGACCGGCGCTACGGCTATGGCGAGCTCAGTGATCGATAGGCCCCTTCGGCGAGACCAGCGCGGTGCCGGCGGTCGTCGGGCGCTCGATCAGGCGGCGCACGCGCGGCGGTTCGTCGCCGCTGTGCAGCGCCCGCACCCGCTCGCCGACGACGGCGTCGGCATGGGTGGCGCGCCGGTTGTGGCGGATGTATTCCAGCCAGGTCGGCGTGTGGTAGTGTTCGATCCAGACTGCGGGATTTTCTAGGTCCCGAGCCAGCGTCCAGTTGCGGGCGCCGTCGCGGCGGCGGATGCGCCCGCGCTCGGCCATGGTGGCGAGGAATTCGGGCACATCTTCGTCGCGGATAATGTACTCTATCATGATGGCGATGGGGCCGCTGCGCGGCTTCAGGTCGAGGCCGAGATGCGGCTCCTTGAAGCGGTTGAGCGGGTCGAGGTTGAGAGTCGTCTGCTGCGGCAGCGGCAGGAACAGGCCGATGGCGCCGCCAACAAGCATCGCGATGGCCGCCGCAATCAGCGCGGTTTCGGCGCCATGCACATCGGCAACGACGCCCCAGATCCAGCTGCCCAGCGCAATGCCGCCGAAGGTCGCCGTCTGGTAGACCGACAGCACCCGGCCGACGACCCAGCGCGGCGTCGACATCTGCACCGTGACGTTGAAATGCGACAGCGCGATCACCCAGCAGGCGCCGCCGATGAGCAAACCCGCCGCAGTATGCCAGGCATTGAGGCTGATGGCGGCATTGAAGGCGCAGACGGCAAAGCCGGCGAAGGCCATCCGCACCATCGTTTCGCTGGATAGCAATTGTCTGAGACGCACGCTTATCAGCGCGCCGCCGACGGCGCCGATGCCGAAGGCGCCGAGCATGATGCCGTAGGTCAAGGCATCGCCCTTGACGACGTCGCGCGCCACCAGCGGCAGCAGCGCCAAAACCGCGCCGGCGCTGAAGCCGAAGGCGGAGCCCCTGACCAGCACCTTGCCGATGTTGGGCGACATGGCGACATAGCGCAGGCCGGCGCCCATGGCGGCGCCCAGCGTCTCGCGCGGTAGCGTCGAGACCGGCAGCTCCGGCTTCCAGCGGAATAGCACGATGATGAGACCTATATAGCTCAGCGCATTCGCGGCGAACGCAGCAGCCGCACCAGCGGCGGCAACGATGATGCCGCCGATCGCCGGGCCGACGCTGCGTGTCAGGTTGAAGCCCAGTGAATTGAGTGCAACCGCGGCCGGCAGCTTGTTGCGCGGCACCATGTCGCCGACCGATGCCTGCCAGGACGGGTTGTTGAGCGCCGTGCCGCAGTCGATCAGGAAGGTGAAGGCAAGCAGCGTCCACGGCGTCATCCAGCCGTTCCAGGTGAACAGCGTTAGAAGTGCAGAGACGACCAGCATGAAGATTTGGGCGATCAGCATCACCTTGCGCCGGTTGAAGCTGTCGGCGATGGCGCCGGCGACGAGTGCAAACAGCATGATCGGCAGAGTGGCCGAGGCCTGGACCAGCGCCACCTGATAGGGCGACGTGGCGATGGTGGTCATCATCCAGGCGGCGCCGACGCCCTGGATCAGGCCACCGAAATTCGACACCAGGCTGGCCGACCAGACGGCGCGGAAGATGCCGTGCCGGAACGGCGCCAGCGCCGAGACGCGTTCGCTGTCCGGCTCGTCATCGATCATTGGACCTGTCCCACCTTCACGTGCTGGTTTCGTCCGCCGGGACGACAATCATGGCATCCGTTTGAAATAGAGCACGACATCCAAAAGGGCGAACGCGTCTTCGAAAAAGATCATGGTCCAACAACAGGATAGCAAGGCGAAAATACGTCAGCCGGGAAGGGTCCGCTACCCAGAGCGATGTTCTCATTGGTCCACTGCGCGGGGCTGTCGGCCGCGCGCGAAGTCAGCTTCTGTCCCGGGCAGCGGCATGCAAGGCTTCGGCCAGCGTGCTTGGCGTCTCGCCGCCGGCGTGAAGGCGCAGGAAAAGCTCCATGCCGACAAGCCGCAGCCTGGACGGTTGCTCGCGCCGCGCGAGCTGGACCATGTCCTCCACATTCGCGGCGGGCCATTTCATGGCATCGCGCAGGAAACCGCCGCGCAGCAAAGTCTCCGTGCCGGCAGAGAATTGCGACGACATTTCGAAGCCGATCTTGCGCGCCTGGACGTTCTGGCGCGGAATGTGCTTTTCAGCGATCTTTCGCAAAAGCCATTTTCCTGTTTTGTCGCGGTATTTCTGCCGCCTCGGCAAATGGATGGCGAAGTCGATCAGCCGGTTTTCCAGGAACGGGACCCGCAGTTCCACGGACGCCGCCATGCTCAGCCGGTCGTGCCGGTGCAGTATGTCCTGCAGATGCGAATAGAGGTCGTAGAGGCAACTACCGAGAAAGGCGCGATCCGCGGGCGGCGTCACCGGCTCCAGCCGGTCGAAGATCTCGGTTTGCAGGAAATTCAGCTCCGGCGACAAAGCACGCAGGACCATGCTGCGATCCATTTGTGAGTGGCTTCCAGCCGAGACCTTGTAGGGGGCATGACGCTGTTGCTCGAATCTCCGGTCGAGCGAGCGCTTCGAATGGACCAGGCGCCGGGGCCACGACCAGGAACGCCACTTCTTCATGCTCAAGGCCTGCAATGGGTAGCCGCCAAACAATTCGTCTGCGCCTTCGCCGGTGAGCAGCACCTTGACGCCATCGGCCCGGCATTGTTCGGCAAGCGCCAGCAGCGCGACATGGCTGGCGTGCCAGCCATCGCTTTCAAGATGCCAGATTACCCTTGGCCAAAGTTCGAAAAACCGGTTCCTGTCGACCTGCACCCGGCGCAAGGGCACGCCGACATGGCGGCCGGTGCGTTCGGCGTCTTCGGCCTCGCTGTTGCCGAGCTGCGGGTCGACGACATAACCGTGGACTTCCGGCCTGAACCGCCTTGCCAGCGCCGTTATCAGGCCGGAATCGACACCGCTGCTGCAGGCGGTGGCAACGCTGGTATCGGCGATGCAGTGAAGTCCGACGCTGTCCTTGAGCAACGCCTCGAGCGTCGCCATGTGTTCAGCATCAGCGGATGCATCGCCGGTAATGCGCGCGGTCTCCAGCACGTCCAGCACATGCCAGAAGCGGCGCTTCTCGATAACGCCATCGGTGATCTTCCACAGGCCGGCGGGCGGCAGGCGCTCGATGCGGTCGAACAGGCTGTAGCTGGAATCGCGGCTCTGCCAGGCAAGCCGCAAGGTGATCTCGCGGCTGTCGATGTCGCGCGGAAAACCGTCGCAGGCGAGGATCGCCTTGTCCTCCGAGGCGAACAGGATTCGCTCCGGCGTGTCGGCCACCGACATCGGCTTGATTCCAAGACGGTCACGCGCAAGCCACAGCGCACTGCTGCGAGCGTCGAAATAGGCGAAGGAAAACATCCCGTCGAACAGCGGCACGGCTTTTTCGGGACCCCAGTGATGCAAGGCTTCGAGAACCACTTCGGCATCGCAGATGGTTCGAAAGACGACGCCTTGCGCCTGCAGCGTTTCGCGCAACGAGCGGTAATTGTAGACCTCGCCATTGTAGACGAGAACGCCATCGCCGGAAGAAGTCAGCATCGGCTCACGGGCGGCGGGCGAGGGATCGATGATGGTCAGTCGGCGGTGACCGAGGGCCAGCCGATTGTTGTGCCAGCTGTCATGATCGTCGGGGCCGCGATGTACCAGCGCCTGCATCATGCTGGCGACATCCGACAGGTCGTTGGCGTCGATCGGGTTTCGTTTGCGCCAGACGCCGGCTATTCCGCACATGGCCTGCCGGTGAGTTCTGCCTGAGTCATGGCCTGCAATCTAGCCGGAACACAGCCGCCTGCAAGCGCTGCCTAGAACCCGTTTTCAATGCGCTCGAAGATGACGTTGGTGAAGGCCGAGATCTGGCTGCCGATGAACGGACCGGTCAGCGCCACGACCAGCATGATGGCGACGATCTTGGGCACGAAGGTCAGGGTGATTTCCTGGATCTGGGTCAGGGCCTGGATCAGGGCAATGCCGATGCCGACCACCATGGCGACCAGCACCACCGGCGCGGAAGCAACAAGCACCGTCCATACCGCGTACTGGACGATGTCTAGGGCGTCGGCCTCGTTCATGTGAGCGCGCCTCTATGGAACTGTCTAGCTGGCCGGCTTTATCGAAACGCCCGCGCCGACCGGCACTTCGGTGCCGTTCTGCAGCACGGCGATCACGCCGTTGCTTGCAAGCTTGACCGAGGCCACGACGCCGGTCGTCTTGCCGTCGGCCGAGGTGATCGAGCGGCCGATCAAGGCATCGGCCTGCGACAGCGCCGAGGACTGCATGATCTGGTCGAGCTTGGTGTTGGTCTGCACCGATTGCTCTACCTGCGAGAAGGTGGCGAGCTGGGCGACATACTGTGTCGAATCCATCGGTTTCGTCGGATCCTGGTTCTTCATCTCGGCGATCAACAGCTTCAGGAACGACTGGTAGTCGACCGCTGTCTTCGACGTCTGCTGGGTGCCCTGGTTGGCGCCCGTGGGGATCGTCGTCGTCATGTCCACATTCATCAGTATTGTGCTCCCACGGCCAGCGGGCGCTTCGCACCCAGAACATCGTCATTGCCGCCAAGTGCGCGACGTTCGAGCGGATAAAGCGCGCGGATAGCCTTCAGCGCTTCATAGATATGGTCTTCGCCGACCATGCGGTCGATCTGCTTCAGCGCGCCACTGATCTGCTCATCCTCGAAGCTTGCCAAAAGCAAGGGCAGCGAGCGGCGGAACATGGCGCGCGCCTCGATGGCGCCGGCCGGGTTCATCAGCATCACCTGCAGGATGAAATAGAGCTGCTTGAGCGGCGTCGAGGCATCGTCGGCCTGGATGACATGGTTCTCGAGCAGGAACTGTACGTCGTTCATTAGCTCGACGGTGACCTTGCGGTCGACGCGGATGACGGCGCCGTTGATGTAGATCTTCTCGTTCGGCTTCAGCGATATCTTCAGCGTGTTGGTCATTGAATGCCGTCCCGAATGATCTGGGACACTTCGATCAGCCCTTCGAAATTGTCGGTGCGGCCCTGGCGGATGTCCTCGGCCTCGCGCAGCAGCCACAGGCCGATGGAGATGAGGTTGGCGCGCAGTTCCTTGGGCAGGACATTGTCGCTGGAACCGAGATCCTCGACGAAGGTGGTCCAGACCCGGTTGGTGAAGTGCAGCGCTTCGACCGCCTCCATCGAGGTGTGGCCGACCGCCGCCGCCGCCGCCAGCATTTCGATCGAGCGGGTCAAAAGCTGCCGCTCGCGATCTTTCGCATCGGCAACGGAGTCGGTCTGGATGTCGGCGTAGGAGAATTGGTACATCGTTTGGCTCTACCGTTGCGGTTGAGATTGTCAGGTCAGGTAGTTCAGCAGGCTCATCTGCTGCAGGCGCGCGGTCAGCGCGAAGGACGTCTCGATATGCTGCGTCAGATCCGCGACGCGGGTGGCGGCCTCGGCCGGATCGACGCCCTCCAGATCGAGGATATGGCGCTCGAACAGGTCGACCTGCGTCTTCATGCGGTCGCTCGCGTCGGAAACACGCTTCTCGGCAAGGCCGGTCTCGGCCTGCAACTGGCCGAGTCCGCCCAGCGCCTCGCCGACCATCGCCTGGGCGCGACCGACGACGGTGGTCTTCGCCGCCTGGCTGATGTTGCCGGAGAGCAGGCCGGTGACCAGGGCGGAAGCCATGGCGAGCTTGCGGATGCTGTCTTCATTGGCGCTGGCCGAGGTCTGGGTGGTTTCGCCCAGCGAAATGCGGCTGACGATCTGCTGGTCGGTGGCGTTCGACCAGTTGGCCTGCCAGCCGGCGCCCATGAACTGCGGCACGACATTGCTGGTGATGAAGCCGTCCATCTGGGCGGCGGTGATGTTGGCGGCGAGCGGATCGGTCTGCGTGAAGCCGAAATACGACGAGAAGGAAGCGTCGAACGCCGCCTTGGCCGGCGAGCCGGCGGCGGTGAAATCGTCGATCGGCTTGACGTCGGTGTTGGTGCCGGCAAACAGATATTCGCCGTTGACGCTGGCATTGAGGATAGAGGTCATCTGCTGCACGGCGGCCTTGCCGGCTTGCTGCGTGATGGTGCTCGAGGAATTGCCGGCGGCGGTCAGTGCGGTCAGCAAATTCTGCGCAGTGTCGGAAAGCTGGCCAAGCGCAGCCTGCGTCGAGGACAGCCGAGCGGTGACCAGCGAATTGGAATCGATGATGACGTTCAACCGGTCGAGGTCGCGCGAGAAGGTGACCGCCTGCGAGGTGCGCGCGCCGAGCGCCAGACCGACATCGGCGACGGTGCCGGTCGTCGATTCCTTAGTGGCTTTGACCAGTTCGCCCTGCATGCGCATCTGCTGATAGCGCGCGGCGTTGGAGAGAGCGGCTGAGGAGACGGATGTGGCTTTCATGGCTTATCCCACGGCATCGAGCAGGGCCGACAGCATGTCGTCGACGGTTTTCATCATGCGCGCCGAGGCCTGATAGGTGTGTTCGAGGTCGAGCAGCAGCGACATCTCCTGGTCGACATTGACGCCGGTGTCGTTGGACAGCGCCTCGGCAGTGCGCGATGCCAGCGCTTCCTTGGCGTCGGCGTTGCTCGAGGCCTGCTGGCGCTGGCCTTCGAACCAGCCAATGGCATTGGCGGCGTAGTCGGACACGCTGGACGTGACGGTGATGCCGGCCGCAGCGTCGAAAGGCATCGGCTTGTCGAGCTTGTCGCCATAGCCGATCAAGAGCTGCGAATAGGAGGCGTTGCCGGCAGTGTTGGCGATATAGGCCGCACCATTGGCGCCGCCGTCGCGCAGCAGCACCGGATTGCCGCCGACGCTCGAGTCCATTGCGGCGTTGACCTTGATCGAGCCGGCAAGCCCGTCGATCAGCGTGCCGGCGGCCGGAATGGCGGGCGCACCCGACCAGGTGAACAGGCCGGTTCGGTCGGGCTGCGAAGGTGCTGTTTCGGCAAAGGCGGTGATGAGGCCGCGCGCCACTTCGTCGAGCTGGCTCTGCATCGTCGCCGCGACGCCGTCGCGCAAGGTGATGAGCCCGGCGAGCTTGCCGTCGGCGCTGGTGTTGCCGCCAGCCCCGGCGCTGACCGGCACATTGTCGATGTAGATGGTGTTGCCTGGTGTGCCGGCCGTGTAGCCCGCCGACGGGGTGAAACTTACCGAGCGCGGAATGGTCTCGAACAGTGTCGTGCCATCCTTGGTGGTGATGACCATGTCGTTGTCGCCACGCGTGAAGGTCGACACCGGCACATAGTCCGCGATCTTCTTCAGCAAAGCGTCGCGCTGGTCGAGCGCGTCGGATGCGTCGGTACCCGAACGGGTTGCGGAGATGACCGCCTTGTTGGCGTCCTGGAACTGACTAAGCAGCGAGTTGAGATCGTTAACCGCCGTAGATATCTCGCCATCGGCCTGGGTGCGGAAATCCTGGATCGCGTTGGTGCCGTCGTTCAGCGAGCGCACCACTTGCTGGGCCGCATCGATGACGCTGGAACCGAGACTCTGGTTCGATGGCGTGGCGGCGTAAAGCTGCAGCGCGTTCTGCAGCTTGCCGATCGCGGTCGAGGCAGAGGAGGCGTTGTCGACGCCGTTGACTGCAACGGCGAGGCGGTCAATGCCGCTGTAGAGCGTGCTCTGGCCGCTCCAGGCCGATTGCGCGCTAAGGTTCTGGCGAAACAGCAGGGCGTTGGTGGCGCGCTGGATCTCGACCGAGCGCGCCCCGGGCGCGCTGCTGACGACGACCGCCGTGCGGCGGGCATAGTCGGGGTTGCTGGCGTCGGCAATGTTGCGGGAAAGGACGCTGGTCTGCTTCGATGTGGTCTGAAGCGACTGTTGGGCTATGGTCAATGCGGAAGTCAGCGACATGCGGGTCTTTCACGAGGCCAGTGGGGAGGGGATGACGTCTCTGCCCTGTCGGCGGCGTCGGCGCTCGGAAACCTGCAATCCCGGACCACCCCGGCCGGTTTGCCGGTGTGGCCTCGAATTCGAAATCCGCGCACCGCGCTGCTCTGGTTTGGGTTCATTCCCCTAGCGCCCGTCGTTTATCTCTTCAGGTTGACAAGGACATCCATGAGGTCGGAACCGGTCTGGAACACTTTCGAGTTAGCGGTGTAGCTGCGTTGCGCCGCGATCATGTTGGTCAATTCCTCGGCGATATCGACGTTGGAATTTTCCAACGCGCCGGAGATGATGCTGCCGAGCTTGCCTTCGTTGGCGAAGCCGATGCGCACGGTGCCGGAGTCGGTGGACTGCGCATAGACATTGCCAGGCAGTGCGGTGAGGTTGTCGGCGCTCTGGACGTCGGCCAGTGGGATCTTGAACAGCGGCTTGGTCGAGCCGTCCTGATACTGGGCGTAAATGACTCCGTCCTCGCCGATCTGGATCTTTTCGATCGTGCTGGGCGCGTTGCCGTTGACCTTGGCTTCGGAGACTGTGAAGCCGGTGCCGAGCTGAGTCAGCTTGGACAAATCGAGGTCGAGCGACGCACCGCCCGGTACGGGGATCGTTATGCTGTCGACCGCGCCGGTTAGCTTGCCGGTGGTGGTGTCGAAGGTCAGGTTGGCCGTGGCCAGCGCGCCGCCCGTATAGGGGAAGGATGTGCCCGGCGTCGCCTGGGACTGGTCGAACACAGAGACCGACCAGGCGCCGGTGCCGGTGTTGGTGAAATAGACGTCGAGCAGCTTCTTGTTGCCGAGATTGTCGTAGGTGACCATCGAGGACTTCGACGTGTATTCGGCGGTCGGGCTGTTGGTGGAAGGCAGCGGACCGGCGGGCGGCGTGGCGCCAGCCGGCAGATTGGCGTTGAAATTGCCTGTGGTGCTGGGCGTCGCCGTCATTTCCTGGTCGGAGATCTGGACCGGAACCAGCCCTTCGAAGCCGTTGGCGGTGGCTGCCGGCGTGCCGTTGGCGTAGCTGTATGCCATCAACTGGTAGCCGGCGGCGTTGACCAGCCTGCCCTGAGCGTCGGGAACGAATGCGCCGGCGCGGGTGAGGAAAGGCGTTCCGCTGGGGTCCTGGACGACGAAGAAACCGTTGCCGTTGACCGCAAGGTCGGAAACCGAGGTCGTGTACTGCAGCACGCCCTGGGCGCTGATGGCCGAGCGGATGGTGGTGTTGACGCCGCCGGAATTATAGGCGCCGCCGACCTGCGGCATGATCAGCGTCGAAAACTCGGCCGAGGATCGCTTGTAGCCGGTGGTGTCGGAATTGGCGATGTTGTCGGCTGTCGCCGACAGGCGGTTGGCCTGGGCGTTCATGCCGGAAACGCCGGTCCGCATCATTCCGTAAAGGCTCATCGAAACGTCTCCTCAATGCCCAAGATCGTTGGGCCTATGTCTGTGGTCGCGAGGATATAATTTTTGTCTTGCGCGAGGCTGGCGCAGACCGGCATCAGAACACCAGCCGGTAGCCGAGGAAGCGCTTGGAATCTATCGGGTCCTGACCAAGCTTTTCGCGCAGTTTCTTGCGCAATTTGGAGATGTGGCTCTCGACGACGTTCTCCTCGACCTCTTCGTCGAAGATGCCGTAGATGGCGTTGAAGACCTGGGTCTTGGTGACGCGGCGTCCGCGGTTGCTCGCCAGATATTCGAGGATGCGGCGTTCGCGGCGCGGCAGAGGCAGCGGCTGGCCATCGATCTCGGGATCGCGGCCATCCATGAAGATGCGCATGGCGCCGATCTCGGTGTAGCTGACGTCCTCATGGGCGCGGCGGCGGATGGCGGTGATGCGGGCCAGGATCTCCCGGATGTGGACCGGCTTGCGGATGACGTCGTCGACACCGCTCTCGAACAGCCGCAGCGTATTCTCGAGCGAGTGCTGTTCGCTCAGCGCAATGACCGGAGCGCCGGTGCGGTCGCGGATCTGGCGTGGCGAGATGGCGCCTTCGCGGCAGTCGCCGATGAGGAAGGCTCGGACCGATCGCAAATCCGTGTCGGCGGCCGATGTCACCCACTCGCCGAATTCACCGGACGCGAAGCCTGCACAGGCGACGCCCTCACGATCGAAAAGTGAATTATAGCCTTCAGTTACGAGCTCACGCTCGTCAACGATTACAATCATCGGTCCCGCCTCCGAATCAGATCATCTGCCCCGTGGGAAGAGCCGTAACCGGTGCCGGGAATCCTGAACAACCATCATTTCTTGTAGCTATTTTCTTGGGAGTTATTTCGAGTTTCGAAATAACCGCAATCAGGAGGTTGTATCGTTGGTTGCCGAACGGGTGACGTAGCACGTCACCCGCCGGGCGTGGATTTGCAGCCGTTCGCAAGAGCTGATTCACCTAAGGATTGCAAAAGTTGCGGGCATTCGGGGTCCATTTGCCGAAGCCGGTGGCGACCATATTGGCGATGACGCGGCAGACATAGAATTTCTGCGCGGGATCATTGTCGGGGCCGGCGTGGTAGCGGGCGACGGCCATCGACCAGCTGACATGATGCGCATGCAGGCTGGCCAGGAAGCGTGCGGCATAGTCGACATTCTGGCGCGGGTCGAGCATGTCGTCGACGCTGCGGAAATGCGCGGCGTGATAGTGATGGTTGATCTGCATGCAGCCGAGATCGATGAGTGTCTTGCCCTCGCGCCGGGCTGCTTCGAAGGTGGCCAGGGCCTCGGTTCGGTTCCTTGGAAATACCGCTTTCCCCTCTATATTCAACGCGTTAGGTTGCAAGCTACCCTTCTTGCCGGTCTCGGTCAGCCCGACCGCATAGAGGATGCCGGCGGGCACGCCATAGCGGTCGGCGGCACGCAAAATCTCGGGCTCGCAAGGGTTGGTGGCGGCGGTGGCCGGCTTGGTGGCGAGGCTAGATAAACATATCGTCGCCAGCGCGCTCGCGAGCAGGCGCGCCAGCGCGGCCGAATTCCTGGGCATCGTCATTGCGGTTTCTTCCCGACTGCTGGCCGTCCGAACCCGTATTGTTGCCGCTCGAGTTTCCGGGCTGAAAAGCGGACTGGTCGCGGCCTTGCGGCATTGGATGCGAGTTCGCTGCATCGCTGCGGGCCGCTGCGTGAATCACTATCGAGGGTTGCAGGATGGTGACCTTGTCGACATCGAAGCCGAGCCCGCGCAACGACTTCACGATGGCGTCGCTATCGGTGGCGAGACGGCGGTAAGCCTCATGGGTTTCGGGCTTCAATTCTATCGAAAGTTGTTCTCCGGAAAGCCTGAGACTGGCGGTGACCATGCCGAGCTCTGCCGGGTGAAGCTCGATCTTCAATATATGTGTCGGAACGGCAACAGAACCGGCCGTCTGGGCGCTCGTCGACGGCGTCGAAACCGCTTGCCGCAGTCCGTTGTCCGAAGCCAGCACGTCGATAAGCGCCGAAGTCGTCTGGTTCATCGGGTTTTGCGCCGGGGCCGGGAAGCTCTGTTCGGCAACAATGTCGACGCGCGCAGCGAATGGCGGCTGTTTTCCCTGTGTGGACGATGCCGCGGAATGGGCTCCATCGACGGACTTCGCCGACGGCGCGGACCGTTTTGCCGCGGGTGCCGAAACGTCGCTTGCCGTCTGGTCCGCCGGTAGAGGAGGCGTCGGACCATCCTGGTGCGGCAGTTTGCCGGACTGGAGCCCGATCGCGGGCAGCTTTTGCCCCTGATCCTGTGCGGAAACGCTGGTACCGGGCTTGGCCCGTTCCGGTCGCGTCGTCGTGTCGAGTCTGTTGTCAATGCCGGACGCTGCGCGGTGTCTCTTCAGAGGCGACGTCTGTGCAGAAATGGCCTCGCCAGCGGGCGCCGGTTGCCCAGTCTGTCCATTCGTCGCGATGCCGTTCCCGCTTGTCCGGACCATTGAGAAATGCCTGATATCGTGCAACGCCAGCACCAGTGGCAAATGATCCTGCAGCGATCCTGCATCCGCGTCTCGTCCGGCCACCTCAGCGTCCTTGGATGGTTTGTCCGGGCCACTATCGGCATGTTCTTTTGCGGCCTTGCCGGCAGCGGATTTCGTCCCCGTTTTGCCAGACTGGGTGTGTGGGATTTCGCTTTTGCCGGGACCGGCAGGGCTGCGTTTGGCCCAATGCGGCTCGTGCGATGCGGCCTCAATTGCTCCCTGGCCTATCGGTGTCGGCGCATCGTCGTCGCCGCGCACCATGTCGCCGAAGCTTTTGTCGCCGCCCTTGGCGTTTGAGGCCGACTGCTTCGATCCGGCGTGCGCGGGAGCCGGCAGGGCCTGGCCAACATTGGTGGTCATTTCGGGGCTGCTCCAAGCATCTGGTCGATCAAATCGAGCTGGCGACGCGTCCTCGCCATGGCGGCGTCGGTGGGATCGGTAGGCTCTACTGCGGCGGGGGCCGGCACCGATGCCGGCACGACCGGAGCCGCATCGCTGGCCGAGGCGACTGCAGGCGTTTCCGCCGCCTTTGCCTCTGGCGTGCTTGGTGCCTGCGCGGCCGGTTCACTTGCCGCCTTCGGTCGGTCGGTTGCTGCCGGTTCACTCGATGTTGTGACGGCTGGCTGTTCCGGCATCGCGCCTTCGACCGGCGGCAGCTCTGGCTCGTCGGGTTTTTCCACTGCCGCGGTCTTAACCGGCTCCTGCCTGGCCGCGGCAGGTGCGGGCTTTTCGGCAGGCAACGGCGCCGGCGGGGCGATGACTTCACCCGCCACGGCCTGCGCGGCATCGAGCAGGTCGCGGTCGCTTTGCGAAAGCTGGTTGCGATCGATCTTGTCCAGCTTGGCGCGGACCTCGCCGATGGTGCCGGACGTTACCGTGGACAGGCTGGAATAGAGCTGGGCGCGCGGATCGTCCTGATTGTGGATGCCGTCGCGGCCCCGTTCAGCCCTGGCCGAGGCGAAGGCGGAGAGATCGGCAAAGCCGTCGATCGCGGCGCGGCGGGCGATGCGCAGATAGATCACCTTCTCGCGCTCGGGATCCATCATTGCGGTGATGTCGGCGAGCTTGTCCTGGCTGATTGCCATGTGCAGCGTGATGACGCCGGAGACGAATGCGTCGGCGAACTGGCTGGCATAGGGCGAATAGAGGTAGTCTTCGACATATTGGGTTGAGGCAAGCGCGAAACGCGCACCGTCGCCTTGCGCGGCGGCGATGCCGACCGAGCGGCGCAGCGCTGCTTCCTCGACCAGCGTGCCGGGGCTGAGCAGGCGAGCATCGTCGAGCAGCGCAAGCGCGCTGACCGGTTGCTCGGTGGCGAGAAGCGAGCCCTTGACCAGCGCCAGAAAGGCACCGACATCGGGGGGCAGGGTCATCGGATCGATCGGCTTCAGCGCCTCGATCGCAGCCGCCTGCCGGCCGTTCAGATAATCGACAATGCCCTTGGCGATGGTCAGGCTTTGCGGGTCGGTCTTGGCGCGCGACACCGCCGCCTCGACGGTGACGGGGTTGCCGCCACTCATGCCATAGACCAGCAAGGCGCGAAAATTCTTCGGGTCGCTGAAATCATCTGCGTCCGCCGCGCGCAGCCTTGTGTCGGCCATTTCGAGCAGCTTGGCCTGCATCGGCAGCGCGGCGTGATCGCCGGCGGCGATGCGGTCCTGCACAAGCTGCAGCGAGCGCACCAGCTGATAGGGCTGCAAGCCGTCCTCGGCGAAGGCCGATGGCGGATGGACAGCGCTCAGCAGCAGCAGCCCGACGGCGCGGCCGATGATCGCGGCGCGCCTCATCCGTCGGTCGCCATCAGGATTTCGATGCGGCGGTTCGCGGCCGCCATCGGGTCGGCTGCAATTTTCGGCTCGCGATCGGCGAAGCCGGCGACCTCGGTGATGCGGCGCTCGTCGACGCCGCCGCGCACCAGCATGTAATAGGCGGAATGGGCGCGCGCCGTGGACAGCCGCCAATTGTCGTAAGTGTCGCTGCGGAACGGCCGCGCGTCGGTGTGGCCGTTGATGCTGATCGTGCCTTTCTGCTCGTTGACGATGCGGCCGATCTTTTCCATCGCCAGCACCAGTTCACGCCTAGGCACCGCCGATCCGATCTCGAACATGCCGAAATCGAACTGGTCCGTGATCGAAATGACGACACCCTTGTCGGTGGCTTCGACGGAGACGCCATTATGCAATTTGTCGCCTGGCTTGAAGGCCTCGGCCAGTTCCTGCTTGACCTGCGCCGCGGCTCTAACAGTGGCGGCCGTCGGCGCCTTTTCCGCGGCTTCGGGTTTGGGTGCGGGTTGTGCTTCGGCAGCTTCGGCCTTTGCAATCTGGGCCTTCGCTGCTTCAGCCTTGGCCTCTGCCTTGGCTTCAGCCTTGGTCAGTGGCTTATCGGAAACGGATTTCGCCAGCGGCTCGAGCGGCGCCGCGGCCACTGGCGGCGCGGCCGGCACGGCCTTCACCTCCGCCACTTGCGTCTGTGCCGCCTTGTCACCCGGCTTCAGCGGATCGCCTTCGATCTTGCTGCGTTCGGCGGTGGCTTCGGCGCCTGGTGCAGCCACCTGCTGCGACCAGAAATCCGGCGCGAACGGGTCGCGGTAGGATTGGCCACCGGATGCGCCGGTAGCCGGGCCGGACGCCTGCGCGCCGCCATCGCCCTTCTCGCTGACATTTTGCATGACGCCGGTGTCGGTGGCGATTTCCGACAGCACCGCATAGGGATCGGCAAACAGATGCTCGTCGGAAAGATCGGTCTTCGGCGCCGATTCCTTCGATTGCTTCTTGTCCGAGGTGCCGGCGCCGCCGATGCCGTCCTGTCCCGCCTTGCTGGTCTTGTCCCGCGGGTCGTCCGCCGTCAGCCCGACCTTGCTCGGGCCATCGCCGAGGTCTTCGAGGCCCTTGCGGCTGGCGTTGCGATCGACCAGCTTGACCGGATTGAAGTAGCTGGCAACCGCCGCCTTGGTCTGCTCGTTGGCGGCGTTGATCAGCCACATGACGAGGAAGAAGCACATCATGGCGGTCATGAAATCGGCAAAGGCAATCTTCCAGACGCCGCCATGGTGGGCGTCGTCGTGGTCGTCGTGATTGCGCCGCACGATGATGATCTCGTGCCTGGGCTCAGCGGCGTCGGCAACGCTCATGACGTCCACTCGTTCATAAGAGGGCCCTCGCTCATGATAGGGCCTCGGACAAGGCGGCCGACCATTCGGCAATGCGGGTTTCGAACACCGCCTCGTCAATGGCGACGGTAAGGTCGAAGCCGGGTGCCTCGACGAAATCGAGATTGGCCGCGCGTGGGCCGAGCGAAGCCTTCAGCGTCTCGAACAATGACAGCGGTCCGCGCACGGCGATGCGCACCGCCTCGCTGTCGCCGACGGCTTCGCGGATCGTGCCGGCAAGGGCTTCCAGCGAACGCTTCTGCAGATCGTCGCTGACAAGGCCGCCAATGATGCGCGCAATGGTGGCGCCGACGAGGTCGCTGACCTTGGCCTCCATGATCTCGATACGGGCAGTCACGACCGCGCCGACATCGCCGCCGAAAGTTTCCAGAAAGGCCTTTGCTTCATCGGCGTTGGCCTGTCTCTGTGCCTCGAGCGCTGCCTGGTGGGCGATGGCAAGGCGGGCTTCAAGGGCGGCTTCGGCATCGATGACCGCTTCGGCGATCAGCGCGCCGATGTCGGCCTGCGGCGCCGACGTCTCCGGCCTTGGCTCGGCCATGGCCGCGAGCGAGGGCTGGCCGGCACGCTGGCTGCGTGCGCCGAAATCCGGCAAAAGGTCGAAAAGCGCTGCCGAGGCCATGGTCTATACCGCTGCTTCCTGGGCCGCCCATTTGCGCAGGATCTGCGCGGTGCGCTCCTCATTGATGTCGACCATGCGGGCAAGCCGCTCCTGCGGCGCCGGCCTGATCTTCTGACGAAGATCGTCGAGTGGAGTCGGGCCTGGGCGGCTGCCGGGCAAGGCAGCCGGCGCCGGTTCGGCGCCGGCGGCTTCGGGTGTCGGCAGTGAACGCTGGACGTCGTCGAAGCTCGGACCGGCAAGTGCCGGCGTCGGCCGCGCGCTCAGCGCGGTGGCCATTGGCCTCAGGCCGAAGAAGGCGACCAGGAACACCACGACGATGAACGCGCCGGCGTTGATCATCGTACCGGCATGGGTTCCGATCGACGCCATTATGCCCGGCTGTTCGACCGGCTCGCCGTCCAGCCCGTCGATGAACTCGACCGCCGAGACATCAATGATATCGCCGCGCTTGTCGTCGAAGCCGGTGGCCGAGGCCACCATCTTCTGGATGTCGGCAACGCGCTTGGCGATCTGCTCGGGCGTTGCGTCCTTGCCGAGGATGGTCATCAGCCGCTGCTGATTGACGACGACGGCGATCGACATCTTGGTAACGGAATAGCCGTTCGAGACTGTGGCGATCTTCTTGGAGTTGATCTCGTAATTGGTGATCTCCTCCTTGCGGTCGTTCGCCGATGACGTCTGCGGACCATCGGTGCTGGTCGCCTGGGTCTCGGGCAGGTTCTGCTCGACGGTGGCCGGGGTCGAGGCCTGCCTCTGATTGCTGTTTTCGTTGGCGCGCACCGACTGCACGGAACGCTCCACGCGCGACTCCGGATCGAAGATTGTCTCTTCGGTCTGGCGGGTGTCGGTATTGACGTCGGCTTTGACGCTGGCGCGGAAATTGTCGGGGCCGAGATAAGGCGTCAGCGCGCGGCGGATGTTGTCGCCGATCTGCGCCTCGACGGTCTGCTCGACGCCGAGCGTGCGGGCAGCACTTGTGTTGGAGGGATCGTCGCCGGCGGCGAGAAGGTTGCCGTTGGAATCGAGCACGGTAACCTTGTCGGCCGACAGGCCCGGCACGGCGGCGGCGACGAGATGGCGGATCGACATGGCGCTCTTTTCGGCGTCGATGCCGGAATAGCGGATGACCACCGAGGCGGAGGGTTGCTGTTCGTCGCGGCGGAAATTGGCGCGCTCGGACATGACGATGTGAACGCGGGCGGCCTTGATGCCGGATATCGACTGGATGGTGCGGGCGATCTCGCCTTCCAGCGCGCGCACGCGGGTGATCTGCTGCATGAAGGAGGTCAGCCCGAGAGAACCGACATTGTCGAACAGTTCGTAGCCGGCATTGGCGCTGGTCGGCAGGCCCTTTTCGGCAAGCAGCATGCGCGCCTGCGCGGTTGTGCCGGCCGGCACCAGCACGGAGGTGCCGTCGGAGCCGACGTCGAAGCCGATGCCGGCTTCGCCGAGCACCAGGCCGATCTGGTTCACGTCGGAGCGATCGAGCCCGACATAGAGCGTCTCATAGGCCGGGCGGTTGAGATAGACCGAGCCGATGCCGATGACGGCCATCACCAATGCGGCAATGCCGGCCAGCATGGCAAGGCGCCTGACGCCAAATGCCCTGAGATTCGAGATGATGCTCTGGATCTGTTGCGGCACGATTCAAGCGCTCCCAGCATGATATTCCGTGGGAACACTAGACCGCGAAGCTTGTGCGAAGATGATAGAGCATGTCGCCCGGAAGTGTGCAGCGGTTCCGGGTCAACGACATGCGTCAAAACACACCCATACAGGAAAGGGCCGCGCTGTTGGCGCGGCCTATTCAAGGAAGAGAAAGCCGGGTCAGGCTTACTGCTTGAACAGCGCCAGGATCGACTGCGAGTTGCCGTTGGCGATCGACAGCGACTGGATGCCGAGCTGCTGCTGGACCTGGAGGGCCTGCAGCCGCGTGGATTCCTTGTTCATGTCGGCGTCGACCAGCGCGCCGACGCCCTTGTCGATGGAGTCCGAGAGGTTCGACAGGAAGCTCTTCTGGGTGTCGATGCGCGACTTGGCGGCGCCGAGATAGGCGGCACCCGTGGACAGCTTGGCAAGCGCCGTTTCAACGGCGCCGAGTGCGGTGTCGATGGCCGCCGGGAGGACCTGGGTGGTGCTGGGATCGAAGAAGGTCGTCGCCAGCAGAGCGCCGACGATGCCGCCAGTGCCAGGAAGATCGAGAACCTGCGTGTCGGCCGCCTTGACGTCGATGGTGTCGATGGCGACGGTCGTGCCGGTGCGGTTATAGGACGCGACGATCTTCAGGTCGGAGGTCGCAGCAGCGTCGTTCTGCAGCAGGTTCGAGCCGGCATAGGAGGCGTTGGTGACCGACGACTTGATCTGGTCCTGGATGGCCTTGATTTCGGTCGCGATCTTCTGCTGGTCGTCCTTGCTGGCGCTGCGTGCAGTGACCAGCTTGGCCTTGATCAGGTCGACCTGGTCCTTGATGTCGGTGATGGCGGTGTAGGCGGTATCGACCTTGCCGGCGCCGAGGCCAAGCGCGTCCTGAACGGCCGAAAGCGCCTTGTTGTCGGACTTCATCGTGGTGGCGATCGACCAGTAGGCGGCGTTGTCGCTGGCGGTGGCGACGCGGTAGCCGGTCGAAATGCGTGACTGGGTGGTTTCAAGCTGCTTGTTGGTGTTGTTCAGGCTCTGCAGCGCGGTCAGAGCCGAAGCGTTCGTCATGATGCTAGCCAAGATATTTACCCCTTTTCAAACACTGGCGTGTCCCGAACACGCCGGATCAACTTCATCAAGGGGGTAGGCATAAGCCCATCGACCGTATGGTCTGCCCGCCATGGAATGGTTAACCATGACTACCGGGATATGGTTAACGGCCTGTTAAACCAAGCCATTCAGGGCGCTGGCCAAGAGCAAAAATCGGCAGCCATTCAGCAAGACAATCAACAGCCGCAAAAGAAATCGGGCCGCGCTGTTGGCGCGGCCCCACGGATGGTGTCAGTCGTAATGTCGAGAGATCAGCCGCGGAAGAGCGACAGGATCGACTGCGAGTTGCCGTTGGCGATCGACAGCGCCTGGATGCCGAGCTGCTGCTGGACCTGCAGGGCCTGCAGCCGCGTCGATTCCTTGTTCATGTCGGCGTCGACCAGCGCGCCGACGCCCTTGTCGATCGAGTCCGACAGGTTCGACAGGAAGCTCTTCTGGGTGTCAATGCGCGACTTGGCGGCGCCGAGCGAGGCAGCGCCGGTGGACAGCTTGGCAAGCGCGGTTTCAACAGTGCCGAGCGCGGTGTCGATGGCGGCGGGGGTAACCGCCGTGGTGCTCGGGTCGAAGAAGGCAGCGGCGAGCAGGCCGCCGACGATGCCGCCCGTGCCGGCGACATCGAGAACCTGCGTATCGGCTGCCTTGACGTCGATGGTGTCGATGGTGACGGTCGCGCCGGTACGGTTGTAAGCCGCAACGATCTTCAGGTCGGACGCAGCGGCAGCGTCGTTCTGCAGCAGGTTCGAGCCGGCGAAGTTGGCGTTGGCGACCGAGGACTTGATCTGCGCCTGGATGGCGTTGATTTCGGTCGCGATCTTCTGCTGGTCTTCCTTCGAGGCGCTACGGGCAGTGACCAGCTTGGTCTTGATCAGGTCGACCTGGTCCTTGACGTCGTTGATGGCGGTGTAGGCGGTGTCAACCTTGCCGGCGCCGAGGCCGAGGGCGTCCTGCACGGCCGAGTTGGCCTTGTTGTCGGACTTCATCGAGGTCGCGATCGACCAGTAAGCGGCGTTGTCGGAAGCGGTGGCAACGCGGTAGCCGGTCGAGATGCGGGCCTGCGTCTGCTCGAGGGATTTGTTGGTGTTGTTCAGGCTCTGCAGCGCGGTCAGCGCCGAGGCGTTCGTCATGATACTGGACATGGCTACTCGTACCTTGATTTTTACAGGGTGTTTTTGACATACCGGCTTTTCCGGTATGACGGAGCGGCATCATGCCAATGATCGTGAGACCCGATCACCCGCCATCTGCGAGCAATATGCGGGCAAGTCCCTACCAAAGGGCTAAACGGGACGGTTAACCGGAAATATATTGCATAAAACTTTAGCAAGGCGCCAACGGCGCGCGGACGGTCAGGTGAAGGAGCGCACCAGGCTGCCGACAAGCAGGTTCCAGCCGTCGATGAGGACGAAGAACAGGATCTTGAAGGGCAGCGAAACGACGGTCGGCGGCAGCATCATCATGCCCATGGCCATGGTGATGGTGGCGACGATCAGGTCGATGACGAGGAACGGCAGCACGATCAGGAAGCCGATCTCGAAGCCGCGGCGGATTTCGGAGATCATGAAGGCCGGCACCAGGATGCGCAGGTCGACGGTGTCCCTGGCAACGACCTGGCCGCGTTCGCGGGCGAGATCGGCGAACAGGTCGAAGTCCTTGTCGCGGACATTGTGCAGCATGAAGGTGCGGAACGGGTCCGAAATCTTTTCGAACGCCTCGGTCTGGCTGATCTGGTTGTCCATCAGCGGCTTGACGCCGGTGTTCCAGGCCTGGTCGAAGGTCGGCGCCATGACGTAGAAGGTCATGAACAGCGACAGCGAGATCAGGATCAGATTGGCCGGCGTCGACTGCAGGCCGATGCCGGCGCGCAGGATCGAGAAGGCGATGACGAAGCGGGTGAAGCTCGTCACCATGATCAACAGGCCCGGCGCCACCGACAGCACGGTGATCAGACCGAACATCTGGATGATATAGCCGACGGTGGCGCCGTCGGCCTTGCCGATGCCGCCGAGATCGAGCTGCTGGGCGGCGGCGACAGAGGTGGCGGCGACGACGATCGCGGCGGCGAGGACGAGTTTTCTCATTCGAGCAGCAATGTCCTGATCAGAACCTGTTTGGCATGGCCACCGCTGCGGATTGCGGCGCGCTCCTCGAGGTCGGCTTTCAAATGCTGGTAGCCGCTGGCGCCTTCGATCTGATGCATCTTCAGGGTGCGGACCATGGCAAGCAGGTCCTGGTGAATGCTTTCGGTAAGTTCCGGCGGCTGCGGCGCATCGTAGACCACCGACGCTTCCAGCCTTATCCAGGTGTCGGCAGGCGAAGCCAGATTGGTGGTGATCGGCGCCAGCTGGACAAGCGTCGGCCCGGTGCCGGGCGCATGTTCGGCCGCCTTGCTCGGTTGCTCGGCGTTGGACTGGTTCTCGGGCGCGGCGGGCACCGGCACCGGTCCCCCGACGCCCTTCAGATAGCCGCCGGACATCCAGCCCATGCCGATCGCGGCGCCCGTCATCGCCAGCAGCATCGCAAGCTGGATGACAAGCGACGGGCCCTTTTTTTGCTGAACCTGTTCGACATTTGCCACGGCGCCGTTCTCCAGTCCTAAAAGGGGAGGACTTGGTCGAGGATCTGCTGACCGTAAGCGGGCTGCTGGATTTCGCTGACGCGGCCGCGGCCGCCATAGGAGATGCGCGCCTCGGCGATGCGTTCATAAGAGATGGTGTTTTCAGCGCCGATATCGGATGGACGCACCATGCCGGCGATGGTCAGCACCCTGAGCTCGTAATTGACGCGCACCTCCTGTGAGCCCCGGATCATCAGATTGCCGTTGGGCAGGACTTCGGTGACGACGGCGGCGACGTTGAGCTCGAGGTTCTCCGAGCGCTTGATTTCGCCGTCCGCATTGGTTTCGGTGGTGGAGCTCAGCCCCGCGTCGCCCTTGCCGCTGGTGGTGGCACCTTCCCATCCGAGGTTGACGTCATAGCCGAGCTTCCGCCCGGCGGTGCGGCTGCGGTCGTTCTGGTTCTTGAAGTTGGCCTTGTCGTTGAGCTTGATCCTGACGGTGAGGATGTCGCCATCGCGCAGCGCGCGTGGGTCGGTGAACAACCGGCTCTGGCGATCATCCCACAGCGAGAATTTCTTCACTGGCGCGGGTGGCGTTTCGGGATAGGAGTAGGGCGCATTGACGCTGCCGGTAATGCCGGCGCCAACCGGCGACAGCGCCGGCTCCCTGCCGATCTCCCTGGGGTCGGAGGCGCAGCCGGCAAGTGAAGCGGTGGCGACCAGGGCTAGTATATGCGACTTCATGACGGGTCTACCCTTCGCGCCGCGCTGGCCATAATGCCGGTGAGCGTGGCTGCCGCCTTCTGGTCCATTTCGTTGAGAATGACGCCGGCCTTGCGCGAATCGAGTTTCATCAGGATGGCGGCGGCGAGATCGGTGTTGACCATGGCCAGGCGCTCGGCCGCGGCATCCGGTTTCATGCCGGCATAGATCTTGACGACGCCATCCTCGGCGCGGGCCAGGAAAACTTCACGCCGCTTCAGCCATTGCTCGTATTCGGCGCGCTTGTCGTCCAGCGCCTTCATGCGCTGGTCGATGCCAGCCTGCAACTGCTTCAACTCTTCGGCCTGCAGCGCGTAACGGCGGTCGCGGGCGGCGTCGGCGATGTTGGAGCAGAAGCGCTGGATCTCGCTTTCATCGGGCACCTTCTCGCGGACCAGCTGCTGCACTGCCGCCGGCTGTTGCCCGCCAGGAAGAACCTGCCGCACCGCTTCTTCCGCGCGAACAGTGCCGCCGGCAAGGACGGTGGCGGCGATGACGCAAGCTGCCAAGGCTGCGCTTCGGCGGTGCTGCTTTTGGGAAAAGAAATCGATCATCGGCATGGCCTATTGGAGAACCAGATCGGCCTGCAAAGCGCCGGCCGACTTGATGCCTTGCAAAATGGCAATGATGCCGTCCGGCTTGACGCCGAGACGGTTGAGGCCCGACACCAGCGTTTCGAGGTTCGGTCCGTCGAGCACATTGACGCGGGCGTCAGGCCGCGTGGCATCGATGGTGGTGAAGGGTTCCTCCGCTGTCACGCCCTTGGAGAACGGTTCCGGCTGGACGATCTTCGGCTGTTCGGTGATGCGCACGGTGAGCGTGCCGTGGCTGATCGCCACCCGCGAGATCTTGACCTCGTTGCCGATGACGATGGTGCCGGTGCGTTCGTCGATGACGACGCGTGCCGGCGTGTCGGTCTCGACCACCAAATTCTCGATCTCGGCGTAGAAGCGCGCCGCCGAAACATTCTTCGGCCGCCTGATCTGCACGGTACGTGCATCGCGCTCCGCCGCCACGCGCATGCCGAAGCGTTGCGAGGTGTAGCCGTTGATGGCGTCGGCGATGCGAACGGCAGTGGAGAAATCGGGGTTGCGCAATTGCAAGGTGAGCAGCGCCTGGTCCTCGAATTCGGCGCGCACCGTGCGCTCGACGATGGCGCCGTTGGGCACGCGGCCGGCCGTCGGCACGCCCTGCGTCAGCTTTTCGGCATCGCCTTGGGCAGTGAAGCCGGAAACGATGACCGAGCCTTGCCCGACAGCATAGATCTCGCCATCGGCCGCCTTCAGTGGCGTCATTATCAGCGTGCCGCCGGCAAGCGATGTGGCGTCGCCCATGGAGGAGACGTCGATGTCGATGCGGGCGCCCGACTGCACGTAAGGCGGCATGTTGGCGGTGACGATGACGGCGGCGACGTTCTTGGCCCGCGCGCTGCCACCTTCGGTGGCGATGCCGAGATTTTCGAGCATGGCGCGGATCGACTGTTCGGTGAAGGGCGAATTGCGCAGGCTGTCGCCCGATCCGGCGAGGCCGATGACGAGGCCGTAGCCGACGAGCTGGTTGTCGCGCGAAGCCTGCAGCTGCGCAATGTCCTTGATGCGCGATGCGACCTGGCCGGGTGGCAGAGAGCTTGGGCCGTTGGAGACCCTGAACATGCGGTTGGTGGTGGCCGGATCGTATTCGGGATCGACAAAGGCGCCGCCATTCTGGCCGGCAAGATCGCGCTTTTGCTTCGGCGTAAGACCGTCGGCCAGCGCCGGCTGCAGGCCGACAACGGTCGCGAGCAGAAGGGCAGCTCCGCGTCTCATGACGCGCTGACCCGGATGGTGCCGTCAGCCATCACCGTGCCGGAAAAGATCTTGCCGCTGTCTGTGTTGCGGACCTTTATCAAATCGCCGGCGGCACCCGGCTGCAGCGACACCGCCGTGGCCGAAATGGTGAGGTCGCCGGCGATGAAATAGACCTGCACGTCGGCGCCCTGTTCGACCAGCCAGGCGTCGCGGATGGCGGCGACCGGGATATAGCGGCCGGGCAGCAGCGTGCGCTTGGCGACCTTGCCCTGGAGTTCCATGGCCCGCGTGGCGACCGCATCTGGCCTGTGCTTGCCGGGGAGCAGCGTCACCGGTTTCAGCACGCCGGTGTCGATCATCTCGCCGGGATAAATGACCCGGTTGGGGATCAGAACGATCTCGCCCGTTGCCTGACTGCTCGCGACCTGAGTGGTGGTCTGCTGGTCTGCGCTCTCCTGGGCAAACGCCGGCACACCGCCGGCCACCAGCGCCAGGATCAGCGCGGTGCGGCAAAGCGCGGAGCGGAAGGCCGGAGAGACCATCAAATCTTACCTGATGTTCTTGGACACGACGGAGGCCATGTCGTCGGCGGCCTGGATGACCTTGGAGTTCATCTCATAGGCGCGCTGCGCCGAGATCAGCTCGGTGATTTCCTTGACCGGATCGACGTTGGAGGCCTCGAGATAACCCTGCTCGACCGAGGCGAAGCCGGGATCGCCGGGCACGCCGACATTGGCCGGGCCGGAGGCCGGCGTCTCCTGGAACAGATTGTCGCCGAGCGGCGCGAGGCCTGCTTCATTGGCGAAGTTGGCGAGCTGCAGCTGGCCCAGCAGCTGGAGGTCGGTCTGGCCGTCGATGCGGGCAAAGACCTGGCCGGTCTTGTTGACGACAACTTCGATGGCATCGGTCGGCACGGTGATGGCCGGGATGACATTGGCGCCGTCGACGGTCACCAGCTGGCCGGTGGCGTTGGTGTTGAAGGCGCCGGCGCGGCTGTAGAGCGTGCCGCCGTCGCCGCCCTCGATCTGGAACCAGCCTCGGCCGGTCAGCGCCATGTCGAAACTGTTGCCGGTCGAGGTCAGTTCGCCCTGGGTATGGACGTTGCGCACCGCCGTCGTCTTGACGCCAAGGCCAATCGACACGCCTTCCGGCACAAGCGATGAATTGGAGCGGTTGGGCACGCCCTGTGTGCGGTCGACCTGGTAGAGCAGGTCGGAGAATTCGGCGCGCGCGCGCTTGTAGCCGGTGGTGTTGATGTTGGCGATGTTGTTGGCGATCACTTCCAGATTGGTCTGCTGGGCATTCATGCCGGTCGCTGCGATGGCGAGTGCTTTCACGGCAAGTCTCCTCAGATGCCCATACGGCTGATTTCGAGATAGGCGGAGACGACCTTGTCGCGGATGGCGATCGTGGTCTGCAGGGCCTGCTGGGCGCTCATGACGGCGTCGACGACCTGACGGGTATCGGCGTGGCCCTTGAGCGCCTGGATCGAGACCTGCTCGGCGTTCTGCAAGGTGTTGACGGTCTTTGAAGTAGCCTGGCTCAGCGCTTCGGCGAAGGTGGCGCCGATTTCGCTGCCGGCCATCGGCGCCCTGGTGCCCTGGAACAGGTCGGTCGTGGTATCGGCGCCACCGATCTCCGGCTTGAGGGGAAGCGATCCGATACCGCCAATGCCGCTGATCATTACTGGTTCCTCATCAGGTCGATGGTCATGGAGATCAGATCACGCGCCTGCTTGATGACCTGAAGGTTGGCTTCGTAGGAGCGGTTGGCCTCGCTCATGTCGGCCATCTCGACCAGCACGTTGACATTGGGCATCTTGACGTAGCCCTTGTCGTCGGCGGCCTCGTTGCCGGGCTGGAATTCGACGGGAAAGTCGCTGGGGTCGCGGTCGATGGAGTTGACCTCAACTGTCGTGCCACCCGAGGCACGGTCGAGTTCCGAGACGAAACTGATGGTCTTGCGGCGATAGGGGTCAGCGCCCGGGGTGTTGCCGGTCGACTGCGCGTTGGCGAGATTTTCCGAGACGACGCGCAAGCGGTCCGACTGGGCGCTGAGGCCGGACGCGGCGATCTTGAGGGCTGAGGTCAAGGGGTCCATTGTCAGCTCTTCACCGCCATCATCATCATCGAATGGAAGGCCTTGACGATCGCGGTGTTGAGCTCGAAGGAGCGGCGGACCTCGCCGGCCTTCATCAGTTCGTTCTCGACCACCACCGTGTTCTTCGAGGGCATGATGGCGCCGGTCGTCTCTTCTGGCTTGACCGTGAAGCCGGCATTGGTGGCGGCAGTGCCGAGGTGGCCTGCCTGGGTGGCGGTCAGCGACACTGCCGTGCGGTCGAGCACCTTCTCGAACGGCTCGACATCGCCGGCGGTGTAGCCGGGCGTGTTGACGTTGGCGATGTTGCCGGCAATGGCAGACTGGCGCACCGACAGCCATTGCGACTGTTTGGCGGCGAGATCGAAAAGATTGACGGGCTCCATGGGGATCTCCGGGCTGGTACGAACAAGACTAGGCTGCCAGTCTTGCGCGGACCTTGCGCGGCTCGGGGGTGAATCCGGTGTGCCGCTATTTGGAGAGTTCGATCACCTGGTCGGTGCTGGTGACCATGACCCACTTGCCGCCCCGTTGCTCGATCGACGAGACGACGCTGGAGTCGGGCAGCTTCGAGCCGCGCTGGACGATCCACAGGCCGGCATCGTCCTCGATCATGGCGCGGCCATTGGCGACATGAACCATGCGAAATTTGGGATCCGCCGGGAAGGGCTGCTCGTCGACGCCGGAAGGCTGGGTCCTATCCTCGGGATCCTGCAGCGTGCCGGTGGCGAACAGGTCGACATCGGGAACATCGTTTGCCGTCAGCGGCTGACCGCTGTTTTCCATCTGCGAACCGCCGCTGACCCGCCCTGCATTGGTGCCGCTGCCGCCGAACTTGATCGCCTGCACGCCGAACTGGTCCTGATTGAAGAAGATATACCAGGGAAACAGCGCGCAGATCAGGCCGAGCGTGATGCCGAGCGCGGCAAAGACGATATCGCTGCGGCGGTCGGATTTCTTGTCGAGCCTGGGATATTGCGGCCTTGGCGGCTGCGGCCATTCGGTGACCGGGAACAGCCCGTCAAGAAGCGAGTCACGACTGGTCTCGATCGCTTCTTTGGGGCCGGCGCGAGAGGTCCTTGGCAATGCAGGCTTGACGACGCTGGGCAAGGCAGGCTCGGCCAAGCGAGGCACAGTGGACTCGACTACGCTGACTACCCTGGGCAAGAATGGCCTGGCGGCCCTGGCCAGAATGGCCTCAGCCTTGGTGGCCTTGTCGAGATCGGCCTTTGCCCTGACAGCTCTCGCTTCGTTGGCCCGGGCTTCCTCGGCGGCACTGGCCTGTGCGATCATCTCGCGCAAAAGCCGCTCGGTGTACTGAAGCTCAGTCTCCTGCATCGACACTTTGCTTGCCTTTCAGATGACGGGCGAGGTCGGAGAATGCGTCGCTCGAGGCGCGATCCCTGGGCGACTGCGTCAGCGCCTCGTAGATCAGCGGCACCTGGCGCACGGCAATATCGAGCTCGGCATCGGCGCCGCCCTGATAGGCGCCGAGCAGGCGGATGTCGCGCGTGTCCTCGAAGCGCGAGATCATCGATTTCAGCCTGGTCACCAGCATGCGTTGCTCGGGGCTCCATGCCTTGTCGGCGAGGCGCGAGATCGACGACAGCGGATTGACCGGGGGGTAGCGGCCCTGTTCGGCAATGGCGCGGTCGAGCACGACATGGCCGTCGAGGATGCCGCGTACCGAATCGGCGACCGGGTCGTTGTGGTCGTCGCCGTCGACCAGCACCGAGATGATGGCAGTGATTGATCCCTGTCCTTTGACACCGGGGCCTTCAGCGCCCGGGCCAGCGCGTTCGAGCAGCTTGGGCAGATCGGTGAAAACCGAAGCGGGATAGCCGCGGGCGACCGGCGGCTCGCCGGTGCCGGTCGCTACCTCGCGCAGCGCATGGGCAAAGCGGGTAATCGAATCCAGCACCAGCAGCACGCGATGGCCCTGGTCGCGAAAATGTTCGGCAACGCGCATGGCGGTATCCGGCGCGCGCCGGCGCATCATGGCGCTCTCGTCACTGGTGGCGACGACGGCGACCGTCTTGGCCATGCTCTCTGCGCCGATCGTGTCTTCGAGGAATTCGCGTACCTCGCGGCCGCGCTCGCCGATCAGCGCCACGACCACGGTGTCGAAGGCGTCGGCGCCGGCCAGCATGGCGAGCAGCGTCGACTTGCCGACGCCGGAACCGGCAAAGACGCCGAGGCGCTGGCCGAGGCAGAGCGGCGTGAAGATGTCGATGACCTTGACCCCGGTCGTGAAGGCGGTGCCGACGCGCTGCCGCGCCATGGCGCCGGGCGTTGTGCCGTCGCCGCTCGCAGCCTCGCCGATCCTGATCAGCGGCGGGCCGCCGTCGATGACGCGGGTCAGCGCGTCGATGGCGCGCCCACGCCACGAAGCATGCGGCGTTACCGTCAGCGGGCCGCGGCGAAACACGGCGTCGCCGATGCCGGCGTCGGCGCTGCGTTCGAAAGGGGCGATGACGACTTCGTCGCGGCCGATCCTGACGATCTCGCCGCGGCGCGTGCCGGCATTGCCGCGCTGTTCGACGAGGTCGCCAAGCCTGGCGACTTCAGACAGGCCGCGCACCTTGTAATGCGTTGGCGAAACCTCCGAAACACGGCCGCCGCGCCGCAGCAACGTCTCGGTGTCATCGAAGCGGCGCCAGATCCGCTCCAGCGCAGCCAGCCGGTTTTCCGGTGCTGTCTCCGGTTGCCGTTCAAGCGCGCGTATCGATGATTTGCTGCTCGACATGCTGCTACGACTTGGAGCCGAGCGTCTTGATGGCGTCGTCGGTCGAGGCATCGGTCTGGCGCATCAGCGCCGCCGTGTTCTCGAAGGCGCGCTGGACCATGATCAGGCGCGTCATCTCCAGCACCGGATTGACGTTGGATTCCTCGACATAGCCCTGCGCGACGCCGAGATCGGAACGGTCGGTGACCGGCTCCGGCGCACGCGCGGGCACGATGCCAGAATTGCCGTAGCGGACGAAATTCGGGCCGGGATCGAAATTGAACAGGCCGATGGCGCCGACGAGCTTGTCGCCCTGGCGCAGCGAGCCGTCGGCGCCCGCCTTGGGTGGGCCGTCGCGCGGGTCGAGCTGGATCGGCGCACCGCCGGCGTCGAGCACCGGATGGCCTTCGAGCGACATCAACTCGCCGTTCTCGTTCATCGAAAAGCGTCCGTCGCGCGTCATCACGGTGCCGGCCGGGGTGTCGATGCCGAACCAGGCATCGCCCTGGACGGCGAAGTCGAACGGGTTGCCGGTCTGCGTCATCGCGCCATGCGCGCCGGACAAATAGGACTTGCCGGAGGAGGCGAAGGACACCGATTTGGGGCCGCTGCCGGAGACGACATCCTCGAACTTCACGCCGGTGGCGCGAAAGCCGATGGTCGAGGCGTTGGCGACATTATCGGCGATGGTGTCGAGACGGCGCTCAAGCGCGATCTGCGAGGAAAGGGCGACGTAAAGGCTGTCCTGCATGGTGTTCTCAGAATCTCAGTTTCTGCATGGCCATCATCAGATCGGTCGAGATGCCGACGGTGGTCGGCTGCGCAAACAGCACACCGATCGATGTCTGGGCGGTCGAGGTCGGATGATTGATTTCCCAAAGGCTGGTGAAGCGGGTGAGGAATTTCTCGAGCTTGGCCGGGTCGGTGAAATCGGTGAGGTCGAGCTTTGCCTCGAAGGCCTGCGCCTGCTTGTCGATATCTGCGGCAGCGAAGGAATCGGGCAGGCCGATGGCGGTGCGTACCACGCTGGCCAGGGCCGTGTCGGCCAGCACGTCGTACCAGTTGGTGATGGTCGAGGCCTTGCGCTCGAAATAGAGCGCCAACCGCACGCCCTCATTGGTCTTGCCGGCGTCTTCTTCCAGGGTCTGGCGCATGTATTTGTCGACCACCGGCTGCTGCGACGGGCTGCGGGTCGTTGCCGCTTCACCGTAGGCCTCGAAATTCAACGAGGTGGCGAGCCTGGCATAGGCCTTGTTGGAGAGCTTGTTGGCGAC
Organism: Mesorhizobium sp. M0862; assembly: GCF_040319795.1. Classification (NCBI taxonomy): domain Bacteria; kingdom Pseudomonadati; phylum Pseudomonadota; class Alphaproteobacteria; order Hyphomicrobiales; family Phyllobacteriaceae; genus Mesorhizobium; species Mesorhizobium sp. M0862. The sequence goes on from NZ_JAMYOJ010000006.1 coordinate 246,615, forward strand.
ACTGGCGGGATCGCGGACACCGCCCTCAAGGACATCACGGACGAGATCCTTGTTGGTGGTCGCCGGATCGAGCCTGCTTGCGGACAGAGCATAGTTATAAAGGCGGCTGTCGGCCATCAGGTCGTCGACCGATTTCACCTTGGTGATGTTGGCGAGGTAGTAGCTGGTCTCGGCCTGGACGGCGTCCGCATTCGGCTTGATGAGGCCAAGACTGGACTCGGTCGTGTAGAGCTTCGGCGTGGTCTTCAGCACCGCGTCGCGCGTGGTCGTCTGATCGCCATACTGGGCAAAATCAAAGGCGCTGACGAAGTTGGCGTAGCTCTTGTCGGTCAACAGGTTGGCGGGACTCAACGGATCGGTGACGCCGCCATTGACCATGGTGCGGATCTGCTTCGTCGTCTGGGTCGATGCATCAAGCCCATAGGCAGCCATGGCGAAGGTCAGCAGGCGCTTGTCCTTCAGCAGGTCTTCGATGGACTTCACCTTGGAGATGTTGGCTGCGTAGTAGTCGGCCTCGCCCTTGATGTATTGCGCGGTCGGCTTGACGAGCAACAGTCCGGTTCCGCCGATCACAGCCTTCGGCACCGCCTGCTGGACGGCGTCGCGCGCCGTAGCCTGGTCGCCATATTGGGCAAAGTCGAAAGCCGCGACGAAAGCCGCATAGCCCTTGTTTGTCGACGTGTTTGCGGGGCTGTTCGGGTCGGTGACGCCGCCTTCCAGCATGGCCCGCACGGTCGCAGCCGGCTCGGCGTCGGCGTCCAGGCCGAACGCGGCCATCGCATAGGTGAGCAGGCGATCGTTGCCCATCAGGTCGTCGATCGATTTTACGTTGGAAATGTTGCTCAGGTAGTACGAGGTTTCGCCCTTGTAATAGGTGAAGCCGTTCTGCGAAGGGCCGACCGAGACCTGGAGACCATAATTGTTGGTCACGCCCTGCTGCGCCGAATTGTAGCTCGTGGCATTAGGGCCCAGGGCGGCGAAATTGAAGGCCGACACGAACTCGGCATAACGCTTGTCGCTCAGTTTGTTGGCGAAGCTGTCGGAATCCGACACCCCTTCCTTCAGGGCTTTGACCATGAAGGCCTTGGCGTAAGCCATGTCGCCGAGACCGAAGGCCTTCATGGCATATTTGAACAGCCGGTCGTTCTTTACGAAATCGTCGATCGATTTCACGCTGCCGATGTTGGCGAGATAGTAGTCGGTGTCGCGCTTGGTGATCGGCTCCGCCTCGATGCGGTCGATCGCCTTGGGGATGTCCCTGGCGATGAGCTGGTAGCTGGTAAAAGTGCTCAACACGACATGCCTCCGGTCGCAGCTTCAAAAGCAAGAGTATGCGGACTTGCTTGCGCGAGGCTGAATCGCCTCACCTTGCATGATTCAAGCCTCACACAAGGCACGGGGGCTATCGGTTAGGCCTGACGTGATGCGGAAGGATCTGGCGTGGGCATTCTGATCGGACTTGTGGTGACGCTCGGCTGTGTTCTCGGCGGCTTCATGGCCATGGGCGGCCATCTGCATGTGCTGATGCAGCCTTGGGAAGCGGTGGTCATCTGTGGCGCCGCACTTGGCACCTTTCTCGTCGCCAACCCGATGAAGACGGTCAAGGACACCGGCAGGGGTATCCTCGAAGCGTTCAAGCAGGCGGTACCGAAAGAACGCGACTATCTGGAGACGCTGGGCGTGCTGCACAGCCTGATGCGCGAACTGCGCTCGAAGTCGCGCAGCGAGGTCGAGGCGCACATCGACAATCCGGAGGAGTCGGCGATCTTCCAGGCGTTCCCGACCGTGCTGAAGAACCACGACCTGACGAATTTCATCTGCGACTACTGCCGCATCATCATCATCGGCAATGCCCGCTCGCATGAGATCGAGGCGCTGATGGACGAGGAAATCCAGACCATCAAGTCCGACAAGATGAAGGCCTACCATGCGCTGGTGGCGGTGGGCGACGGTCTGCCTGCGCTCGGCATCGTCGCCGCCGTGCTCGGCGTGGTCAAAGCGATGGGCGCGCTCGACCAGTCGCCCGAAATCCTCGGCGGCCTGATCGGCGCCGCCCTTGTCGGAACCTTCCTCGGCATCTTCCTGTCTTATGCGGTGGTCGGACCGGTTGCCACCAAGATCAAGACGGTGCGCGAGAAGAAGAATCGCCTCTATATCATCGTCAAGCAGACGCTGCTTGCCTATATGAACGGCGCTCTGCCGCAGGTGGCGATCGAGTTCGGCCGCAAGACCATCTCGTCCTATGAGCGGCCGACGATCGATGCCGTCGAGCAAAGCACGATGAACACAGCTTCCGCCGAGAAGAAAGCGGCTTGAGCCATGCATGAAGACAGACAGGACCGCACGCCGTCATGACAAGTCCTGGCAGCCCCTCGCAAGCCCGCTCGCTGATCATCGAGCGTCTGGTCGGTGAAAGCGGTGAGGCCGCTCACGTCATCGGCACCGGGCGCTCGATGGGGGAGCGCGCACTGCCGCTGCTGCAGAAGAGCCTGGCCGGCGAGCTCGGTGCACCGGTCACCGTCGACCTGCGCACGGTCGAGATCAGCCGTGTTCCCGATGCCCGCACGAATGCCGGCGATGCCTTTGCCATGGCCATCATAGCATCGCCGACGTCTTCGGATGCGATGACGCTGGTGGCTGATGCGCCGGCCATCGCCGTGATGGTGTGCGCGCTGTTCGGCGGCGATCCGGATCAGCCGGTTTCGCCGATCGAGCGCGCTCTGTCGCAGATCGAGACCGATGTCGCGACCACGGTCTTCCAGGAAGTTGCGCAGGCGTTGAACGGATCAGGCCGGCGCTCGCTCGAGCTGCGGCTGCCGGTGCCGCGGGCACTTTCGGGCAGCGAAGCCAAGCGCCGCGTGCTGCGCGATGGCGCGGCGGTGCGCATCGTCTTCGGCATCTCGACGCCGACCGACAGCGGAACGGTCACGGTGATGATCCCGCAGCGCATCCTGCTGGCCACACGCGGTATCGCCGATGTCCACGACAGCGAAGGCACGACCTCCGACTGGCGGGCACGTTTTTCCGAAGAGGTGATGCGCTCGACGGTGACGCTCGAAGCGACCATGCCGTTGGCACGCCTGACGCTCGGCGACCTCGCCGGCTTCGAGCCGGGCCAGATCATCGAGTTCGAGGCAACCGCGCAGTCGCAGGCCAAGCTGAGCGCGCGCGACAAGACGCTGTTTGTCTGCGAGTTCGGTAAACTCGGGCAGAACTACACCGTCCGGATCAGGCATCCTTACGATGCCGGTCAGGATTTTATCGATGGGCTCATGCCGGGCTGACGCCGGGCAAGCCCAAGCATTTGGAGACGACTGATGGCCAAGACCAAGGTGGAAGCCAATATCGACCAGCCGGACGAACAGCTCGACCGCGCCATCGAGGAATTGCGCGGTGTCCTCCAGGAGGAGGAAAAGCGGCCCGACGCCGCCTTGCGGGCTGCCACGTCCGGCGCCAATTCCAACATCATCATGAGCATCCCGGTCGATGTGCAGATCATCCTCGGCAGTACGGAAATGCCGGTGTCGGACCTGATGGCGCTGCAGAAGGGCTCGACGGTGGCGCTCAACCGGCGCATCGGCGAACCGGTCGATGTCGTGGTCAACGGCCGCAAGATCGCGCGCGGCGAGATCACCGTGCTGGAAAGCGATCCGTCGCGCTTCGGCATCAGGCTGACCGAAATTATCGCGGCGACCAAGGGCGCTTGAGCAATGAATGACATGCGGTCTCAGCAGGAGCGGATGCCATGACGACGCCGGTGACGCTCACGCGCCCGCAAAAGGCCGCCGCCATCCTGGTGGCGATGGGCAAACCTTCGGCCAGCCGGCTGCTGAAATTCTTCAAGCAGGAAGAACTGAAGGCACTGATCGAAGGGGCGCGGCTGCTGCGCACCATTCCGCAAAGCGATCTTGAACGCATCGTCGCCGAATTCGAGGCCGAGTTCACCGAAGGCGCGGGCCTGCTCGATTCCGCCGACCGGATGGACACGATCCTCAATGAATCGCTGTCGCCCGAAGAGATGAGCGCCATCATGGGCGACAAGCGCTTCGAGGTTGCGCCGGAAGGACCACCGCCGATCTGGCCGCAGCTGGAAAAGCTCGAACCGACGCGTCTGGGCGCGTTCCTTGCCACCGAGCATCCACAGACCGCGGCCATGGTGCTGTCGAAGCTTGCGCCGCAGGCCGCCGCCAACATTTTGCTGACCATGGAAAAGCCGATGCGCAGCGAGATCATCAAGCGCATGGTGACGATGGCGACCATTCCGGACGCGGCGACCAGGATCATCGAGAACCAGCTGCGCGCCAGCGTGCTGGCGCAGACAGCGACCAAGGATATCTCGGCCGGACAGGCGCGCGTCGCCAGTGTGCTCAACGAAATGGACAAGCCGCAGCTGGAAGAGGTCATGCAGGATCTGGAAGAGGCCGGCACGCCGGACCTCGGCGGTGTCCGCTCCAGGTTGTTTGCCTTCGACGATCTGCCGCTTTTGACGCAGAAGGCGCGGGTGCTTCTGTTCGACGGGCTGTCGACCGAACTGATTACGCTGGCGCTGCGCGGTGCACCACCCGCATTGACGGTATCGGCGCTCTCGGCGATCGGCGCACGGTCGCGGCGCATGATCGAGTCCGAGCTCGGACAGGGCTCGGAAGGCATTCAGCTTGCCGATATCATGACGGCGCGCAAGAACATCGCGGTGGCGACAATCCGGCTTTCGCGCGAGGGGGCTTTCGAACTGCCCTCGTCGCAGCAGAGCGAAGCGGCTTAACGCCGAGAGCTGAATGGCTGAAGCGGCGGACAAAGACTCCAAAACCGAAGACGCGACCGAAAAGAAGATCCGCGACACCATCGAACAGGGCAAGCTGCCCCATTCCAGGGAGGCCGCACTTCTGGCGTCCTTCATCGCCATACTGGTGTTCACCGTCTTCTACGCCAAGGACGCGGTCGTCAATCTCGGCATGTTCCTGTCGATGTTCCTGGAAAAGCCCGAGGCGTGGCCGATGGACACCGAGACCGACGTCATCGCGCTCTACAAGACCGTGATGATGGAAATAGGCAACGCCGCCGTCAGCCTGCTGGTCCTGCTGGTGGTGGCCGGCATCGGCGCCTCGGTGCTGCAGAACATGCCGCAAGTCGTCGGCGAGCGGATCCGGCCGCAACTGTCGCGCATCTCGATAGCCAAGGGCTGGACCAGGATGTTCGGTATTCAGGGCTGGGTAGAATTCCTGAAATCGCTGGGCAAGCTCGGCTTCGCCAGTATCGTGCTCTACTTCACGCTGTCGCAGGACTACCGCCAGCTCCTGGCCGGCATGATCACCAACCCCGTCGCTTTCGGCCTCGTCATCAAAAGCATCACCGTCGACATATTGGTGGCGATCGTCTTCGTCATGGGGCTGATCGCGGCGGTCGACGTCGTCTGGTCGCGCTTCCATTGGAAGCAGGATCTGCGGATGACCAAGCAGGAGGTCAAGGACGAGTTCAAACAGTCCGAGGGCGACCCGATCATCAAGTCCCGGCTGCGCTCGCTGGCGCGCGACCGGGCGCGCAAGCGGATGATGACGGCGGTGCCGCGCGCGACGCTGATCATTGCCAATCCGACGCACTTTTCCATCGCGCTCAGATATGTCCGCGACGAGGATTCAGCACCCCTGGTGCTGGCCAAGGGCCAGGACCTGGTTGCGCTCAAGATTCGCGAGATCGCCAAGGAGCACAACATCCCGATCTTCGAGGACGTGGCGCTCGCCCGCTCCATGTACAAGCAAGTTTCGGTTGATAGCGTGATCCCGTCGCAATTCTACCAGGCCGTCGCCGAACTGGTGCGGATCGTCTACTCCAAAAAGGCTGAGCGGAGACAAATTTCATGAACCGCCAACCGCACGCAAAATCCCGCGAACTCATTGTCGCCAAGGCCATCGAGCAGGTGGTCGACGAGTTGCGGCTGATCGATGTCGCCGACTACATCGCTTTCATCCGGCTCGAGCATTTCGCTTGCCTGTCGGATCTGGTGGATTCGGCGGTGGAGCTGTTCTTCCTGCCGGGCACGCTCAGGCTCGGCCATGGCGGAGAGGCACATGTCGACTGGAGCGGCAGCCCGCGCATCGTGCTCGATCTCGAGCTTCGGCCGCCGGGCGTCACCGTCTATTTCCAGCTGACGCTGAGCGAGGAGAGGTCTTCGGTCGCGGTCAACTATGTGTCGTTCGAGAAGCCCGGCGAAGACCCCGAGCACAACACCGCCTTGCTGGAGACGGTGATCGAAGAGGCGCGCATTCGCCGGACCGAGCCGCTCGCCTATCGCTGATTTTCTTTCGCAAGCCGAATCGCTGGACGCTGACTACTCGATCAGCCCCAGCCGCAGCGCCTTGGCCACCGCCTGGTTGCGGTTGACCGCGTTAAGCTTCTGCGTCGACTGGGTGAGATACTGGTTGGCGGTGTGGACCGACAGCTTCAGCAGCCTGGCGATCTCTTCGCTGGTGTTGCCGTTGGCGGTCAGCTTCAGGCACTCCAGTTCACGCTTGGAGATCGACCGCATCCGGCCGGCATCGTTCGGACGAATTCGGGCGACGGCGGCGAACAGCGAAAAACAGCGGGCGTGGATTTCGTAGAGCGTGTCCTCCGGCAAAGCGATCGTCGAGCCGAGGAACACCACCAGCCCGCAATGGCCCCGATCGGCATGGACGGGAAAGGCAATGCCGTTGGTGCCCGGCGCCAGCGGCGCCGTCCGCTCCGCCCAGGCGAGGTTCTGGAAGACGGCGTCCGAGCCGGCGATGCCGTCGTCCGCCCACCAGCGCGGCGCTGTCGAGGCGCCGCTGTGGTGCACCATCTCCTCGCCATTGGCGCCGGCGATGAACTTGGTTGTCACCGCGGTGGCGGGATAGTCGGAATCGAAGCTCGGCACCAGGCGCGCCCGTTCCGGCGAGGGGCTGACGAAGTAGAGGCCGAAGGCCGACGCGTTGATGTCGACGGCGATCCAGCGGCAGCGGCGCACCGCGTCCGGGATGGTAACGGCATGGTGCGTCTCGGAACCGATGGAGAAGGCGCCGAACGGATTGCGCTGCTCGTTGAAAAGGGCTTCGGCCGCCGCCTTGATGTCAGCGTGTTTCAAATGATGCCGCTCCTGATCGCCGTGGCGATGGCCATCGCGCGGTTCGAGGCCGCGAATTTCTGGATGGCGTGGGTGATGTAGCTGTTGACGGTGTTGGACGAGACCCCGAGGATCACCGCGACCTCATCGGTGGTCTTGCCTTCAGACACCCAGAACAGGCATTCGCGCTCACGGTCGGACAGCGGGTCCTGCATGGCGGCGGCGGCGATCAATTGCGGGATAGCGGACAGCGCGTAGCAGCACTTCAACTGAGCCTTCATCAGCGCCGGCTGGTCGATACTGCCGGCCTCGGCCGCCGAGAAAAGCGCAAACAGCCGCTGGCGACCGACATTGAGCCGCAGTGAATAGACTTCGGCATGGCCAAGCACGTCGAGCAGGCGCGCCTCTTCGCCGGTGAGCAGTCCGCCGGCGTCGGGCGCCGCGGCGGCGACCAGTGGCCTCGGGCGGATGCCAGGTGCAACGGTCAGCGGTCCCTGGGCAAGGCCGGCGATCAGCCGCTTGCCGATCAGTTCGATGGCGTCGAAGATCCAGTTGGATGAGACGATGCGGGCGTCGTTGCGATCTTGGTCGTGGACGATGGCGACGAGCATGTAGCTGTCGGCGCCGATCTCGGCGGCAAGCTGCATGAAAAAGGAGGTGAGATCGCCGCGCGATTCAAGGCGCGAGCCTAACGTATCGGATTGGAGAAGCGCGGCGGAACTGCTCATTGGATGCTTTGGTTGTATGTCATGGCCGGAGTCTTTTCTTGAGCCCGGACGCTGGGGCTAGCAGCGGCCGAACTTGAAGACGCATCACGTTTACGAAGCACTCACACGGCGCGGCGGTCGCGCTGATCGCCGAATCCATTCAGGGAACGCGAAGCCGTCCGCGTCTGGTGCCGGTCATTTGCCGGAACTTGAGACTTTGGGTGGTCGCCGCGCCCCCAAGGACCGGCTGATTCGGGTCTAATCTACCCGCAGATGAATCCGACATCAAACGCGATTTGACAAAATCAATATTATTGGACTCAAGCGACTCAGGGGCGGCTTCCGCGGCCTTTTCCGCCGCAAAAGGCCTGAAACGCCGACACGAAAAAGCCAGAGGGTGTTGCGATACTGCGTATCGAGGGCCGATCGATTCCGATAGGGTCTCGGCAGCCGGCAGGGGTGGGCATCCCTTCGGTCATACGGCGGATTTGGCGGCGCTTGCTCGCGGCCATCAGCATCGGGGGTCATGATGAAGCAGGTTTTCCTGGCGTTCACGGTGGTGCTTGCGGTTCTTGCCGGTATGGAAGCGCCCGCCAAGGCTGAGCCGACCGTTACCTATGCGCTCGACAACGGGCTGCAGGTGGTGCTGGTGCCCGACCATCGCGTGCCGAAGGTGGTGATGAACCTGCGCTACCGCGTCGGGTCGATGAATGAACCCGCGGGACGCTCGGGCTTTGCGCATCTGTTCGAACATCTGATGTTTTCCGGCACGCCGGCCTGGCCGAACGTGTTCGGCGCGCACGCCGCGCTCGGCAACGAGATCAATGCCTGGACCACCGAAGACGGCACCGTTTATTATGTCGACGGGCTGTCGTCGTCACTGCCGATGATCCTGTCGCTGGAGGCCGACCGCATGGCCAATCTCGGCCGTTCGGTGACTCAGGCCAAGCTCGATCTGCAGCGCTCGGTGGTCAAGAACGAGATGCGCCAGAACGTGCTCGACAAGGCCGGCGCATCCGGCTGGGAAGCTTTCTGGTCCGGGCTGTTCCCGAAGCCGCATCCCTATAGCCGCATGGTCATCGGCTCGGTCGCCGATCTTGATGCGGCGACGCTCGACGATGTCAGGGGTTTCTTCAACAGCTACTATCTGCCCAACAATGCGGTGCTGGTGCTGGTCGGCGACTTGGAGATCGACGACACCAAGGCGCTGATTGCCGACACGTTCGGCCGCGTGGCGCGCGGCGCCGATGTGGCGCGGCCCGCCGTGCCGGCACCGACGCAGGCCCGGCTCAAGCTGGTGCTCGAGGATCGTGTACCAAGCCCCATCGTCGTGGTCGGCTTCAGTGGCCCGGTGGCGCAGTCGCCCGACAATGGTGCGCTCAGCATTGCCGCCGAACTGCTCGGCAACGGCGAATATGGATTTTTGCGCAACCGGCTGGTTTCGCAGTTGGGCATTGCCACCTATGCCAGCGCGAGCTGGACCGGCGGTCTGCTCGGTGGCCGCTTTACCTTCGAGGCGGGTGCCGCCGAAGGTGTGGCGCCGGAAGCGCTGGAAAGCGCGATGAAAACGGCGTTCGCGGATTTCCTGAAGACCCCGCTCGATCCGGTCGATGTCGAGCGTGCGCGCACGGGCATCTTGCAGGCAGCGCGGCTCGGCAGCGAAGCACTGAAGGATCGCGCCGGCGTCGTCTCCTACAATGCCGACGTGCTCGGCGATGCGCAGAGCGCGCTGGTCGACGACCCGCGGGTGAAGGACGCCAGCGTGGCGGATGTCGAGGCCACGATGAAGCGGCTGTTGAAACCGGAAGACGCCAGCGTGCTGGTGCTGAAGCCCGGACCGCGCGGCGGCTATCCCGATGCACTGATCGGCTCGTCCGGCACACCGCAGCCGTTCACCGCGCCGGAGCGAGCGGCGATCGACATTCCGAAGCATGCGGCCGGGCAAGCGCCTTCGGCAACACTGCCCGCCATGGAAACGGCGACGCTCTCGAATGGCATCAAACTCGTCCACTACACAATGCCGGAAGCGCCGATGGTCTATGTCGCGGCCAGTGCCGCCGGCGGCTGGAACAGCGTGCCGGAAGGCAAGGAGGGATTGCTGGAGCTTGCAGCAAGCATGGCGACACGCGGGGCCGCCGATCGCGGCTCGGCTGATTTCGCCAAGGCGGCCAGCGACATCGGCGCCGGCGTCGGCCACCAGGCCGGAACGCTGACCACGATGATGACGCTCGGCGTGCCGCCGGAAAAGCTCGACCAGGGTATTGGCCTGCTCGCCGACGCGGTGCTGAAGCCTCGTTTCGACAAGACCGAATGGACGGTGCTGATGGCGCAGACAGTCGACTGGCTAAACGGCCGCGAGGCGGATCTGCCCGGCGTTGCCGGCCGCATGGCAAAGGCGACGCTGATCCCGCAGGTGCCGGGCAAGGCAGCGGTGGACTGGTCGGCAAAGGCGCTGGCCTCGATCTCGCTCGACGAGGCGAGGGACGCATTCAAGGCGGAGTTCACGCCGAAGGCGGTGACCTTCTACAGCGTCGGCCCGATGCCGGTCGCGACCGTCGCCGCCAGCCTTGAAAAAGCATTTGGCGCGTGGACAAGCGACACCGCCGGCTATGCCGTCGAGCCGTCGCCGGCGGCGCATTTCAACGGGGGACAGAAAGTGCTGCTGGTGCCCGAACCCGGCGCCAGCCAGTCGGCGCTGTTCGTGGCGCGGCCGGCGCCCGGCACCGACGAGAGCGAGCGCGCTGAATCGACCGCGGTCTCCAACCTGCTTGGCGCCGATTTCTCCAGCCGGCTGAATTCGGTGATCCGCGAGGAGAAGGGCTACTCCTATGGCGTGTCGAGCTATCTGATGAGCCCGATGAAGGCCGGCTCGGGATTGGTCGTGGCAACCACCGTCGAGCGCGCCAACACCGGGCCGGCGATTACCGAAATCCTGAAAGGATTTGCCGGCCTGACCACCTTGCCGGTGGCGCAGGACGAGGTCGACCGCACGGTGACTGTCTATCGCCGGGCGCTGGCTGGATCGGCCGAGACGTCGGCTGGTCTGTTCTCCTCGCTGATTGGCGCGGTCGGCAGCGGATCGACGCTGGAGGACCAGCAAACCCGCATGGCGGCGCGCACAAAGCTGACGCTCGATGCGGTTCAGAAACAGGCGCTGGCCCTGGCGTCGCTCGATCCGTCGCTGATCGTGGTGGCGGGCGACCCCGATGTGGTGATGCCGCAGCTTGCCGCTATCGGTTTCAAGGACGTCGAGATCGTCAAGCGTGACGAGGTCGGCGATGAGACGGCGATGCGGGCGCTCGATCTTCTCGGGGGCAATCGCCAGGCGCCGCTCTCCGCATCGCCATGGCGGGTCGGCGATGGCGGCACGACACGGGCGGTGCATTCCTGTACAGGCGATAGGGACTGCGGCGCGCAGATCCACGCCGACTGATCGATACGAGGCGGCCGCCGGCCGCGTTTAAATCTTGGGCAACTTTGTTTCGGGGGAAACGATGAGCGATTCATTTCGGGAAGTCACATCCGTCTCGTGGTTCGGGCGGATCAAGCGCGCGGTCGGCGGGGTCATCTTCGGCCTTATCCTGATCGTGCTGATGGTGATCGGGCTGTTCTGGAACGAAGGCCGCGCCGTGCAGACGGCGCGCTCGCTGGCCGAAGGTTCTGGAGCGGTGGTTTCGGTCGGCGCCGACAGCGTCGATACCGCCAATGACGGCAAGCTGGTTCATGTCAGCGGACTGGTGACGGCGGACAGCGGCCTGGCGGATCCGGATTTCGGCATCGCCACGCAAGGGCTGCGGCTGTCGCGCAGTGTCGAGATGTATCAGTGGAAGGAAGAGTCCAAGTCGGAGACGACCAAGAAGCTCGGCGGTGGCGAAGAGACGGTGACCACCTACAGCTATTCCAAGGTGTGGAACGACAGCCAGATCGACTCGTCGGACTTCAAGAAGCCGGACGGCCACCAGAATCCGCCGATGGAAATCCCCGGCGGGACCTTCCAGATTCCTGAGGGCAAGCTTGTCGCCTTCGATCTCGATACGCCAGTGCTGGACCGTATCGAGGGTGACAAGGACTATTCGCTCTCAGCCGACCAGTCGGCGGCGATAAAGGCTGCCTATACCGGAACGAAACCGCTCAGCATCGTCGATGGCAAGATTTATCTCGGCAATGACAACACGAAGCCCGCTTTGGGCGACTATCGCATCGGCTACGAACTGGCGCCGCTGGGCGTGATCAGCATCATCGCGCGCCAGGCCGGCAGCCGCTTCGAGCCCTACCAGACGCAAGCCGGCGATGCGCTGCTGATGGTCGATACCGGCAACGTCCCGGCCGAAAAGATGTTCGCCGACGCGGTCAGCGCCAACACGCTGATCACCTGGCTGCTGCGCGGCGCCGGCTTGCTGTTGCTGACCATAGGCTTTGCGCTGTTCCTCAGCCCGATCGGGGTGATCCTCGACGTCATACCCTTCCTCGGCAGCATGGCGCGGATGGGCACCGGCATCATCGCCTTCGTCCTGGCGATCCTGGTCGGCACGGTGACGATTGCGATTGCCTGGTTCTGGTACCGGCCGTTGCTGGCGGTGGCCATCCTGGCGACAGGCGTGATTGCGGCGGTGATTGTCTACCGCATCGGCCGGTCGCGAAGGCCAGCCGTTCCGGTGGTTGCACCCAACCCGGCTGCGGCCGCCTAGATGGTCGGGGCGGCCGGAGCCGCCCCATATCTCCTTGGCGCAATTCCGGCCGGAAAACCGCCTCACACTTATCCTGGAATCGCTTTCCTATTTGTCCTCGAAGCCGGTCAGCACGCCGACGGCGTTGATGCCGATCTCCTCGACGGCATAGCCACCTTCCATCACGAACAGCGTCGGCAGGCCGAGCTTGGCGATGCGCCGGCCGATCTTCGGATAGTCCGGGCTTTTCAGCTTGAACTGGCTGATCGGGTCCTTCTCGAAGGTGTCGACGCCGAGCGACACGATGACGATATCGGGGGCGTAGGCGGCGAGCTTGGCGCAAGCGTCCTCCAGCGAGGCGTTCCAGGCGTCCCAATTGGTGCCGAAGGGCATGGGATAATTGACGTTGAAACCTTCGCCGGCGCTGGCGCCGCGTTCATCGGCATGGCCGAGGAAGAACGGATACTCCACCATGGGATCGCCATGCAGGTTGAGAACCTGCACGTCGGCGCGTTCATAGAAGATCTCCTGCGTGCCATTGCCGTGGTGATAGTCGACGTCGAGGATCGAGACGCGTTTTGCGCCCTGATCGAGGAACCACTGCGCGGCGACCGCGGCATTGTTGATGTAGCAGTAGCCGCCCATGAACCCGGCACCGGCGTGATGGCCGGGCGGGCGGCAGAGCGCAAAGGCCGACCGCTCGCCACCCTTGACCAAGGCCGCCGCCGTCAGCGCCACGTCATAGGACGATTTGATCGCGGTCCATGTGCCTTCGACGAAGGTGGCGCCGGCGTCGAAGGAATAGTAGCCGAGCAAGGCGTCGACGCGCTTGGGTGGCACGTCGCCGCGCAGGCCGCGCGTCGGCCAGGTGAAGGGCATCGCCGTGCCCTCGAAGCCGGCGGCCTTCCACGCCGGCCAGACGGTCGGCAGGAAGTCGATATAGTCGGCCTTGTGGATGCGCTTGGCGGCTGTGAGATCGTGCTCGACCGGTCCGATGATCGGCCCCAGCTTCTCGCTCTCGACCCGCGCCTTGATGAACTCGGCCCGCGACGGCTTTTCGAAACCCGGCACGATTGCCGACGTGACCAGTTCCATCTGGCCGGCATGGCCGGCATGAAGCGGCGAATAGACAGTCTTCATGAATTTCCTCTCGAAATAGCGAAATCAGTCAAGGTTGAGATAGGGGGTGACCAGAGCGAGCCACATTCTTTCCACATCGTCCTCGATGAGGTCGTATGTCTTGCGATCCCGCTTCAACCCCACAAGCCGGCAGGCGTGCCCGACATCCATCATCAGCACGCCGAGCCGGCTGGCGATCTTGTCTTCAAGGGCCGGGTTCACATGCTGCAGCCACGCGGCGTAAAGCGCGATGATCTGCTCGTCATATCCGTCTTGGATCGGCCTGAGGTCGGCATTGCCGGATATCGCCTCGATCACCGGCATCAGGGTGGCGTTTTCGAGATATATTCTGGAGGTATCGATGAAGAGCTTGCGCACCTCCTGCCGAAACTCGTCGCGGTTGGTGGGTGGGGTGACCTCGATGCGCCTGGCGATCACCTCGGGAAACGACGACAGCCAGCGCCGGGCGAGGTCGAGGAGAATGGCTTCCTTGTTGGGAAAGTACTGGTAGACCGAACCGACCGACAGGCCCGCGCGCCGGGCAATGGCGAGCGTCGTCGGCGTCTTGGTTCCTTGCTCCCGCGTCAGGGTCAGCGCAGCGTCGAGTATCCTGTCGACCACCTTGCTCGACCGTTCCTGCCGCGGCTGCTTGCGCGGTTCGAGCGCCATCCTGGTTTCGCGGCTGAGACTGCGCTTCACGGATTGATGCCTTCGTTCCCTGCCGGTTTCAACACAGGTCCCGGTCTCAACATTGGCGTGGTGTGTTGTCCACAATACATTCGAAATTCGGCACGTTGACAAACGCGACTAATTAGTCGCATTCTTTTATCCACGCTGTTTCGAGAGATCACAAGGGGAATTTCGAAACAGCGCACTGGCATCAGTTTTCGTCCGATAAAGCCGCTCCGGCGGAGTGGCAGCTTGTCGGACTAGAGGGTTGTCGGTCTCAGCCAGTCGTCAAAAGCGCGGAGTCGCGATGTCTGTCACGGGTGCGGGTCAAAATGCTGATCTGATCGTCATCAATGGTCGCGTGCGGACCATGGACGATGACAATCCCGCCGCCGAGGCGATTGCCGTCAAGGACGGCGCCATCATCGCCATCGGCAACCACGCCGCCATCGAAAAACTCAAGGGAACGACCACAGAGGTGATCGACGCCAAGGGCGGTTCGGTCCTGCCCGGTTTCATCGAAGCCCACATGCATCTGTTCTCGGGAGGGGCCGAGCTCGCGCATCTTCAACTCGGCGGTATCCATGGCTTCGAGGCGCTTCAAAGCGCCATCCGCGACTACGCAACGACGCGGCCCGAGGCGAAAATGCTTGTGGGCCAGGGCGTCGACTACACCGTGCTCGGCGACGAGCGGGTGACACGCCATCATCTCGACGCCATCCTGCCCGACCGCCCCTTCTGCATGGCGGCGCCCGACCACCATACGATGTGGGCCAACACCAAGGCGTTGGAGATGGCCGGCATCCTGAAGGGACGCACGCTCGGCCCGGGCAACGAGATCGTGATGGGTGACGACGGCCTGGCCGCGGGCGAATTGCGCGAGGGCGAGGCCTTCGGTCCGGTGCTCGACCTTGCCGGCGAAAGCCGGGTGCGGTTGGGGCTGTCGACCGGCGGCGAGCCGGACCCAATGCCGTCGGCCGCCGAGCGGGCCGCTGACCGTGACATCATGCGGCGCGGGCTTGCATGGTGCGCGCGCCACGGCATCACCTCGATCCAGAACATGGACGGCAATCTCTACGAACTCGAACTGCTTTCCGAGATCGAGGCCGAGGAGGGATTGCCCTGCCGCGTCAAGATCCCGTTCCACTACAAGAACTTCATGACGCTCGACATGCTCGAGAAGGCGTCCGTCATGGCCGAGCGCTACGACGGCGAGTGGCTGTCATCGGGCATGGTCAAGGTGTTCTATGACGGCGTGCTCGATTCCTGGACCGCTGTTATGGTCGAACCTTATGCGGATCGTCCCGACTGGGTCGGCGAGCCGCTGTTCACGCCGCAGCAATTTATCGATCTCGCCGTGGCTATCGACAAACGCGGGCTGCAGATCGCCGTGCACTCGATCGGTGACGGCGCGGTGCGCGCGGTGCTCGACGGTTACGAGGCGGCGCGGAAGGTCAATGGCAAGCGCGACAGCCGGCACAGGGTTGAGCACATCGAGGTCACCACAGCAGCCGACGTGCCGCGTTTTGCCGAACTCGGCGTCATCGCCTCGATGCAGCCGTCGCATCCGCCCGGAGCCATGGATTTTCCTCTGGAGCCGACGGTGTCACGCATCGGGCCGGCCCGCTGGCCGCTGAGCTATGCCTGGCGCGCCCTGAAAAGCGCCGGCGCCCATGTCGTGTTCGCCTCGGACTGGCCGGTGGCGGCGATCGACCCGATCCTGAGCATTCAGGCGGCAGTGCAGCGCAAACCATGGGCAGAAGGCGATCCTGACCAGAGTTTCTCGCTGCAGGAAGCGATTGCCGCCTACACGGTCGAGGGCGCCTATGCCGAATTCGCCGAGCATCGCAAAGGCGTTCTGAAACCCGGCTACATGGCGGATCTGGTGGTTTTGTCGGCCGATATCGAGAAGACGGCGCCGGCCGATCTGCACAAGCTGCGGCCGGTGACGACGGTCTGCGGTGGCAAGGTCACCTACCAGGCCTGACAATGGCATGCGGCTTGCACAGCTTGCCGCTTGCAAGACGAAATGACCGACTGAACTGTGATTCAATGCCGGACTTGCCAACCTACCGGCCGTGTGGTCACATCGAACAGGGGAAAAGCTCCGCCAGCAAGAGCGGGGTGAACAGTGAGGCGTATCGTGCCGGAAAAACCGGATCGGAATGCAATTGAAGTCGTAAACGTCAGTAAAATTTTCGGATCGGGTGAGGGGCAGGTCGCTGCCCTCGATACGGTCTCGGTATCCATCCGCGAGAATGAGTTCTTCACCCTGCTGGGACCATCCGGCTGCGGCAAGACCACGTTGCTGCGGCTGATTGCCGGCTTCGACTTTCCAACCGCCGGCGAAATCCTCCTCTACGGTCAGGACATCGCGCCGTTGCCGCCCTTCAAGCGGCCGGTCAACACCGTCTTCCAATCCTACGCGCTGTTCCCGCATATGACGGTCGCCGACAATATCGGCTTTGGCCTGGAAATGCTGGGCAAGCCGAAGGCCGAGATCAAGGCGCGCGTCGCCGGGATGCTGAAACTGGTGAAGATGGAGGCGCTGGCGGGTCGCCGAACCAGCCAGATCTCCGGCGGCCAGCAGCAGCGCGTGGCGCTCGCCCGGGCGCTGGCGCCGCAGCCCAAGGTGCTCCTGCTCGACGAACCGCTCTCGGCGCTCGACTACAAGCTGCGCAAGGAAATGCAGATCGAATTGAAGCGGCTGCAGCACGAGACCGGAATTACCTTCATCTTCGTCACCCACGACCAGGAGGAAGCGCTGACCATGTCGGACCGCATCGCGGTGATGTCGTCGGGCAAAATCCTGCAGGTCGGCTCGCCGCGCGACATCTACGACCGGCCGGCCGAGCGTTTCGTCGCCGACTTCATCGGCGAGTCGAACTTCCTCAAGGCGGATGTGGTTAGCGCGACTGGTGGCCGGGCGACGGTGAAGCTGCCGTCTGGTGTGGAAATCCCAGCCTCGCTGCCGGAAGGCTTCAGCCCCAGCGGCAAGGTCACCATCGTCGTGCGTCCAGAGCATGCGCAGTTGGGCACGGCCAGCCCGAGCGCTTCGCTGTCCGGCACCGTCGAAAACATCGTCTATCTCGGCACCGACACGCACTTCCATCTGCGCCTTGCCGGTGGCGAGCCGTTCATCGTGCGGCGTCAGAACAGCCGCGGCGCCGGTGACGGCTTCGTGCAGGGCGGCCAGATCGGCATCATGATCGGCAACGACGCCGCGCAAGTGCTGAAGGACTGATCATGGCGACCGCGGAACAAGTCGCCAAGGCAGCGGAGCGACGCGATGTGCGCGACCGGTGGCTGCTGTCAGCGCCAGCCTTGCTGGTGATCTTCCTCGCCGCGACCGGCCCCTTGCTGATCGTGCTGATCTACTCGTTCCTGACGCCTGGCCCCTATGGCGATGTGAAGTGGCAGTTTTCGCCCGATGCCTGGCTGTCGGTGTTCATGGAACGCGACATTTTCGACGATACGCTTTCGCTTGCGGCAGCGCATGTCACCATCTTCTGGCGCTCGATCAAGCTGGCGGTGATAACGACGATCGCCACTTTGGCATTGGGGTTTCCAACCGCCTATTTCATGGCGACGCGCAGCGAGAAAACCAGGGATCTCTGGCTGTTCCTGATCACCATTCCGTTCTGGACCAACCTTCTGATCCGCACCTTCGCCGTGCTGCAGATCATCCGCAACGAAGGCATCATCAACACCATCCTTATCAAGCTTGGTATCGTCTCAGCGCCGGTGCAGATCCTCTTCACCGACACGGCGATTCTGATCGGCATGGCCTATGTCTATCTGCCGCTGATGGTGCTGCCGATCTATGCCAGCATGGAGAAGCTTGATTTTCGCCTCGTCGAGGCGGGCTACGACCTCTACGCGACCCGATTCAAGGTATTGCGGAAGATCATTTTCCCGCTGGTCAAACCCGGCGTCATTGCCGGCTCCATCCTGGTCTTCATTCCAGCCCTTGGCGCCTATGTGACGCCGAGCGTGCTTGGCGGCGGCAAGAATATGATGCTGTCCAACCTGATCGAATTGCAGTTCGGCCAAGGCCGCAACTGGCCGCTCGGCTCGGCGCTGTCGATCACGGTGATGATCATCGTCATGGTGGCGCTGCTTGCCTATGTGCGCAATGCCGGCAAGTCGGGGACGCGGCATGGCTAAGAACTTTTCCATCAAGCACCAGACCGGCTTCACGGTGATCGCTGCGACCTGTTTTATCGTGCTCTATCTGCCGATCATCGTGCTGGTCGCCTATGCCTTCAACGCGGCGAACTCGACGTCCGAATGGGGCGGCTTTTCGATGCGCTGGTTCCAGTCGGCTTGGCAGAACGTGCAAGTTATCGACGCGACGCTACGCTCGTTCCAGATCGGCGCCGTCGCTGCGGTGCTGTCGACAATCTTTGCCACCATGGCCGCGCTCGCCACCACGCGCACCGCGTCCTATCCGGGCCTCACCTTCAAATATGCGGCGATCAACCAGCCGCTGATGGTGCCCGAGATCGTCACGGGCGTGGCGCTGCTGATCTTCTTCTCGCGCATCAAGATCTTCACCGGCTATTCCGGCATTGGCTATCTGATCGCCGCGCACACGGCGTTCTGCATCCCGTTTGCCTATCTGCCGATCCGGGCGCGGCTGGAAAACATGGACCTGACGCTGGAGCGCGCGGCCGCCGATCTGTACGCGACGCCTTGGAAGACCTTCCGCCGCATCACGCTGCCGCTTTTGTGGCCCGGCATACTGGCCGGACTGATGCTGGCCTTCGTCATCTCGCTCGATGACGTCGTCATCACCGAGTTTGTCAAATCGGGCGGCCAGGATACGCTGCCCACCTACATGCTCGGCCAGATCCGCCGCGGCATCACGCCTGAGATCAACGCGATATCGACCGCCTTCCTGCTGCTTTCGGTCGCGATCGTCACGTTGTTTTTCTTCGTCAGCAGGAAAAGAGACTGAACCGACAAATGGGAGCTAAAACCATGAACTGGAAAACAACGACAGCCGCCATGGGGTTGGCGCTGCTCGCAACGACGAGCCTGGCCCGCGCCGATGGCGAGCTGAACATCTACAATTGGGGCAACTATACCAGCCCCGACGTGATCAAAAAGTTCGAAGCCAAATACAACGTCAAGGTGACCATCACCGATTACGATTCCAACGATACGGCGCTCGCCAAGGTACGCCAGGGCGGCACCGGCTTCGACATCGCCGTTCCGTCGCAAACCTACGTGCCGATCTGGATCAAGGAGGGCCTCGTGCAGGAGACCGATCCGGGCAAGATGGAGAACTTCAAGAACGTGGCGCCGGAATGGGCCAATCCAGACTTCGACCCCGGCCGCAAATATTCCGTGCCGTGGGCGCTGGGCACCGTCGGCGTCGTCGTCAACACCGATGCCTACAAGGGACCAGCCGACAGCTGGGGCATCATCTTCAACACGCCGGACGAGCTGAAGGGCAAGACCAATGTCGTTCCCGAGATGAATGACGTTATCTTCGCGGCGATCAAATATGTCGGCGGCCAGCAGTGCACCGACGACAAGACGGTGCTGAAGAAGGTGCGCGACACGCTTGTCGCGGCCAAGCCGAACTGGATCGCCATGGAATACAACACCATCGAAAAGATGGGCGCCGGCGACTTCAAGGCGACCAGCGACTGGAACGGTTCGGCGCTGCGTCAGCGGCTGGCCAATCCGGCCATCCATTACAATTATCCGAAGGAAGGCTACGGCCTGTGGAGCGATAACGTCGTCGTTCTCAAGGAAGCCAAAAATGTCGAGAACGCCAAGCTGTTCCAGAACTTCATCATGGATCCGGAAAACGCGGCCGGCCTCTCGGCCTTCCACCGTTACGCAAACGCCATTACCGGCTCGGACAGATACATGCCGGCCGATATGAAGGATGCCCCGGAAGTCGTCATTCCGGAGGCTGCGAAGGCACAAGGCGAATTCCAGAAGATGTGCGCGCCTGAGATCCAGGACATCTACACCAAGATCTGGACCGAACTGCAGAAATAACCGCAGTCTGACAGACCCGGCGGCATGCGCCGCCGGGTCTTTTCTTTTCCGGAATGGCTTTCATGGACTCCTATCGCAACAGCGATCCGCGGCCGTCGATCATGCAGGGCTCGCCGCCTCAAATGGTGCTGCCGAAGCTCGACTGGGACCGGCCGCCATGGAATCGCTGGGCCTTCCAACACATCCGCGAATTCCTGCCGACCATCGAGGTCTGGCGCGGTAATGGCCATCGCCATCGTCTTGAGCGCGCAGAGACCGATCTCGACGCGCTGCCGGTGGAAGACAGCAAGGGCCGTCCGACGACGCTCGTTGGCCTGCTCGACGAGACCTACACGGACGGCTTCCTGGTGCTCAAAGACGGCAAGGTCGCCTATGAGCGCTATTTCAACGGCATGGCCGAGCGCACGCTGCATCTGTCGCAGTCGATGGCGAAGTCGGTAACAGGCACCGTGTTCGGTATTCTGGTTGGGCGCGGCTTGATCGACCCGGCCAAACCGGTGAGCGCCTATCTGCCGGAGCTCGGCGCGACCGGCTGGGACGGCGCCAGCGTGCAGCATGTGCTGGATATGACCACCGGCGTGCGGTTTTCCGAGGAATACACCGACCGTTACTCCGACATCGGCCAGGTTGATGTCGCCACGGGCTGGAAGCCGGTGCCGCCGGACAGCGATCCGGATTTCCAATGGCCGCCGCATCTGTTCGAGTTGATCCTGCAGCTGAAGGACAAGGTGCGGCCGCATGGCGCCGCGTTCGAGTACCGCTCGATCGAGACCGACGTGCTTGCCTTCATCATGGAGCGGGTCACCGGTAAACGTCTGGCGCAGCTGGTGTCCGAGGAGCTGTGGCAGAAGCTCGGCGCCGACGAAAGCGCTTGCTTCACGGTCGACAGCGCCGGCTATGCGCTGGCCGATGGCGGCTTCAACGCGACGCTGCGCGATTACGCCCGCTTCGGCCAGCTGATCCTCGACAAGGGCCGCGGCATCGTGCCGGCCGACTGGATCGAGGCGACGCGCAACGGCAAGCATGGGCCGGACTTCAATCCGAGCCTGCCGGAGGGCAGCTATCGCAACCAGTTCTGGATCGAGAATCCGCGCACGCGCGCTTTGATGTGCCGAGGCGTGTTCGGGCAGATGATCCATATCGACTGGGACACCGGCATGGTCGTGGTCAAGCTTTCAAGCTATCCGGATTTCAGCAATGTCGCCTATTCGGTGGCAACGCTGAAGGCGGTGCACGCCATCGCCAAGGCGCTTGGTTGACCCACAACAAACCATCCCTCTGAGGAAACGTTCATGACCGGCAAGACTGCGTTCGAGACCCGCTACGGCTTTGCCCGCAATGAGGTGCTGCTCTCCAACTGGCGCGAAAGCCCGTTCAACCGCTGGTCGTTCCAGAACCTTGGCGAGCTGGTGCCGACCGCTCCCGTGGCGCCGACGCCGGGAAGCGTCGAAGCGCCGGTGCGGGACCTGAGCGGCCTGCTCGGCGAAAAGGTTTCGATCGCCAGCGCCCCGGAAACGGTGGCCGAATTCCTCACACGTTCGAGCAGCGACGCGCTGACGGTGATGAAGGCTGGCAAGGTCATCGGCGACTGGTTCGCGCCCAATATGGATTTCGGCGCCCGTCACATCATCTTTTCGATCAGCAAATCGGTCACCGCGATCATCGCCGGAATACTGGAAGGCGAGGGCGTGTTCGACCCGGAAGCGCCGGTGACCCAGTACATTCCGGAAGCCGCCGGTTCGGCCTATGCCGATGCAAGCTGCCGGCATGTGCTCGATATGAGCGTCAGCCTCGACTTCGAGGAGGCCTATCTCGATCCCGAAAGCGCCTTTGCCCGTTACCGTCGCGCTACGCTGTGGAATCCGGGCGGCGGCACTGAAAGCTTGCGCGAATTCATTCTGACCTTGCAGCGGCTCGAAGAACCGCACGGCAAAACCTTCCGCTACCGTTCGCCCAATTCCGATCTGCTCGGCCTGTTGCTCGAACGAGCTTCCGGCCAGCGCTTCCCGGACCTCATGCGCGAGAAACTGTGGCTACCGCTGGGTGCTGTCAGCGAGGCTTCGATCGGCGTCGACATGGAAGGTACGGCGCGCACCGCCGGCGGCATTTCGGTGACGCCGCGCGACCTGGCGCGTATCGGCGAGATGATGCGGCAGGGCGGCACGGCCAATGGCCGCGGCATCGTGCCAGAAGGCTGGGTGCGCGATACGACCGTTGCCGGCGGCAGCGCGGAGGCCTGGCAGCGCGGCACAATGGTGCATCTGTTCCCAAAGGGCCGTTACCGTAACAAATGGTACCAGACGGGGGCGGCAAACGGCGCCTTCTGCGGCATCGGCATCCACGGCCAATGGCTCTACGTCAACCCGAAGACGGAAGTGGTGATTGCAAAAATGGGGTCGCAGCCGGTGCCTGAAGATTATCCGCTCGAACGCGAGATCGTTGCCTTTTTCGAGGCGCTGAGCGGGATGGTCTGAGGACGAGCCAAAGCAAGGCGCTTTCCTGTGGACCTCTTTGACGCTTGAGAACACTGCGGTTGGCGGGACGGACATCAGCGCCTATGGTCGCCGCTCTTTGCGACAGGGACCAGCATGGCAGCAGACAGCAAACGCATCGCATCCATCATCGCGGCAGAGATCGGGGCGCGGTCGGAGCAGGCATCGGCAGCTATAGGGCTGCTCGATGAGGGCGCGACGGTGCCGTTCGTGGCGCGCTACCGCAAGGAGGTCACCGGCGGGCTCGACGACACGCAATTGCGCGACCTTGCCGAGCGGCTGGCCTATCTGCGCGAGCTCGATGCGCGGCGCGATACGATCCTTGGTTCGATTCGCGAGCAGGGCAAGCTGACCGACGAACTTGAGGCCAAAATTGTGGCTGCCGCCACCAAGGCTGAACTGGAAGACATCTACCTGCCCTACAAGCCCAAGCGCCGCACCAAGGCCGAGATCGCCCGGGAGCGCAGGCTGGGGCCATTGGCGGAGGCTATTTTGGCCAACCGGTCGTTGGTGCCCGCCGAGGCGGCGCTGGCTTATGTGACCGAGGATGTGGCCGACGCCAAGGCCGCACTGGAAGGCGCACGCGACATCCTGTCGGAACAGTTTGCGGAAAATGCCGATCTGGTCGGCAAATTGCGAACCTACATGAAGGAGCGCGCTTTCATGCGTGCCCGTGTCGTCGACGGCAAGCAGGAGGCCGGGGCGAAATTCTCCGACTATTTCGACCATGTCGAGCGTTGGGCAAATGTTCCGAGCCACCGTGCGCTGGCCATGCTGCGCGGCCGCAACGAAGAGGTGTTGTCGCTCGACATCGAGGTCGATGCCGACCATGCCTCGCCGGTGAAGCCGGTCGAGCGGATGATCGCCAATGCCTACGCCATCGGCGGCAGCCTGCCGGGCGACCGCTGGCTGATGGAAGTCGCCGGCTGGACCTGGCGGATCAAGCTTTCGCTGCACCTGACGCTCGATTTGATGCGTGACCTGCGCGAGCGGGCGGAGGAAGAGGCGATCCATGTCTTTGCACGCAACCTCAAGGATTTGCTGCTGGCAGCGCCCGCAGGATCGCGTCCGACCATGGGGCTCGATCCCGGCATCCGCACCGGCGTCAAGGTCGCGGTGGTAGATGGCACCGGCAAGGTGCTGGCGACGACGACGGTCTATCCATTTCCGCCGCGGAACGATGTGCGCGGCACACAGGCGGAGCTCGCCAAGCTCATCCGCCTGCACAAGGTCGAGCTGATCTCGATTGGCAACGGCACCGGCAGCCGCGAGACTGAAAAGCTGGTCGCCGACATGCTGTCCGACATGCCTTCAGATGGTGGGCCAAAGCCGCTCAAGGTGATCGTCAGCGAAGCCGGCGCCTCGGTCTATTCGGCCTCCGCGACAGCGGCGGCTGAGTTTCCCGGGCTCGACGTGTCGCTGCGCGGTGCGGTGTCGATCGCCAGGCGCCTGCAGGACCCGCTCGCCGAACTGGTCAAGATCGAGCCGAAATCGATCGGCGTTGGCCAGTACCAGCATGATGTCGACCAGTACCGGCTTGGCCGCTCGCTGGAGGCGGTGGTGGAGGACGCGGTGAATGCTGTCGGCGTCGATCTCAACACCGCCTCGGCGCCGCTCTTGGCCCGCGTGTCAGGCCTGGGCGCGTCGCTTGCCGATGCCATTGTCGCGCATCGCGATGCGACCGGGCCGTTCGCCAGCCGCAAGGAACTGCTCAAGGTAGCGCGGCTCGGCCCGCGCGCGTTCGAACAGTCCGCAGGGTTCCTCCGCATTGCCAATGGCAGCGAGCCGCTCGACGCCTCGTCCGTCCATCCGGAAGCCTATGGCGTGGCCAAGAAGATCGTCGCTGCCTGCGGTCGCGATGTGCGCTCGCTGATGGGAGACAGTGCCGCGCTCAAGGCGCTCGATCCGCGCGTCTTCGTTGACGAACGGTTCGGCCTGCCGACGGTGCGCGACATCATTGCGGAGCTGGAAAAGCCCGGCCGCGACCCGCGCCCCGGCTTCAAGACGGCGACCTTTGCCGACGGCGTCGACGATATCAAGGATCTGAAGCCCGGCATGCTTCTCGAAGGCACCGTCACCAATGTCGCGGCCTTCGGCGCCTTCGTCGATATCGGCGTGCACCAGGACGGGCTGGTGCATGTCTCGCAACTGGCCGATCGTTTCATCAAGGACGCGCATGAGGTGGTGAAGGCGGGCGATGTGGTGAAGGTGCGGGTCGTCGATGTCGACATCAAGCGCAAGCGCATCGCGTTGTCCATGCGCAAGGACGGCGGCGAGGGCGGGACGCCGAAGGGGCCGCGCGACAATGGCGGCGGCAAGCCGGCGCAACCTTCGCCGATGCCGCAGCGTCAGCCGGAACGATCGGCACAGCAAGGCGCGTTTGGTGCGGCGCTGGCCGATGCCTTGAAGCGGAAGTAGCCTCGGATGGTTCCTTGCAATCGCTAGAGCGTTATCTACCATCCTTGTGTGGAGATACGCGCGATATGGCAAGTTTCGAGAAAGTGAGTGTCCAAGAGTTGGGGCGTCTTTGGGACGAGGGCATGGCGAGTGGCAGTTCGGTCGATGGAGACCAGGCTTTCGCCCGGATCAAAAGCAAGCTCGATGCGAAAGTTGCCGAACGCAAGTCGCAAAAACGCTGCGCTTCCAGCCGGAAACCGTGCCGATGAAGCGGAAGTAGCTACCAGGCCAGAACGGCCGGTTCCTTTTCAACCTGGCCCAGCAGCCAGTCGCGAAAGCTGACGACGGGCGGGTGGCCGCGCTTGTCGTTCGGGACGACGAGGTAGTAGGCGCTGCGGCTTTGCATCGGCTGTCCCGGCGCCGGCACGAGCTGACCGCGCTGCAATTCGCCGGCGATAAGAACTTGAGGCAGGAGCGCGACGCCAAGCCCCGCCATGCAGGCTTGGGCAACGGTGCCGAATTGCTCGAACTGCATGCCGGGTCCGATCGGTGCGCTCAAGCCCTGTTCCTCGAACCATTCGCCCCAGGCCCCGGGACGCGTCGCCATGTGCAGCAGCGGCAGGCGGCTGATGTCGGCCGCCGTGGTGATATCGCGGCTGGCAAGGAAGTCGGGCGAAACCACCGGCATCACGGTTTCGCGCATCAACAATGTGGAATCGGCGTCCGGCCAGTCGGGCTGGCCATGATGGATGGCGGCGTCGAGCCGCTCGCGGGCGAAGTCGAAGCGGCCGATGCGGGTGACAAAGTTGATGGTGATGTCAGGGTTTTCTGCGACGAAATCCGGGATCAGAGGCATCAGCCAGCGCGTGCCGAAGGTCGGCAGTATGGCGAGGTTCAGCATGCCGCTATGCCGATTGCTCATCAATCCGAGCGCGGCGTCGCGCAATTGCCCCAGTGCCGCCCGCACGGCTTCGGCATAGATTTCGCCCGCCGTGGACAGCCGAACATTGCGGCTGTCGCGCTCGAACAGCCGGCGGCCGAACTGTTCCTCCAGAAGGGCTATCTGGCGGCTGACGGCCCCTTGGGTCAAATCGAGTTCCTGGGCGGCAGCGGTGAAGGAGCCAAGGCGGGCCACGGCCTCGAAGGCGGCAAGGGCGCTGGTGCTGGGCAAAAGCCGGCGTTGGACGTTCATGATCCATTACTAAACCTCATTGATCGGTGATGCAATTTTGTTTGATTTTTCCGAAGCGAAGGCGGATAAGCCCGAGCACTTCAAGATTTTGGGAGAGAGCGAAGCCATGGCCGCCGACAAGAACGCGTTCGTTTGGGAAGACCCCTTCCTGATCGAGAACCAGCTTTCCGAGGATGAGCGCATGGTGCGCGATGGCGCGGCCGCCTTTGCCGCAGACAAGCTCGCGCCGCGCATCGAGGAGGCCTATCTCGAGGAAAAGACCGATGCCGGCATCTTTCGCGAGATGGGCGAGGCCGGCCTGCTCGGCATCACCGTCCCTGAGGAATATGGCGGGCTCGGCGCCAATTACGTCACCTACGGGTTGGTGGCGCGCGAGGTCGAGCGGGTCGATTCCGGCTACCGCTCGATGATGTCGGTGCAATCGTCGCTGGTGATGTACCCCATCCATGCCTATGGCACGGAAGAGCAGCGCAAGAGATACCTGCCGAAGCTGGCTTCGGGCGAATGGATCGGCTGTTTCGGCCTGACCGAGCCGGATGCCGGTTCCGATCCGGGCGGCATGAAGACGCGGGCCGAGAAGACGGCGAACGGCTACAAGATTTCCGGCTCGAAAATGTGGATATCCAACGCGCCGATCGCCGACGTGTTCGTGGTCTGGGCGAAGCTGAAGGGCGACAACGGCAAGGACGAAATCCGCGGTTTCGTGCTGGAGAAGGGCATGAAGGGGCTGTCGGCGCCGAAGATCGGCGGCAAGCTCAGCCTTAGGGCCTCGATCACCGGCGAGGTGGTGATGGAAGGCGTCGAGGTTGGCGAAGACGCGCTGCTGCCCAACGCCAGGGGCCTCGGCGGCCCATTCGGCTGCCTCAACCGGGCCCGCTACGGCATTTCCTGGGGCGCGATGGGCGCCGCCGAGGATTGCTGGCACCGGGCCCGGCAGTATGGACTCGACCGCAAGCAGTTCGGCAAGCCGCTCGCCGGCACGCAGCTGTTCCAGAAAAAGCTCGCCGACATGCAGACCGAGATCGCGCTGGGCCTGCAGGGCTCGCTGCGCGTCGGGCGGCTGATGGATGAAGGCAAGATGGCCCCGGAAATGATCTCGATCGTCAAGCGCAACAATTGCGGCAAGGCGCTCGACATCGCCCGCCAGGCCCGCGACATGCATGGCGGCAACGGCATCCAGATCGGCTACCACGTCATGCGCCACGCGCAGAACCTGGAGACGGTCAACACCTATGAAGGCACGCATGACGTGCATGCGCTGATCCTTGGCAGGGCTCAGACGGGGATACAGGCGTTTTTCTAAGCTGTGCCGAATTCAAGTGAGGCCGGCCTGCAAATGGCCGATACCTGCGCTTCCGGTGCTCGCGTACCAAAAGTACGCTCTGCTCCGGTTCTCGGTATCAGCCATTTTCGACTCGGCCTGACCTGAATCTCGACACAGCGTAGCCGGCTTCGGCTGCTTAATTTAGGTGCAGCGCAACATCTCTGCTTGGAGAATGGCCAATAGATGTGTCAGGGTTCGGCTGAAGAAACGCCGATCTCCGGGGCCCCATGGCAATACTGGCAGCCGTCTACCACCTGACCCATTACAAATACGACCGGCCGGTGGTTCTCGGGCCCCAGGTCATCAGGCTGCAGCCGGCACCGCATTCCCGCACCAAGGTGCTCAGCCATTCGCTGAAGGTCGGGCCGGCGAACCACTTCGTCAATCTGCAGCAGGACCCCTACGGCAATTTCCTGGCCCGCTTCGTCTTCCCGGAACCGGTGACGGAATTGAAGATCGAGGTCGACCTCGTCGCCGACATGACGGTCTACAATCCGTTCGATTTCTTCGTCGAGCCATCGGCCGAGACCTTCCCGTTCGAGTACCCCGAAGACATCAGGGACGATCTCGCCATCTACCGCACGCCGGAGCCGGCGGGGCCGCTGCTGTCTGCTTTCCTCGCAACCATCGACCGTAGCGCCACCAACACCGTCAATTTCGTCGTCGACCTCAATGCGCGGCTGCAGCGGGAGATCGCTTATATCGTGCGGATGGAAACCGGCGTGTTCTCGCCGGAGGAAACGCTGGCCGCGAAAAAGGGATCGTGCCGGGATTCGAGCTGGCTGCTGGTGCAAATTCTCAGGAATCTCGGCCTCGCCGCGCGTTTCGTCTCAGGCTATCTGATCCAGCTGAAGCCCGATCTGGTCGCGCTCGATGGCCCAGCCGGAACCGCCGTCGACTTCACCGACCTGCACGCCTGGTGCGAGGTCTATCTGCCGGGCGCCGGCTGGATCGGCTTCGATCCGACGTCGGGCCTGCTCACCGGCGAAAGCCATGTGCCGCTGGCGGCCACGCCGCATTTCCGCAACGCCGCACCCATTTCCGGCATGGCGAGCTTCGCCAATGTCGAATTCGGCTTCGACATGCGTGTCGACCGCATCGCCGAACATCCGCGCATCACCAAGCCATTCTCGGACGAAAGCTGGCAGGCGCTGGATGCGCTGGGCAACAAGGTCGACGCCGCACTTCAAGCGGGCGACGTCAGGCTGACCATGGGCGGCGAGCCGACCTTTGTCTCCATCGACGATTTCGAGTCCGCCGAGTGGAACACCGCCGCCGTCGGCCCGACCAAGCGCGAAAAGGCCGATGCGCTGATCCGTAAATTGCGCGAACGCTTCGCGCCGGGCGGCTTCCTCCACTACGGCCAGGGCAAATGGTATCCGGGCGAAAGCCTGCCGCGCTGGACCTTTTCGCTCTATTGGCGCACCGACGGCCAGCCGGTGTGGAGCGATCCGTCGCTGATCGCACGCGAAAAGAGCGACGCAAAGGTGGGGCCGCAGCAGGCCGAGAGCTTGCTGACGGCAATCGCCGGCGAACTCGGCATCGACAAGGCGATGGTCAGCGAGGCCTATGAGGACCCGGCCGAATGGCTGCTGAAAGAAGGCAAGCTGCCCGACAATGTCGATCCGTCCAACTCCAAGCTGGAAGACCCGGAAGAGCGCAGCCGCATGGCGAAAGTGTTCGAGCGCGGGCTGACCAAGCCGTCGGGCTACGTGCTGCCGGTGCAGCGCTGGAACAGCCAGGCTTCGGACCCGCGCTGGCGCTCGGAGAAGTGGAAGACCCGGCGCGGGCGGCTGTTCCTGGTGCCGGGCGATTCCCCTGTCGGTTACCGCCTGCCGCTGGGCACGCTGCCCTATGTGCCGCCGGCGCAGTTCCCCTATATTGTGCCGGTCGATCCGTCGCTGCCGCGTGGACCGCTGCCGGCGCGGGAAGCCATACTGCCAGAACCGGCTCCGGCCGAGCTGGAAGGCGCCGACGAGATGGCACGACGCCAGCAGGCGATTTCTTTCACGGCGACGACCGGCCAGCAGGATAGGGTCGAACAGGAGATCACCGAGATCGGCGGCGCGGTGCGTACAGCACTTTCGGTCGAGCCACGCGACGGGCGGCTGTGCGTGTTCATGCCGCCGGTCGAGGCGCTGGAAGACTATCTCGAACTCGTCGCAGCCGCCGAAAACGCGGCCAAGGCGATCGGCCTTCCCGTCCATATCGAAGGCTATGGACCGCCGCACGATCCGCGCCTCAACGTCATCAGGGTGGCACCCGATCCCGGCGTCATCGAGGTCAACATCCATCCGGCTGCCAACTGGCAGGACTGCGTGGCGACGACGACGGCGATCTACGAGGAAGCACGGCAGACGCGGCTTGGCGCCGACAAGTTCATGATCGACGGCCGCCACACCGGTACCGGCGGGGGCAACCATGTCGTCGTCGGCGGCGCGACGCCCAATGACAGCCCGTTCCTGCGCCGGCCCGATCTGTTGAAGAGCCTGGTGCTGCAATGGCAGCGGCGCCCGTCGCTGTCCTATCTATTCTCCGGCCTGTTCATCGGCCCGACCAGCCAGGCGCCGCGCTTCGACGAGGCGCGGCACGATTCGCTTTACGAACTCGAGATCGCGATGGCGCAGGTGCCGCACCCGGGCCAGGGCAACCCACCGCTGCCTTGGCTGGTCGACCGACTGTTTCGCAACCTGTTGACCGATGTCACCGGCAATACGCACCGCTCGGAAATCTGCATCGACAAGCTGTTTTCGCCCGATGGCCCGACCGGCCGGCTTGGGCTTGTTGAGTTCCGCGGTTTCGAGATGCCGCCCAATGCGCGCATGTCGCTGGCGCAGCAATTGCTGGTACGCGCCATCATCGCCCGTGCGTGGAACAACCCGCTTGATGGCCGCTTCGTGCGCTGGGGCACCTCGCTCCATGACCGTTTCATGCTGCCGCATTATGTCTGGGCGGATTTCCTCGACATGCTCGACGACCTCAAGCTCAACGGTTTCGAATTCCGGCCGGAATGGTTCGATGCCCAGCTGGAGTTCCGCTTTCCGTTCTGCGGCGAAGTCCAGCATGCCGGCATCAAGCTGGAACTGCGGCAGGCGCTGGAGCCGTGGCATGTGATGGGTGAGCAAGGCGCCATCGGCGGCACCGTGCGCTTCGTCGATTCCTCGGTCGAACGGCTGCAGGTCAGGACCGAAGGCCTCAACCCGGAACGTCATGCCATTGTCTGCAATGGCCGAATCGTGCCGATGAAGGTCACCGACAATCGCGAGGTCGCGGTGGCCGGTGTGCGCTTCAAGGCCTGGCAGCCTTCGTCGGGCCTGCATCCGGCGCTGCCGGTCAACACGCCTTTGGTCTTCGACATTTACGACCGTTGGTCGGGGCGGGCGGTGGGCGGCTGCGTCTACCATGTCGCGCATCCAGGTGGGCGCAGCTACGACACGTTCCCGGTCAACGGCAATGAGGCCGAGGCGAGGCGTCTCGCCCGCTTCGAGCCGCGCGGCCATACGCCGTCGGCCTATGTGCTGCGCAATGAAGAAGCCTCTGAAGACTTCCCCATGACCCTTGACCTCAGGCGGCCAGCAAGACTCTGATCAGCGATGGCAAAGGGGAATCAGAAAAAGGTCCGCGGCAAGCCGCTGAGGCACAGTCTGCTGGAGCACTACCAGCCGATTGACGGCGTCGTCGACGAGATGGTCGATGCTTCGGGCCATCCGCGTCCGGCCTGGGCGCCCTTCATCGAGGCGCTGGAGGAGCTGGGTCCCGAAAAGCTGGGCCAGCGCTTTGCCCGCGCCGACCAGTATCTGCGCGACGCCGGCGTTTATTATCGCGTCTACGACAAGGCCGGCGCCAACGAGCGCGAATGGCCACTGGCGCATATCCCGCTGCTGATCGAAGACAAGGAATGGGCCGGGATCAGCGCCGGTCTCGTCCAGCGCGCCGAGCTTTTCGAGGAGATAGTCGCTGATATTTACGGGCCGAACCGGCTGACCGAGAAGGGAATCCTGCCGGCAGGCCTGATTGCGGCGAGCCCCGAATATTTGCGCCCCGTCGTCGGCACCATGCCGGCCAGCGGTCATTTCCTGCATTTTTGCGCCTTCGAGCTCGGCCGTGGACCGGATGGAAGCTGGTGGGTGCTGGGCGACCGCACGCAGGCGCCGTCGGGCGCCGGCTTTGCGCTGGAAAACCGAGTCGCCACGACGCGGGCTTTGTCCGACATCTATGGCGAGATGCATGTGCACCGTCTCGCCGGTTTCTTCCGTCGCTTTCGCGATGCTCTGATCGGCATGGCGAAGGAGAATGACGGCCGCGTCGCCATTCTGACGCCGGGGCCGC
The DNA here is from genome assembly GCF_040319795.1 of Mesorhizobium sp. M0862. NCBI lineage: Bacteria > Pseudomonadati > Pseudomonadota > Alphaproteobacteria > Hyphomicrobiales > Phyllobacteriaceae > Mesorhizobium > Mesorhizobium sp. M0862. The sequence goes on from NZ_JAMYOJ010000006.1 coordinate 278,604, forward strand.
TCAACGAGACCTATTACGAGCACGCCTATATCGCCCGCTATCTCGGCATCATGCTGCTCGAGGGCGAGGATCTGACCGTCGCCGGCGGCAAGCTTATGGTGCGCACGGTTTCGGGGCTGATGCCGATCAGCGTGCTGTGGCGGCGGCTCGATGCCGCCTTCGCCGATCCGCTGGAACTGCGGCCAGACTCGCATATCGGCACCCCGGGGCTGGTCGAGGCGATCCGCCGCGGCACGGTTTCGACGGTCAATGCGCTGGGTTCGGGCTTGATGGAAACCCGGGCGCTGCTCGCCTTCCTGCCGAAGATTTCGCGCGCATTGCGCGGCGAAGAACTTCTGTTGCCAAGCGTCGCCACCTGGTGGTGCGGGCAAGCAACCGAACGGGCCCATGTGCTTGCCAATATCGATCGCATGGTGATCGGTCCGGCGCTGTCGACGCGGCTGGCCTTCGAGGATGACGGCCAGACCAGGCTCGGTTCGGCACTGACGCCGGAGGAACGCATCGCGCTGATCGCGCGCATCGAGAGCGATGGCAGCGGTTTCGTCGGCCAGGAAGCGGTGACGCTGTCGACGACGCCGGTCTATGTCGGCGGCTGGCTGGAACCGCGACCGGCAAGCCTGCGCGTTTATCTGGCGCGTACGCCCGATGGCTGGACGGTAATGCCGGGCGGTTTCGCCCGTGTCGGCCTTTCGCTCGACCCGACGGCCATCGCCATGCAGCGCGGCGGCCAGGCGGCCGACGTCTGGGTGGTCAGCGACCGGTCGGTCGAGCGCGAGACACTGCTGCCCCAGGAGCATGACAGCTTCGTCCGCACCATGCCGGGCAGCCTGCCCAGCCGCGCGGCGGAAAACCTGACCTGGCTCGGCCGCTATATCGAGCGCTCGGAGGATACGGTTCGCATCCTGCGCGCCTATCATGTGCGGCTGGCCGAGACGTCCGATCCTGACATGCTGCTGCTCGCCGATATAAGGGACTATCTCGAACCCTTCGGCATCGATCTCGAAGCGGCCATTCCGCCCGGATTGATCGGCACGCTGGACAGCGCCGTCTACAGCGCCGGACAGATCCGCGACCGCTTTTCGCCCGATGGCTGGCTGGCGCTGAAGGACCTGTCGAAGACCATTCATCAGTTCGCCACCACGGTGGCGACGGGTGACGACGCGACACGGGCGATGACGGTCATGCTGCGCAAGCTCGCCGGTTTCTCTGGCCTGTTGCACGAGAATATGTACCGTTTCACCGGCTGGCGTTTCCTCGAGATCGGCCGGCGGATCGAGCGCGGCATCCAGATCGCCCGTACGCTAGCCCGACTGACAAGGTCCGGTGCGCCGGACGGCTCGCTCGACATGATGCTGGAGATCGGCGACAGCGTCATGACCCACCGCCGGCAATATCCGGTGCGGGCCGGACGGCGCACGGTGATCGACCTCTTGGCGCTCGACCCACTCAACCCGCGCTCGATCCTGTTCCAGCTCGAACGGCTGAAGGCGGAGATCGGCCTGTTGCCATCGGTTGGGCCGGAGGGGCATATGTCGGTCGCGGCCAAGGAAATCCTGCAGCTCAACACGGCAATTGCCGTCATGGAGCCATCGGAGATGTCGGCGGAGGTGCTGGACGATCTCGCAACTGAGATCGGCAACCTCTATAGCAGCCTGGCTAAAGCGTATTTCGGTTAACATGCTGTACGATATCAGGCTTCATCTCAGCTACGATTATGACGCCGCGGCCGGCGGCAGCCGGCATCAGGTGCGTGTATTGCCGCCGACCATTGCCGGCGTGCAGCGCGTGATCGCGGCCTCGCTTTCGTTTGTGCCGACCCCATCTGAGCGCACGGATTTTGCCGATTTCTTCGGCAACAATGTCACCGCGATCGCCTTTCGCGACGTCCATGACGGGCTCGACATCAGAATGAGCGCGCGCGTGTCGGTGTCACGGCCGGAGCCTGGGCTCGACGTGTCGCCCGATCTGCAGCGCCTGCGGGAAGAACTCGGCGCCGTACGGTCACTGGCGCCGGATGCACCGCATCACTTTCTCGCCGCCAGCGATCATGCCGGCATCGATGCGGCGATCACCGCCTATGCCCGCGACAGCGCCGGCGGCTCGACGGTCGGCATGGCCATCGATCTGTGCAACCGCATCCACCGCGATTTCACCTATGACGGGGAAGCGACCACGGTGCGTACCGGGGCCAGCGATGCCTTCGGTTTGAAGCGGGGCGTCTGCCAGGACTTCTCCCACATCATGATCGCCGGCCTGCGCGGGCTAGGTATTCCTGCGGGTTATGTCAGCGGCTTCCTGCGCACCATTCCACCGAAAGGGAAGCCGCGGCTCGAAGGCGCCGATGCCATGCATGCCTGGGTCAAGGTGTGGTGTGGGCGCGATGCCGGCTGGCAGGAATTCGACCCGACCAATGGCATGCGGGCCAGCAACGACCACATCACCGTTGGCTATGGCCGCGACTATTCCGACGTGGCTCCGATCGTCGGCGTGCTGAAAACCACCGGCGGCCAGGTCGGCGACCAGGCCGTCGACGTCATTCCGGTCGCGCTTGAGAAGGCCTGACAGCCTCGAAGCACAGCTTCTCAACTACGGCGATGCCCGTTATGCTCGGTTGAAACTTCGGGGAGGATCGGTCGGCAGGCATGCTGATGCGGAGTTCGGTATTGACGGCAATCAGTGTCATCATCCCGGCGCACAATGCGGCGGCAACCATAGCGGCCACGCTGGCCTCGCTTCGTTCCGAAGCCGAGGTTATCGGCGAGGTGCTGCTGGTCGACGATTCCTCCTCGGACGGGACGGCAGAAGCCGCGCTGAATGCCGCCACGCAATTCTCGTTGCCGTTGCGCGTGCTCATGAGCAACTGCCGGGACGCGGGCGGCTCCCGCAATGTGGCGCTGGCGCAGGCGCAATGCTCCTGGATCTACCTGATCGACGCCGACGACTTGCATCTGGAGGGCGGGCTGCGGTCGATGCTGGTCCGGGCGGGGGCGCAGCCGGCCGCCGACATGGTGATCGGCGCCTACCGTCGGCGCACCGATGGCGAGAACCGGAACCTCAAGCTTCCAGCCGGCTACATAGAAGACGGTATAGCCAATGCCTCGGCCTATCTGGAAGGTCACATTCGCTCGATCGCCGTGGGCAGTGCGCTGGTTTCCCGGCGCGTCGTCGGCGACACGCGCTTCCCGACCGGGCTTGCCTATGACGAGGACACGCTGTTCTGGTCCAGGCTGATGGGCAGGGCGTCGCTTGCCCTGATCGTGCATCCCGTCATGATCTACCACGTTTCGGCAGTGCGTTCCGATGATCGCTTCATCACCAGGCCGGTGCGCCGCTTTCTCGACTGGCGGCTGGCGCTGCGCGAGCTGACTGACTGTGGCATCCCACTGTCGTCGCTAAAGACCAGGGAGGGGCTGGTCGCCCTCAAGATCGCCCGGGTTCACTATGCGCGCGGCGATCTGGAGACGGCGGCGCGGTTCCTGAGGATCGCGGCGGCGGCGCCGAAGGTGCGGTCGAACACCTGGCGTTGCAGGCGCTACCAGCTGAAGCTGGCGCTGCGGGCGCTGGTTTTCCTCTCCGCGCGTCCAGTTGCAACGTGCCTGAATCAGCCCCGCCGCAGCTTGCCGTCATTGTCATCGGCTATCGCGCGCCGGCTCAAATCGTCGAGGCGGTGACATCCCTGCTGGATCAGGATGAGCCGCTCGAGATCATAGTGGTCAACTCGGGCGGAGGCGAGGTCCTGGCGCTGCTGACCGGCGCCGGGGTCAAGGTGCCAGTGATCGAGGTCGGTCGAAGGCTGTTTGTAGGCGCAGCCCGCAATCTCGGCATTGCGGCCACCAAAGCGCCTTTCGTTGCCTTTCTTGCCGATGATTGCCTCGCCTGTTCGGGCTGGGCCGAGGCACGGATGCAGCGGCATCTGGCTGGCGACCGCGCCGTGGCGAGCGCGATGGTGAATAGCCATCCGCGCAATCTGATCGCCTGTGCGGCTCATCTGATCATGTTCATGCGACGGCTTCCCGGTCTGCCGTCGGGTCGTGCGCTGCGTTACGGCGTGTCGTTCGATCGGCGGCTGTTCGATGAATTTGGCTTGTTCGATGAAACCATGCCTGCTGCCGAAGACACCGAATTTCTGGGGCGGCTGCCGCAGGAACTGCAGCCGGTCTGGGAGCCTAAGGTGCAAACCGTTCATCGCAACGAAACCCGGCTGTCCAGATTGCTTGCCGATCAGTACAGGCGCGGCTGTCGCCGCGGCGATTACCTCGCAGCGTCCGCCCTGAACACTCCGTTTCGGTGTTTTCGCGACACGTTTCGCGATCGGCGGAATGCCCGCAAGCTGGCGAAGATCGGGCTTTCCGATCGGGATCGAACTTTCGCGATGATGTCGATGCCAATTGTCTGGCTTGCCCTGCTGGTCAAATCCGTGGGTGTCTATATTGGCGTGCGAAATCGCGTGAAAGCGGCAACAAGAAAATGATAACGAGCCAAATCAAGCCTCGACGCTGGCGACGGAGCCGACTGTTCTGGACGCGCCAGAGAACGGTCGCAGTTTTCAGCTATCGTTATGACGCGCATCTGGTTGCCGATCTGATCACCAATATCGATCCGGTCGTTGACGGCTGGATTGCCTATGACGATCGCGGGGCGACCGGCGTGTTCAGCAGCGAGCCGCAGCGGCGGCGGATCTTGCTCGACGCAGCGCATGAAGCTGCCGCCGACTGGATCCTCGCTATTGATCCCGATGAGCGGCTGGAACGCGGTACCGCGGAGCGGATCGGACAGCTGACGGGGGATTACAGGCGCATGGTCTGGGGGTTCCGGCTCCGCGAATTGTATTCGCCGACCGAGTACCGGGTCGACGGGCTGTGGGCCGAAAAGTTCCAGTATCGTCTGTTCAGAGCCTACGATCCGGCGAAGTACCGACCAGAGGACCTGCATGGGCTCTGGTATCCTCCCGATCTTGGTTTCAAGGCCCGCAACAGCGGGCTCAACCTCTATCATTTGAAAATGATGGAGCCGAAGCGGCGGATCGCCCGCCGCAATCTCTACCACCACCTTGATCCAAAGGGGCTCCTCCAGGATGTGGGCTATGACTACCTTGCCGATGAGGCAGGGGCCGTGTTCGAACAGATTCCGCCCGGGCGCGACTACCATCCGCCTCACGTCGACGATGGCGGCCTCTGGATGGCCGTGCCGGCTGATGCCACCATTGGTGGACCCGACCACATTCCATAGCAACGCGGTGGAACCAGCAGTCGGCCTGGCGCTTATCTACGAGAAAAATCTCGTGGAGCGGGCATGCTGGACAAATCTGGGACGCCATCCGGCCGGTCGGCGGCCGGACAGGGGGACGATGGGGCGCCGAAGAACGGCGCGCAGACCGCTGCCGAACAGGCCTCGCTCACCTATATCAGCGACAGCGAGCCGGGGATCCGGCGCCTGAAGGCGGGCGAAGGCTTTTCCTACAAGGGCGCGAAAGGACAGGCCGTCGGCGCGGCAGCCATTGCCCGCATCAAGGCGCTGGCCATTCCGCCGGCATGGACGGATGTGTGGATCTCGCCCGATCCCGCCGGCCACATCCAGGCGACCGGCCGCGACCAGCGCGGGCGCAAACAGTACCGCTACCATCCGCTGTGGGCCGCCGAGCGCGACGGCGCCAAATACTCCAGCCTTGTCGCCTTTGCCGAAAGCCTGCCGGAGTTGCGCCGCCGGATCGATGCCGATCTGCGCCGCCGCGGCCTGCCGGCCGAGCGCGTCGTGGCGGCAATTGTCTGGCTGCTCGACAACACGATGATCCGGGTCGGCAATGCCGCCTATGCCCGCGACAACAAGAGCTTTGGGCTGACGACGCTGCGCGACCGCCACGTCGACATCAAGGGATCCAGCCTGCGCTTTGCCTTCAAGGGCAAGTCCGGCAAGGAATGGAAGTTGAAGCTGGTCGACCGCCGCATCGCCCGGGTCGTGCGCGGCGCGCAGGATATTCCGGGGCAGCAACTGTTCCAATATCTCGACGAGGACGGCGAGAGGCATGGAGTGCGTTCCGACGATGTCAACCGCTATATCCGCGACGCGATCGGCGCCAATTTCAGCTCCAAGCATTTCCGCACCTGGGGCGGCACCATCCATGCCGCGTCGCTGTTTGCGCGGACGGAGCTTCCCGAAAGCCAGGCGCAGACCAAGCGTGTGATGAACGCGGTCATCGACAAGGTGGCCGAGCGGCTCGGCAACACACGCGCCGTCTGCCGCAAATGCTACATCCATCCACAGGTTTTCGAAGCCTGGGTGGAAGGGCGGCTGCTTAGCGAAATGACCGAGGCCAACAAGCGCAAGCGAGCGATCGACGGTCTCGATGATGAAGAGGCTCTTGTGCTGAGATGGTTGAAGGCAAGCGAAGGCTGACAAAAATGGCGTAACTTTTTTGTCGACGCCATGTCGGCACAGGCCCTACTGTTTCGTCCTTTGAGACAGAAAAGGACGTCCCATGCTCTACGCTATCCTCTGCTATGCCTCCGAAGATGTCGTCTCCTCCTGGAGCAAGGCACAGGATGACGAGGTCATGGCAAAGCTCATGCATGTGCAGGAAAAATATGCTCAAGCCGGCCGGCTTGGGCCGGTGGCGCGGCTTTTGCCCACCACCGCCGCGACGACGCTGCGCAAGGTCAAGGGCGAATCGGTCGTCATCGACGGCCCGTTTGCCGAGACCAAGGAACAGTTCCTCGGCTTCTATACGCTGGAATGCGCCGATCTCGACGAAGCCGTCGACTTCGCGCGCGAGCTTTCCGAGGTCAATCCCAGCGGCGGATCCTATGAGATCCGACCGGTTTCCGTCTTCAACCCAACCAGAGTAGCCACATGACAGACCTCGCCTGGATAAGCTCGGCGATCAGCGCTGCCCGCCCGCAGGCTATGGGTGCGCTGCTGCGCTATTTCCGCAATCTCGATACGGCGGAGGAAGCTTTCCAGGACGCGTGCCTGAGGGCACTCAAGAACTGGCCGCAGAACGGGCCGCCGCGCGATCCTGCGGCCTGGCTAATCTTTGTCGGCCGCAACACCGGCATCGACGCGGTGCGCAAGCGCGCCAAGCAGGCGCCGATGCCGGAAGAGGACCAGATCTCGGACCTCGAAGATGCCGAGAGCGATATCGCCGAACGGCTGGACGGCGCACACTACCGCGACGACATATTGCGGCTCTTGTTCATCTGCTGCCATCCGGATCTGCCGCCTACGCAGCAGATCGCGGTGGCGTTGCGCATCGTCTCCGGTCTCACCGTCAAACAGATCGCGCGTGCGTTCCTGGTCGGCGAAAGCGCCATGGAACAGCGCATCACGCGCGCCAAGGCGCGCATTGCAGATGCCGGCGTGCCGTTCGAGACGCCCGGCGCGGTCGAGCGCTCGGAGCGGCTCGCCGCCGTCGCCGCCATGGTCTATCTGATCTTCAACGAAGGTTATTCCACCAACAGCGGCGAGGCGCCGGCGCGTGCGCCGCTTTGCGAGGAAGCGATCCGGCTGGCTCGCCTGTTGCTGCGGCTGTTCCAGACCGAGCCGGAGATCATGGGCCTGACGGCATTGCTTTTGCTGCAGCATGCGCGCGCGCCGGCCCGCTTCGACGAGAATGGCGAGATCGTGCTGCTCGACGACCAGGACCGCTCGCTGTGGAGCCGCAAGATGATCGACGAAGGCCTGGCGCTGGTCGACAAGGCCCTGCGCCACCAGAAGCCCGGACCCTACCAGGTGCAGGCGGCGATCGCCGCCCTTCATGCGCGGGCGGCAACCCCCGAGGAGACCGACTGGACAGAGATCGACCTGCTCTACAGCCTGCTGGAGGCGATGCAACCTTCGCCGGTGGTGACGCTGAACCGTGCCGTTGCGGTCGCCAAGGTGCGCGGGCCGGAAGCTGCCCTTGCCATGATCGAGCCGCTAGGCGAGAGGCTGTCCGGCTATTTCCACTTCTTCGGCCTCAAGGGCGGTCTGTTGATGCAGCTCGGCCGTGGCGAAGAGGCGCGTGTCGCCTTCGATCGCGCCATTGCGTTGGCCAACACGGCAGCGGAAGCCGCCCATATCCGCATGCATATCGACCGGCTGATGCGAGACGGAGCCGTGAAGGCGCCGGCGAAGACAGCGCACTAAGCCTGTTTCTCCTCTGGCTCAATCGTGCAATCCCGGCTTGGCCCATGCCGGGGTGGCGATTTTCCCCTGAACCGAGTAATGGCACGCCATGACAGCGCCTGCGGCATGCGGGCGATAATGGCGCCAAGGCTCGACCGCCGCCCTATGATGGCGAGCGGATCTGAAAGGGATGAAAATGACGATAGCGAAGGAAACGGCCGAACTTCTGGCGAAACTGGGTGTGGCCAAGGACGCGCTGACCGGCGGCGACCTCGTCGTGCGCAGTCCGGTGACGGGTGAACAGATCGCGGCGCTGAAGACGATTTCGCCGGCCGATGCGGCCAAGACCATCGATGCCGCGCACACGGCGTTCCAGGTTTGGCGGATGGTGCCGGGTCCCCGGCGCGGCGAACTGGTGCGGCTGCTCGGCGAGGAGTTGCGCGCGCACAAAACCGAGCTTGGCCGGCTGGTGTCGGTCGAGGTCGGCAAGATCCCGTCGGAAGGCCTCGGCGAAGTCCAGGAAATGATCGACATCTGCGATTTCGCCGTCGGCCTTTCCCGCCAGCTCTACGGTCTGACTATCGCCACCGAGCGTCCGGGACATCGCATGATGGAGACCTGGCATCCGCTCGGCGTCGTCGGCGTCATTTCGGCCTTCAACTTCCCGGTCGCGGTGTGGTCGTGGAACGCGGCGCTGGCGCTGGTCTGCGGCGATGCCGTGGTGTGGAAGCCCTCGGAAAAGACGCCGCTGACGGCGCTCGCCTGCGAGGCGATTTTTGCCGGCGCGGTCAAGCGCTTCGGCGCGGATGCGCCGCAGGGCCTGGCACCGGTGCTGATTGGCGACCGCTCCGTCGGCGAGATCCTGGTCGACCACCCGAAGGTGGCGCTGGTTTCTGCCACCGGCTCGACCCGCATGGGCCGGGATGTCGGCCCGCGGCTGGCCAAGCGCTTTGCCCGCGCCGTGCTCGAGCTCGGCGGCAACAATGCCGGCATCGTCTGCCCGACCGCCGATCTCGACATGGCGCTGCGCGCCATCGCCTTTGGCGCCATGGGCACCGCGGGCCAGCGCTGCACGACGCTGCGGCGCCTGTTCGTGCATGACAGCGTCTATGACGCGCTGCTGCCGCGGCTGAAGAAGGCCTATGAGAGCGTCTCGGTGGGCAATCCGCTGGAGACGTCTTCGCTCGTCGGGCCGCTGATCGACAAGGCGGCGTTCGACGCCATGCAGAAGGCGCTCAAGGAAGCCACCGCTCACGGTGGCAAGCTGACCGGCGGTTCGCGGGTCGAGAATGGCCATCCCGATGCTTATTACGTGCATCCGGCGCTGGTCGAAATGCCGAAGCAGGTGGCTCCCGTCACCGAAGAAACCTTCGCGCCGATCCTCTATGTGATGAAGTACTCCGATTTCGATGCCGTGCTCGACGAGCACAATGCGGTCGGCGCCGGACTGTCGTCGTCGATCTTCACCCGCGATCTGCAGGAATCCGAGCGCTTCCTCGGCGTCGATGGTTCGGATTGCGGCATCGCCAACGTCAACATCGGCACGTCGGGCGCCGAGATCGGCGGCGCGTTCGGCGGCGAGAAGGAAACCGGCGGCGGCCGCGAGAGCGGCTCCGATGCCTGGAAGGCCTATATGCGCCGCGCCACCAACACGGTGAACTATTCCAAGGCGCTGCCGCTGGCGCAGGGCGTTTCATTCGACATCGATTGAGATGCTGCGCCCGGCTTTTGACCAGTTGATCCACCCGAACCCGTCGGGCGGATCGCTGCCGCTCGCGCGGATCGTTCCGCTTTCAGGCTTCGCCCCCGCTGTCCAGATGTCCGTATCCCGACGGCGGAAAGGCCACCTCGGCCATGCGCCCGGACGGGTCCTCGCGGTCGGCACGATCGGCTGCGCAACAGCGTCTGCGCCGAACGTTCAGCCAGCGTGCGGCGACGCCGGTCGGCAGGCCTCGAACGCGGCATCGATGACGGCAAGCTTGGCGGCCTGCACGGTCATGTATTCCTGGTAGAAGCTGTTCGAGACCCACATTACGGAATGCCCGCGCCGGCCCAGCCAGCCGACGCTGCCGAGCTTTTCGGCGTCGCGCAATTTGCGCGCAAGATGGGTGCGCGAGAGTTTTAGCCAACTGGCGAATTCACCGATCGAAACCACGCTGGTCGGGATCCGGTCGAGGGCGGCATTGTCGGGATCGATGCCGGACATCAGCCAATCCATGACGATGCCGCCATTGTTGAGCCAGATGAACAGCGAAAACGTCTGCTTGGGCTCACGCACAGGGTTGGAGGAGAGCAGGCCTTCCGCCACCAGCGGCTGCAGCCTGGCAATCATGCCGTGCTGCTCGAGAAAAGCGGCGAGGCGGTTGCCGCTGTCGAGACCGTCGAGCGTGCGCAGATGCGCAACCACCCAGCCGTCGAATTCCTTCAGCGTCGCTGCCGTCACCTGAAAGGGATGGGCTCGTCCATCACCGGTGTGCGGCAGGTATTCGATGATGTGATAGTACAGCATCTCCTTGATGAAGGCTTCGGCCGTGTTGCGGCTGGCGACGGAATAGTGAAGCACGGCATCGATGAAGCGGGCCAGTGTCAGTTCCGTGCGGGGATCGCGCGGGTCGCGGGCGAAATGCAGGGCTAGGCCGGTGTGAGCCAGCAGCCAGCGCTGTTGCGTGGCGAACACGGCGGCCAGGCGTGGGCTCGTTTCATAGATATGCAGCAGCGCCTTCGACTGCGCCTCGACATGACGGTGCAGCGCCGGATGGCCGGCAATATATTCGAAATTCAGCGCCATCCTCCTCGTCCTCCGGCCAGCCCCCCGGCAGCGAAGACGTGCAATCACATTTCCAGCCTTAGCCGGCCGTGTCCGGCCATGCCAACCCGGACAAAAGGCCTAGAGCGATCAACCGTTCCACAGACACGTTGAAACCCCCGTCATCTCCTGATTTCGAGGCAAATTGCTTGAGAAGCGCCGCGCGCTTCTGCAGAGAAAACCGTGTCACACTTTTTTGGAAACGCTCTGGTCCGTTCGCGCCTAGGGCGTGTCGGAAAACGCTAAGCCATTGCAACCGTTGAAAAACCTACCGCAATAATAGTCAGCTCGGCAGCCTGCGGTTGAATTTGCCTTAAGATCGCCAGCACGTTGCGCGCGGTCCGTTTGTATCCAGGCGGTTCGCCACGTCGGAGCGCCTGGGCTATCGTTCCGGCTATTACGGCCGCAAGCGCGAGGTGATGGAGAGCCATCGCGTCCTAGCCACGAAGACCACATCGTGGCAAACTTCTTGTTAACCACATGCTCGGTGAAATTATCGGATTAACCCCAGATGCCACTATCGAGGTTATGTTCCGCACCTTAGCGTTCAATATGAGTTCAAGGGATGTGTGGATTCGGGGGTTATTTCGGGTCAATCCGGGATGCGGAAGCTTTGCTCACGCACATGGTAGCCGCAATTGCCCATCGTGGGCCGGATGAGCAAGGGAAATTCGTAGCACCCGATGCCGGGCTCGGGCATGCGCGGCTGTCGGTGATCGGCATCGGCGACGGCCAGCAACCGATGTCCGACGAGGCCGGCAATTTGACGATTGCGTTCAACGGCGAGATTTTCAACTACATAGAACTGCGCGAAGGGCTGATCGCCAAGGGCCGGCACTTTCGGACGTCGAGCGACACAGAGGTCATCCTTCAGCTCTATGAGGAGATGGGCGAAGACTGCTTGTCTCTCCTGAACGGTGATTTCGCCTTGGCGATATGGGACAATCGGCAGCGACGAATGGTGCTTGCACGAGACCGGATGGGTGTCCGGCCGCTGTTCTACACAAGCAAGGACGGGGTGCTTTACTTTGCCTCGGAGATCAAAGCCCTGCTGAAGGTCCCGGGCGTCTCCGCTGAAATTGATCCGATTGCGCTGGACCAGATCTTTACGCTGTGGGCGCCGATCGCTCCGCGCACGGCGTTCCGCAATATCCACGAGTTGGAACCGGCAAGTGTGATGATTGCGACGCAGGGGCAGGTCACGGTCAAGCGGTACTGGCACCTGGACTATCCGCATCGTGATGAGCCGTCGAAGATCACGAACGAGGACCACGCGGCAGAGGAGTTGCAAGCCCTTCTGACCGATGCGGTGAGGCTTCGCATGCGGGCCGACGTGCCGGTCGGTTCCTATCTTTCCGGAGGGCTCGATTCGTCGCTCGTTTCGGCGCTTGCCGCCGGCATGACTCCTCGGAGACTGGAGACATTTTCCGTAACCTTCGACAGCGCCGAGCATGACGAAAGCGCCTTTCAGATCGAAATGGCCTCGGCGCTCGGCACGCGCCACCACGCCATAGAATGCGGCGCCCGCGATATCGCCGGGGTCTTTCCTGAGGTCGTCCGCTTTGCCGAGCGGCCGATCATCCGCACGGCGCCAGCGCCACTCTACAAATTATCCGCCCTGGTTCGCCAGGCCGGCCTGAAGGTGGTGCTGACGGGTGAAGGCGCCGACGAGGTCTTCGCCGGCTACGACGTCTTCAAGGAGGCGCGTGTCCGCCGGTTCTGCGGGCGGCAGCCCACATCGCGCATAAGGCCGCAGCTGTTCCGCCGGCTTTACCCGTATCTGCCGGGCCTGCAACAGCAATCGGTGGAGTATCTGGCTGCCTTCTTCGGCACCAGCAACGCTGCCCTCGACGATCCGCTGTTCTCGCATCGGCCACGCTTCAAGACCACGGCGGCGGCGAAAATCTTCTTTTCCGGCGATCTGCGTGCGACGTTGAAGGGCTATGACGCGGCTGAAGAGCTGACCAGCCGCCTGCCCGAGGCGTTTTCCCTATGGCATCCACTGCATCAGGCGCAGTATCTCGAAACCCGTTTCCTCCTGCCCGGCTACATCCTCTCCAGCCAAGGCGATCGGATGGCCATGGCGCACGGCATCGAAGGGCGGTTTCCTTTCCTGGATCATCGCGTGGTAGAGTTCGCGGCAAGACTTCCGCCGGAGATGAAACTGCAAGGCTTGATGGAGAAGCACATATTGCGCAAGGTGGCCAGGCACCACCTTCCGGCGACGATCGGCAAACGCACCAAGCAACCTTACCGCGCCCCGGAGGCCCGCTCCTTCGTCGGGGCGGAGGAACTAGACTATGTTCGTGACTGCCTGGGCGAGGCGAGCATTACCGCCGGCGGCCTGTTCAACGCCAAGGCGGTGGCCAAGCTCCACGAGAAATGCCGCATGGAGACCGCGACCGGATTTCGCGACAACGCCGCCTTCGTCGGCATTCTGTCGACGCAGCTGTGGCAGAAGAATTTCGCCGGCCAAGCGGTCGGCGCGGCAAGAGCGGCCTGAGACGGCGAGGAAAAGGAAAGACATGATGACGGCAATCAAGGACAGGGTCAGAAGCTTTATCGTCGACAACTTCCTGTTCGGCGACACCTCCTACAAACTGTCGGATTCAGCCTCGCTGATCGAGAACGATATTATCGACTCGACTGCGGTGCTTGAGCTGGTGGCCTTCATCGAGGACAATTTCGGCATCGCGATGGTGGATGCCGACATCGTTCCGGCCAACCTGGACTCGCTTGACCGCATCTCGTCCTTCATCGAGGCGAGAGCACAAACGCTGGCAGCGTAAGCGCCAACGGCGAGGAACGTCCCGTGCGGATCGAGCATTTTCTGGTGGCGAAGGCTGCTGCCCACCCGGCCAAGACGGCATTGGTCACTAGGGGCAAAAGGCTGAGCTACGAAGAACTCGACGACCTTTCGAGCCGGCTGGCCACCGCTCTCTTCATGAATGGGATCAGGCGCGACGACCGCGTTCTGATCTTCATGGACAATTGCTGGGAGGCCGCCGTATCGATCTTTGCCGCACTCAAGGCAGGTGCGACCTTCAGTCCGATCAACCCCTCCACAAAGGCCGACAAGCTCGGTTACATCATCGCCGATTGCGACGCCAGGGCGGTCCTGACGCAGGCGAAGCTGATGCCCGTGGTCACCGAAGCCTGCGCATCGCAAGGCAAGACCGGCATCTTCGTGGCTTCCACCCCTGGGGCCGATGGGCAATGCCCGGCAGGGGCCGCGTCCCTGACTGACTGCCTGACGTTCGATGGCGCGGAGGTGAACCATCGCGGCATCGACGTCGACCTTGCGATGCTGATCTACACGTCAGGTTCGACCGGCCGGCCCAAGGGTGTGATGATGACGCATCGCAATTGCGACGCTGCCGCGGGGTCGATCGCCACCTATCTGCGCAACGCGCCGGACGACATCATCCTGAACGTCCTCCCGCTTGCCTTCGACTATGGCCTCTATCAGTTGCTGATGGCAGTCAGGCTCGGGGCCACGCTGGTGCTCGAGAAGTCCTTCGCCTTCCCGCACGAGATCTTCGAACGCATCCGCAAAGAGGGCGTCACCGGCCTTCCGCTGGTGCCTACCATGGCGGCGATGATCCTGCAGATGCGTGATCTGGCGCCGGGTTTCCTGCCCAGCCTCCGCTATATTTCCAACACCGCGGCCGCCTTGCCGCCAGCCCACATAGAACGCCTGCGCTCGCTGCTGCCCGGCGTCCGGATCTATTCGATGTATGGGCTGACCGAATGCAAGCGCTGCACCTATTTGCCACCCGAGGAACTTGACCGCCGGCCAGGGTCGGTCGGCATAGCCATCCCCAACACGGAAGCCTTTGTCGTCGACGACCTTGGACAACGCGTGCCGGCGGGCGTGGCAGGTGAGCTCGTTATCCGCGGTCCGCACGTCATGCAGGGCTATTGGCGCAACCAGGCCGCGACGGAACGAGCGCTCCGGCCGGGGCCTAACCCTTGGGAAAAGGTGCTCTATACGGGCGACCTGTTCCAGACCGACGAGGACGGCTTTCTCTATTTTGTCGGGCGTAAGGACGATATCATCAAGACGCGTGGCGAGAAGGTCGCCCCCAAGGAAGTGGAGGCAGTGCTCCACGCCCATCCAGGTATCGCGGAAGCGGTGGTCGTCGGCGTGCCGGATCCGGTGCTGGGGCATGCGATTGGCGCGCTCGTCGTGCGGTCCGATCCGGCGCTTGGCGGAAAGGACATCATTCGTCACTGCGCGCGGCACCTGGAGGATTTCATGGTCCCCAAAATCATAGAGTTCCGCAGCGAATTACCGAAGACGGAGTCGGGCAAGGTCAGCCGCCGGCTCGCGGCTGAGATGATGGAGGCCGAGCAATGAACATCGGCTCAACCCAGGATGCGCCGGCCTTCACGCAAGCCCTGGTCATCGATCCCGCCGCCGAAACGGACAGGATCGTGGCGGCCCTGCGCGAGCAGTTGCGCGGCATTCGCAAGCGCGGCCTCGTGCTCGGTCTTTCGGGCGGTATAGATTCCAGCGTTTCGGCTGCATTGGCCGCGCGTGCCGTCGGCCACCAGAATGTGCTGTGCGTGCTCATGCCGGAAAGCGATTCCGACCCCGAAAGCCTGCGACTCGGCCATCTGGTCGCCGACACTTTCGGCGTCGAGGCCGTTGTGGAGGATATCGGGCCGACCCTGCGGGCAATGGGCTGCTATGAACGCCGCGACGCCTTCATCCGCGAAATGGTCCCGGACTATGGCAAGGGCTGGGCCTCAAAGATCGTGATCGCGAACGTGCTCGAAGGCGAGGGCTACAACATCTCCTCGCTGGTGGTGCAGGACCCGCAAGGCAAGCAGACGAAACTGCGGATGCCGGTGACGGTCTATCTCGGCATCGTTGCCGCCACCAACATGAAGCAGCGCACCCGCAAGCAGATCGAATATTATCATGCCGACCGGCTGAACTTCGCCGTGCTCGGCACACCGAACCGGCTGGAATACGATCAGGGGTTCTTCGTCAAGAACGGCGACGGCGCCGCCGACGTCAAGCCGATCGCGCATCTCTACAAGACGCAGGTCTATGCGCTAGCCGCCTATCTCGGCATTCCGGAAGAGGTCCGCAACCGGCCGCCGACCACCGACACCTACTCGCTGGCGCAGACGCAGGAAGAATTCTACTTCTCCCTGCCTTACGATCGGATGGATCTGTGTCTCTACGGCCTCAACAACGGCGTGTCCGCCGAGGTGGTAGGGCAAGCGGCGGGATTGACCGCCTCACAGATCGAACGCGTCTGGGCCGACATCGCCGCCAAGCGAAAGGCAACGCGCTATCTGCACCTGCGCCCGCAGCTCGTTGACGGCGTGGACGAAGTCGGCTCCTGACCTATGCATATCGAGCAAAAGTGATCCGGTCTTGCGATACGACATGCATGAAAGAAATACTAAGCTCTTGTCTTTACGCAATTCCGGACGGAAAGCCGCGCACCCTTTCCTGGAATTGCTGTAGGCGGAACGCTTCAGGTGAAGCGGCCGCCGATCAACTGGCTCCACTGCTCGCCCGCAAGCCCGTTCAGAAAGACCTGCGCGTTCTTCATGGCATCGAGAAGCTCGGGATCGCGTGAATGCACGACGGTCGAGGCGACCGGTATGAAGGCTATGCGTCTTACAAGCATGGCGTCCAGAAGCGCGGGCTGGACGCGGCCGCGCAAGCCGGAGACACCGCGCCGGGCGGCATGCTCGACCAGGCAATCGATCACCGGCCCGGCCTGGCCGGGAAGAGCGAGGACCTGCAGCACGCGGCCGATCCCGTCCGGTCGCGCGTAATAGGCGAAAGCGCCGACATTGGCGCCGTTCGGCGATGCCACCGACACGTAGACAAGCTCTCCGAAATCCGGCTTTTGCGCCGCATCGCCCAGAATATGGTTGAGCTGACCTTCCGCCCACTGCGGACGTAGCGGAAATTGGGCGCAAAGCGGCTCCAGCAGCCCCGCAAAGCTGCCGCTGTCGATCTCGGAGGTCCGAAATGCCCCCCGGCTCGATGCGTTGGCGACGACGCCGGTCCAGCGTCGTTGACTGCCCTTCATTTTGCGAAGGTAGAGCCGGTCGACGATCCGGGCGAGCGGGTTGAACATCCAGGCAAGCTTCATGTGATTGGCAAAAAGGCTGAGCATGAAGGTCGCCGGCCGCATCACGCGAACCCAGTCAAGGCTGTATTGCGGCAGCACAACGCCGCGAAGCCGCGTCCACAGTTTCACGGACGTATCATTGGCGGTTTCGCTGAAGGAGATGTCCTGCGGACCATCGAGGAAGGCCTTCAACAGGCGGGCACCGGCCATCGGATCGGTCTCGTGATCCTCGACCATCAGCGAACTGCAGATGGCAGCGTAGAGCTGCCGGCCGTTGAATTTCATCGGCAGCGCATGAACGCCGACGAACCCGGAAACCTGGCCGGCGTCATTGACATGGACAAGCGAACGGAGCCCGCTGCCCCAGTCGGGTGCGTCCAGATAAAACCGCCTCATGTAATCGACGAGGGAGGCCGGCGCTGGCCCCCGCTTCTTGCGCAGCATGCGTTGAAACATGCCCGCGACGGCCGCAAGGTCGGCCTGATCGAGGGCGCGGACGACGCTCACGCCGGGCTCCCGGTTCCGGGAACCCGGCCACCATGTTTGCGCGCCATGGCGACACGGGGCTGGCCGTCGGCCGTCACGGCAAAGGTTGGGGTTTCGTAGGATTTCGTTCTCGATAAAAGGGTTGCTATCTGCCGATCTTGACCTTCGCCGAACTCAAACAGCAGCCATCCGCCTGGCTTGAGGAAAGCTGCGGCATCCCGGACCAGCCTTTGGAGGATCGAAATACCGTAAGGGCCGCCGTCGAAAGCTTCCCGAGGTTCGTTCTCCAACAGATGCGCGCTTTCGCTATCGAGACGGGACGACGAAATATAGGGCGGGTTGCACAAAACCATGTCGGCAGCGCCGTGGAGGCCGTCACCCTCGATCGCGGCAAATAGGTCGCCTTGCCGGACCTTGATCCTGTCCTGCAGGGCGAGGCGCACAACATTGCGGCGGGCAAGCGAAACCGTGCTGTCGGTCAGGTCCGCCGCCCATGCCCGAGCCCGAGGACATTCGCTGACGATGCCCACGGCAAGATTGCCGCTGCCGCAGCACATGTCGATCAGGATCGTTTCGTGCGCCTGTTCGCCAAGAATGGCCGCGGCCGTCCGGCCAAGCAGTTCCGTTTCGGCTCGCGGCACCAGGACGTCAGGCGCGAGTTCCAGCTCAACCCGCATGAAGCGGTGCAATCGCGGCCAATTGCGATCGTTTGCACGGCCGGCAGGAAGGCTGTGATGCTGCGGCAAGGAAAATCCCTATCCTGAGGATAAAACGCGGGTTCCCTGTTGTTACCAACTCCGGGTAAATTGATGTTAAAGATCATGATTGGATTGGGAGTAACCGGCCTATGTTGGCGGCGTCCTGTCCCATCAATGGCGGATTCCTGTGCCGCCGCAAGCCGATCCATGCGCTAATTCAGAGCAACGCCTCGTACCGGTCTCCGATCTTTTCAATTTCGAAATCCGCCGCCCTGCTTTTCAGGATCGCGGCGGTTGTCGGCTGGTCGAGCATTCCGGCCATCGCCACTGCCAGGGCCGCGGCATCGCCGACCGGCACCAGGGCGCCGAAGCGGCCGTCATCAAGTATTTCGCGCGGGCCGTGCGGCGCGTCCGTGGAGACCACCGGAATCCCCGCTGCCATGGCCTCGACCAGAACATTGCCGAAGCCCTCGCTGGTCGATGATAGGACGAACAAGTCAGCTACGGCGTAGCAGGCCGCCGGATCATTGACATAGCCCGCAAACAGAACGTCTGCGCCGATACCGGATTCTTCGGCATAGGCGCGCAACTCGTCGGCCAGCGGACCCTCGCCGAAGATGACAAGCCGGGCCCGGCGCCCGGCGCGCAGCACAGCGAAGGCCCGCAGCAACGTCCAATGATCCTTAACGGGCACCAGGCGTCCGGCGGTGATGATGATGGGGCCGTCGCCCATCGCCGCGAGCTCTGCCTGCCAGGCGTAGGCGCGTTGCTGGGATGCCGCAGCCGGCGGCAGCGGGTTGTTGATGACCACGACCTTGGATTTCGGGAAGCCTCGGGCCACAAGATCGCCGCCGACACCCTCAGAAACCGCGATGGCCCTGGTGGCGCGGGCCGCAACCAGGGCCGAAAGCCAGACCGCCATTTTCGCGCCAAGGCTGCCGGAAGGCAGTGAGGCGGCGGCGTGGAAACTCGGGAAGAACCGCGCCCTGCTTCGCGCGAGGGAAAGCGCCAGCGCCACGACCAGATTGGCGAATTCCGGGGCGCTGTAGATCGCGTCGGGAGAAAGGCGGCCAAGCAGGCCCGCGCTTCGCACGATGCCTTTCAATGTCGCCCACTTGCCATAACCCTCGCCGCGAATGGGGAGGCCGAAATCGACCAGATGCACGGCAGGCGAAAGCAGGGCGGCATTGGGCCCCTGCGCGTTCCAGGTAAAAAGCGTGACGTTGTGGCCGCGCGATGCCAGCTCGTTCGCTATCAGGACGAACACACGCTCGGCGCCGCCGCCCCTGAGGCTGGCAATGTGAAAGACAATCCGCTTCGCCATTTCAGGCGCGGCTGGCAATGACGTCCGGGCGGTTTGGCGGAAGACGCATGTCGCGCACGATACCCAGGGTAATGGCGAGCAACATGCCAAGGATCATGCCGCCAATGGCCCCCAGGCCGATCATCACGACGGTGCGCGGGGGCCATGAACGGCCCTTTGGCGGCACTGCGGTGGAAATCACCTGCACATTGGTGCTGTCGATCTGTTCGCGCTCGGTTATCTGGCGTGCCCGCGACAGGAAGCTCTCATAGATAGCCGTCTTCGACGCGGCGTCACGTTCAAGCTCACGCAAGGCGACCTCGGAATCGCTATCCGAGAACACGTTGCCCTTCAAGTCATTCATCTTGGCATTGAGGGAGGCCGACGAGGTTTTGGCGGCATCGAGATTGACCTTCGCCAGGCGCAGGGTGCGCGCGTATTCGGCGCTGAGTTGCGCGCTGACCGTGTTGTACTCCGTCTTCAGCCTGACGATCGACGGATGACGGGGGCCAAAGGTCATCGACTGCGAATCGATCTGCTGGCGCAGGCCATTGGCCGTTGCGCGCAGCGCCACAAGCGCTTCCGACGTGGCGGGACCGGAATTGGTGCCGTTTGCGCCGGCGGCAAGCAGGGCGTCGTAACTTGCCTGCGCGGCGATGACGCGCGATTGCGTCTCCACGATCTGGCCGTTGAGCTGGGTCATGGTTTGCGAGGAAACAAGCTGCCCATTGCTGGTGGCCAGATTGTGGCTGCGCCTATAGGCCTCGACCTTCTCTTCAGCCGCCTGCACATCGCTCTTGAGCTGGCCCAGCCGCCCGTCCAGCGCGGCCGCGGCACGGCTGGCGCCGGAAGCCTCGGCGCTGGCCAGCTCTTCCTGGAAAGTCTTGACGATATCCTGCGAAATCAGGATCGCCTTAGCGGGGGTTTCCGCCGATACCATCAAGGTCGTGACAAACGACTTTTCATCCGCGATGCTGCTAACCCGTTCCGCCAGGTTCTTCAGGGCGGTAAGCTTCGGATCGGGTTTGGCGCCGTCCGTCCCTGTGCGGCTACGGTCCGCGTCGAAGAACTCCGGGTCACTGGCCAGGTCAAGATCGTCTACAACACGTGAAAGCACGCTGCCCGAGGTCAAGATGCGCTCTTTGCTGCGCGCGCTGAGCAGCTGTCCATCGACCTGGGCCGATTGCGGGTAAAGATCATTCGGAACAACCTGAAGATTGGCGGGATTGATGAGGATGTCCGTGGTCACGGTGTAGCGCTGCTTGCTCAGCAGAGCGTAGGCACCGCCGATGATCCCGCCGACGATTGCCAGCAGGCATACCAGAGCGAGGCCGGCGCGCAGCCAGACAAACAGACGCCCGAAATCGAGTTCGAGAAAGGTTCCGATCTTGTTGAGCGTCACCGTCGTGACGGGCTCGGCTACAGGCGGCGCCACGGGTGCAGGCGACACAGGGGCCGACGTTACAGGGGCCGACGTTACAGCGGGTGCCGCCGCATGTGCCATGATCGGCGCGGTTTGTTGCGGCTTTGGCCTGCTGGCGCGCCGCGCATTTTCGATCCGTTCATAGGGGCTAATGCCGGCGGCGGCCGCGGTTGGAGGAGGACCGGAAGCGGCGGACATCATGCTAACCCTTTAATATTCAATACGCACAGCCTGCTTTACGGAAACATCGTTAATATTTCATTTTCCAGGCGTGTCAGGCGCGTTCTGGAACAGCGATCTATCCACCCTTGGTCGGTATTCTGCCACGCCCGTCGTAGCCTGGCAAAGCGTGCAGGCGTTTCAAATGGAAATGCAAGAGGTCGTCGCGAGGGCACCCACAAGGACGGGCTTTGGCGTCATGTCGCTGTTGATGCTGGTTGGCCTTGAACGGGCGTGCCGGTTTGGCGCCCATCCGGCTTTCGATAAGCGAGCAACAAGATGACGAGCAGCATGATATCCGGCGCCTTCGAAGAGAGGGCATTGTTTGACAATGCCGCGAGAATGGACGCGGCCGCTGCGATATGGGCGGCCCGAGGCGTATTGCGCAGGAGCTTGAAAAGGAACCGGAAGAAAGCAAACGCGAAGAGCAAGGCGATCGGCAGGCCAAACAAAAGCGTAAGAACGACCGGCGTGCTTTCGATGAAGGGGAGGTTGAGCTTTTCGTTGACGATCTTCAACAACTCGTTGGGATTCATGCCAAGCAGGATGTCCCTCCATTCAACGAACTTGAATACATCGTAGATCTTGACGCGCGCGTCGTAATTTTGATCAAAGAGCGTATTGCTGAAGCGGTTCAGCAGCCCCGCCGAAAAGAGTATCGCAATCAGTATGGCGCCACCGGCCAGCGTCAGCATCAGCACCAGGAGTTTGGCCTGGCGTTGATGTCTGGGTGACAAGTCCGGCCAAGGCAGGAACACGAGCAGGAACAGGATCTCGCCGCAAGCGAGCAGCAGGGCGGTGCGCGCGCCCGAAGCGGCCGTGCCGATGAAGAGAATGAAGATGCAAAGCGCACACACCCAGATACGCCACCGCGTCAATGCAACGAAACCTATGGCGGTGGTGCAAAGCGCGCCCAGCGCCAGCGGATGGGCCGACAGTCCGATCGGCCGAAAGTCCAGCTCAACGAGGGGATAGGGCAGGAATCGATGCTGGGTGACGGCCTCGATCGTTCCGATGATGGCGCTGAGGACAATCATGCCGACGATGACATTGCCAAGCGCCCTGCGCACATGGTCACCCAGGGCAAGCATGATCATCGCCGCGGCACAAGAGACCAGATAGGAATCGATTATGAAGCCGGCCGAGCCGGCACGGCCTATCACGAAGAGATAAGGCACCAGCCACAACAGCAGCAGCGAATATAACAATGTCGCCTTGAACAGCCTGACTTCATCGCCTTCGAGCCGAATTGGCCGGGTCGTGGCGATGACGACAAGCAGCAGAAAGATCGCATAGGTCCCGATATGCAGCTTTTCGGGAAACGACCCCCCCTCCGTCGAATAGGACATCACCATATTCATCAACTGCGGCGAGATGGTCGAGCGGAGCAGGAAAGCGAAGGCCGCGAGGAGAAAGAACAGGAGCGTGAGGGCGTCTTGGCGGCTGGCCTGCGCGGTCACGAACTGTTGCTCTGTGGGGGTGACACTCACGATTATCCGACCAGCGTTGCGGCTTGCGATTGAGATGGCAGGGGACGAACGCGCCCCCGGGTACATTTTCCTGCACGAACGTAAAGGAATATGGATAACCCGATCTTAACAGTGGCGATGCCCGGCATGGGCCGCCACATGTCAGCTTTGCCGAAAAGCCGGACACCGCTCATTGAGATCTCACCAAAGTGCGCCGCGTGGGAACGAATGCAGGCAATGCACTTGCGCGACATGCATCGGCAGCCGGATTTACGCTATTTCATGAACTCGGTAACCCACACTTAATTGGCCGGTCGTATTGATGGCGATGCTTTGCACGGCGCCGGACGCGCTGCCTGTGGACGGCACAATGGCATCAGGCGCCGGCAAAGCGCAGGAGATCAAGGTGAAGAAATTCTATTCGATTCAGTATCTTCGCGCCTGCGCCGCCTTGCTGGTTCTGTTCGCACACGCCTTTTCCTATCAGATTGGCGTGGACAATCTGATTATCGTGACGGCGGGCCGCCTGGGCGTCGTTCTGTTCTTTGTCATCAGCGGTTTCATAATGGTCCATATTACGGGAGATGGTCCGTTTTCCGCTGCCACCTTCCTGAAACGCCGAGCAATCCGGATCATCCCCCTTTACTGGCTTTTCACCAGCCTCGCCGCCGTTCTGGCGGCGCTCGCGCCAAGTCTCTTCCAGAAGACCGTCTTTACATGGCCCCACTATCTTCAGTCGCTCCTCTTCATTGTTCACGAAGCGCCTGGACGGGATAGCGCCAGTCCAATCCTCTCACTCGGCTGGACGCTCAATTACGAGGTATTTTTCTATATCGCTTTTGCGGTGTTCGCATTTCTGTCCGTGACCTCGCGCGTATTTGTGCTGACGGTCTTTTTCATTGCGATGTGGATAGCCGGGCTGTGGCTGGCTCCCACCAACCCTGTTATCCAGTTCTATCTCAACCCTTCTCCGGTGGCATTCGTAATCGGCATGTGGATAGGGCGGCGCTATTTGGACGGTGATTTCACTTCCGACATACGCCATGCCTGGATATTCGGCGTAATGACCGCTGCAGGCGTGGTGCTTTCATTCGTCGATGACGGTACGCCGCTATTGGGTCAGATCAGCTTCGCGGGACAAGCAATGTGGGCGGCGGGCCTGCTTCATCTCAGCCTCATTCTGGAGCCGAAACTCAAGCACTGGAGCCTTCTCGAGCAGTTGGGCGACGCTTCCTACGCGCTTTATCTGTCGCATATCTTCGTGATCGGCGCTGTGGCGTACCTGGCCAGACGCACCGTCGGATACGAGCATCCGACAACGGTATTGTTGGTGTCGGTGGTCAGCATCGTGGCAGCCTGCCTCGTCAGTCTGGTGATTTACGAGATGATCGAGAAGCCGATTCTTCAGACCCTGAACGGCAGAAGGAAGACGAGAAACACACCGCTTCCTCATATTGCCACGGAGAACAAATAAGCAGGCCACGCAACGGGACGCTCACGGCTTTCAGCGCTTCAGTCAGCCCGCGCTGTCCACGACCTCGACATTGCCGGCGCGGTTAAGCGTATGAATGCCCGTGCGTGCCCATGCCGGACCCGCGCCGATCGGCCGGGGCGAGGCAAAACGGACATCGGACGCGTCGAGTCGCTCAAGCCGCATCAGCCCCAGACCACCGCCATAGGCCCTCGATCCGTTCTGCACCGGCAGCACCAGGGCATCGTCGTGGTGGATAAAGGCGCCGCCCGGCCGGGTGGCCGAATGATCGACGGCAATGGGATTGAGCGGATGGGCGACCCATGGCCCGCGCAGCGAGGGTGCGCAATAGACCGCCATCGTGTCCGACGCGCTGCCGTAGCCGAACCGCTCCGTTCCAACCAGCCAGAAGCGACCGTCGGATTCGAGCAGCGTCGCGTCGTTGAAATCCCTGTCCGCCATCAGCACCGTGTCGCGGACCCAGCGGTCGGGAAACTGCGCGGCGCGATAGAGCACAAGTTCGCGAGCCGAACCACTTTCGGGGATCATGAAAATCTCGCCATCGTGTGCGAACACCTGCGGATACGACAGGTGGTGCGCTTCCTCCAATACAACCCTTGGAACACCGAAAGTGCCATCGTCACCGAGCTCGGCGACGGAAATCACGCCGCGACTCGTCGCGTAGGGGAATTCCTCGACAAACAGATGATGGCGGCGGTCGGCCTCGAAGACGAACGGGTCGGCATAGAAGCGTTGGCCATCGTCCGGCAGGACTGTGAACGGTTTGCCGTCGAGTTGCCCGGTTTCGGCGATGCCTGGTCCGTCGATCACCCGGTAGGCAACCTGCCAATAAAAGGGGCGTCGTCCCCGCCTGATTTTTTGCACGGCGCGATCGATCAAAGCCCTGCCAAAAAAGGGCACATAGTGTCGAACAAAACTGTCGTTCTTCAGGATCGGCACCGGGTTGTCGCTTACCGGCACAAGCTTGCCCGCAAAGAAGCGGGCGACGGTTTGCATGATCAGCGACATGGCGCCGGCGAGCAGGTCGTTGCAGCTTCGAGATAGCCAGAGCCTGTCTGCCAGCATCGGTCTAGCCTGGGCCACGACAACGCCATCGAGGCGAGCGCCAAGTTCAGGCAATTGTCCGCTCGCCAACATTGCGGCAACGCCGGCTGGAAAGCTGTTGCGACCGCAAAATTCGAGCCTCAGGACTGGCGCGTCTTGCCCCGTTGCGCTGGCAGTGAGATCTATGACGAGGTCCGGAGGGCCGCGATCGATGGGCGGCAACGGCTCGGACCGGCCCGCCAGCGAGGGACCGAAACGCCGGCTCTCGATCGCCAAGACAGTGTCCAGCCCCCGAGCGGTTGGCGCCGGCGCCGGCGCGTGGCAACTCGAGACCACATAACCTGCCGCACCCAACCGCATGAAAAGCTCATTTTCCCAGCGCCGGGATGCGACGGCGTGGCCGATGATTAAAATATTAGTCAACCCAAGTTATTCTCGTTAAAGCAAAAAATGGCTTTGCTCTGGTATCTTTCCCCACAGTTCCTGGCAAGGGTTGCCCAAGGGGGGCTGCGGACTCTAGCGTTAATCATACGTTAATTTTTTTGAATACGAAGGCGGTTCAGGGCGCTATTGTTAGGCTGAAAGCACATGTCAGCCGGGCGCCCACGCTTTCGGTGACCAGGGTCAACCATGAACGCCGTTTCACATCCGAGATTGCCCTCAAGGCGAAAACTGCTGATCGTGTTCGGCACGAGGCCGGAGGCGCTCAAATGTTTTCCGGTGGCGCGCGCCGCGCTCGCCCATCCAGGCTTTACCACGGAAATATGTGTGACGGGCCAGCATCGCGAGATGGTCGATCAGGTCATTGAATTGACGGGCCTGCCGGTGCACTACGATCTCAACATCATGCAGCCAGGTCAGACGTTGTTCGACGTGACCTCGCGCGTGCTCCTCGGAATGGCGGGGGTGCTGGAGAAGGCGAAGCCGGACATCGTCATCGTCCAGGGCGACACAACCACCGCGATGACCGCGGCTCTAGCTGCCTTCTACAAGCGCATTCCGGTTGCCCATATCGAGGCGGGATTGCGCAGCCACAACATCAACTCTCCCTTTCCGGAGGAACTGAACCGCAAGATTGCCGGCAACATCGCCACCTGGCATTTTGCGCCGACCACCGAGGCGCGCGACAATCTCATCGCCGAAGGAAAGGCTGCGAACACCATCTTCGTAACCGGCAATACCGTGATCGACACGCTGCTGCATTTCTCCAGCGAGATCGATGCCGACAAGTTGATGAACGCCAAGCTCGCCGCTCGTTTCCCCTTCATCGATCCGACCAAGAAAATGATACTCGTCACCGGTCATCGCCGTGAGAATTTCGATGGCGGCATCCAGAGAATCTGCACCGCGCTGAAGGCATTGTCGGCGCGCAGGGATGTGCAGGTCATCTACCCGGTCCATCCCAACCCGAATGTGCGCTCCGTGGTCGAGGCCGAAATCGGGACGGTGCCGAACATCCACCTGATCGACCCGCAGGACTATTTGCCGTTCCTGTACCTGCAGAAACAGAGCTACCTGGTGTTGACCGACAGCGGCGGCGTGCAGGAAGAGGCGCCTTCAC
Source organism: Mesorhizobium sp. M0862 (assembly GCF_040319795.1). NCBI lineage: Bacteria > Pseudomonadati > Pseudomonadota > Alphaproteobacteria > Hyphomicrobiales > Phyllobacteriaceae > Mesorhizobium > Mesorhizobium sp. M0862. The sequence goes on from NZ_JAMYOJ010000006.1 coordinate 305,309, forward strand.
TCGGCAAGCCGGTGCTGGTGATGCGGGAAAACACGGAGCGACCCGAAGGGATCGCCGCTGGTACTGCCCGGCTGGTCGGTACCGATATCGAAAAAATTCTGGCCAATGCCAATAGCCTGCTCGATGATGAGAGCGTCTATCGCGGCATGGCGGAGAGGCACAACCCATACGGCGATGGCCAAGCTGCGACCCGGATCGTTGAGGAATTGCTGAATCATGGCTGAAATCAAAACCGTTTCCGTTATCGGCATGGGCTATATCGGCCTGCCGACCTGTGCCATTTTTGCCAGCCGCGGACTCGATGTCATCGGTGTCGATATCAACGAGGCGGTGGTCGCGAAGGTCAACCGCGGCGAAATCCACATCATCGAACCGGACCTGGATGGTTTGATCCAGAAAGTCGTCGCCAATGGCAAGCTCAAGGCATTCAGTACGCCTCAGCCGGCCGATGCCTATATTATCGCCGTTCCAACTCCGATCACCCCGGACCGCAAGCCGGATGTCAGCTACGTGCTTGCGGCAGCGCGAAGCATCGCTCCGGTGCTAAAACGGGACGACCTGGTGGTGCTGGAATCAACATCGCCGGTCGGTACGACGCGTGTCATGACAGCGCTGCTCGCGGAACTGCGACCCGATCTCAAATTTCCCGTCGCACATGGCGAGGAAGCTGACGTCCTGGTCGCCTACTCTCCCGAGCGCGTGCTGCCGGGAAAGGTGCTGACCGAACTGATCAACAATGATCGCTCGATCGGCGGGCTGTCCCGAAAGTCTTCGGAGCGGACAGCGGCACTCTATTCAAGCTTCGTCGCCGGCGACCTGTTCATAACCCAGGCCGAAAGCGCGGAACTGGTTAAGCTGACCGAAAATGCGTTCCGCGATGTCAATATCGCCTTCGCCAATGAGCTTGCGGCGGTGTGCCAGGATCTGTCGCTCAACGTCTGGGAGGTAATCGATCTCGCCAACCGGCATCCTCGCGTGAACATCCTGCAGCCGAGCCCGGGCGTGGGCGGCCACTGCATTGCGATCGATCCGTATTTTATCATCGACGCCGCACCGAACAATACGCGGCTGATCAGTTCGGCACGGCGCATCAATTCCGAGCGACCCTTGTCGGTGGTCAGGGACATCGAGGCATTGCTCGACCCGACCCGCAAGCAGACGATCGCCTGTCTTGGCCTCAGCTTCAAACCCAATATCGACGATATGCGCGAGAGCCCGGCTGTCGAGGTTGTTAAGCTTCTGTCCAAGATTCCCAATATCAAGATCGTCGCTGCCGAGCCCAATGCGCGTCAGTTGCCACACGAGCTCGAGGGCAGCGGCGTCATGTTCACCGATGCACTTTCCGCTATTGACCAATCCGATATCGTCGTCCTGCTGGTCGACCATCGACAATTCAATCTGATCGATCCCGAAGCGCTCAAGGACAAGAAGCTCGTCGACACACGGGGCCTGTGGACCTGGCGCAAGGCGCGCAAGCCCGACGCCCGCATCGAAGGCAAGAAATCCGAAATGGAACGCTCGCAGTCTCTCGCTCGCACCGGAGAAGCGGCATGAACTCGCATGACCCGGCATGGGCGCAACACTCTCTATTGGCATCGCGCCGCCGCGAGTTTCTCGGTGCGACCATCCATGCGCTGACCATGGCCGAGACGCTGGCCATCGCAGACGAGGCGATGGCGACGCGGCGGCCGCTTCATCATGTTGTCGTGAACGTCGCCAAGCTTGTGAACATGCGCAAGAATGCTGAACTGCGCGAGGATGTCGTCGGGGCGGATATGGTCAATGTCGATGGCAAAGGCGTGCTTTGGGGCGCGCGGCTCTGCGGCGTCGAGTTGCCCGAGCGTGTGACCGGCGTCGACGTCATGATCAACCTGCTGGCGCTGTGCGCCAAGCGTGGCTATCGCCCCTACCTTCTGGGCGCTGAACAGCACATTCTCGACGCAGTTGAAAGCCGACTTGCCAGAGATCATCCGAGCCTGGCCATTGCCGGCCGGCGCAATGGGTATTTCAAGGCGGAGGAAGAGGCCGCGATCGTCGAGGCCATCAATGCTTCAGGTGCCGACTGTCTGTTTGTGGCGATGCCGACGCCGAGCAAGGAGCGCTTTCTCAAGCGCTATCGCGACGTACTCGCTCCGAGTTTCGTCATGGGCGTGGGCGGCAGCTTCGACGTCTATGGTGGAAAGGTCGCCCGGGCACCGAGACTGGTTCAGGCGGCGGGCCTGGAGTGGCTGTTTCGCGTGGCGCAGGAGCCGCGACGATTGTGGCGCCGCTACTACGATACCAACACCGCCTATGCACTGCTGCTGTGGCGTGAGTTCTGGTCTCGCCGGGGACGCCGAAACGTCAATCCGTAGGCTCGCGACTTTCAGACAAGCATGCCTCATAGCGCGGGATTTATGCGATCCGGAGCCGTGCCCTTAGCTTGCCGATGAACTGCGTCACGGCCGCGGGGTGAAACAACCAGGTCAGTCCCAGGAAAGCCGCAGCGCCGGCGACACCGCCCGCCGCGAGCGGAAAGATCGCCGGCATATTGCCCAGCCCAGTGCTGGCAAGGCTGGCGGCCAGTCCGGTGCAGATAGAAATGATGACCGAGACAGCGATGTCGCGCCAGGGAACCGGCACCGGCGTGAGCCTCTCGGCGATGACGATGCAGGCTGCAAGACCTGCCAGCGATCCGCCCGCCAACGCCAACGCCGCGCCAACCTCCGCCATGGTGGGGATCAACAGAAAAGACAGTGAAATCGTTGCCACCGAGCCGAAGGAATTGGCGATGATCAGCAACCACGGCCGCTTATGCGCGTGCACCACGACGCCATAAACGAAGCTTGTGAGATTAGCACAAAGAACGCTGAAGGCGATGATCGGAAACAGCAGACCGAAGCGACCATGATATTCCGCGGGCAGCAGGAGTCGCGTGATGTCGCCGCTGAGCGCGATAAGCATTGCTGCGACCGGCAGGCAAAGGCGTATCATCAAGGCCATGAGTTGCGACAACAACCGCCCGGACGCCTCGGATCCCTCTTCGTCGAAGCGGCTGACCACTTCTGGAAATGCGCCCATGTTGATTGCGTTGGCGACCATATCGATCGGCTGCCGAGCCAATGCGTAGGCGGCTGCGAAGACGGCCACCGCGCCGGCATCGTAGTAGAGCTTGAGGAAGACGCGTTCAGCGCTGTTGAGACCGAAACCGACCAGCGCCATGATGACGAGGGGCACGCCGAGGGCAAAAAACTCCTTGTGGGTGAAGCGCGGCGGGCCGCCAATAACGCGCCCGGATGCCACCACGCACGCCACGATGCCGGCAATCAGCACGGCGAGGCTCGAGCCGAGCGATACCGTCAGAAACGAGCGTTGGAAGATAAGGATGGCGGCGATCGGCAAGGCGAGTTGCAGCAGGCCGCGCAGATATTCAAGCATCGAATAGAGGGAATGACGCTGCTGCATTTGCAGCACCGTCAACGCGAACCGGCTGATGGAGCCGGCAATCAGATAGCTGCAGACGGCGATTGCAAATTCGATCCAGCGCTCCGGCACGATCACCGCCGAGGCGATCACGGATATGATCAGGGCCAGCACCGTGGTGACAAGCAATACCTGTCCGGCAAGCATCAGGCTGCCACGGCTGACGTCGCCTTTTCCGCCAAGCCGCAGCAAGGCAATGCGCAGCCAGTTGGTAACGGCAACATCCGTCATTTCGCCCACGGTGACCACCAGGGTCAGCAGGCCATACTCGGTCTGGTCGATCAGCCGCGTCATGACGACCAGCAGGAGCAGAGCGGAAACCCGCGTCAGCAGAATAGCTGGGCCATAGATGAGTGTGGAACTGAGCAGCAAAGGGTTGTTCCCGGAAAATTTGCCGTCGATTAATCGTTGACCGACGGGAATTCCAGCATGATGACGGCAAAGGGTGAACGGATACAGTTTGAACCAAAAGATTTGTCGTAAACCTTTTTTGGAACGTTTGCTTTAGGGTCACCCGGCATCCGCAATCCAAATGGTGTCATGTTGCAGCGTCTCGCCCACAATAGAAAAATACATGTCTTGGTCGCAACGCCCTCGGGCGTTTCGGGACAAGGCGGCATCGACCGGATCATGGGGGCGCTGAAGCAGGAGTTCGAACGGCAAGAGATCGCCGACATCGATCTGCGCTTTCTTTCCAGCCGTGGCCCGGGACATGTCGGGCTTTCGATCTTCTACATGCTTGGTTTTTGCGCGCGGATGCTTGCGGCCCGCCTCGACAGACGCGCCGACGTCATTCACATCAATATATCGGTCTCCGGCAGCACCTATCGCAAGATGATGATCGCCGCCTGCGCCAGGCTGTTGTCGATACCATATGTCCTTCATCTGCATGGGGCGCAGTATCAGACATTCTGGAAAGATGATCATAGTTTCATGAGCCGCCGTATCAGGGCTCTGTTCGAGCATGCCGGCCGGGTGATTGTCCTGGGGGGGCTTTGGCGCGATTTCGTCGCCAGCCGGGCACCGGCGAACGGCGGCAATATTGTCATCGTTCCCAACGCCACGGCAGTTCCTTCCCTGGCGCATGTCGGCGGAGGCGATCACGTGCACATCCTGTTCCTCGGCCGCATCGGCGAGCGAAAGGGCGTGCCGCAGTTGGGCGAGGCGCTGGAGCGGATGAAACATCTCAGGGGTTGGCGTGCCACGATCGCCGGCGATGGTGAGGTCGAGCCGGCACGAGCGAGGTCGGTCGCTCTAGGGATTGCCGACCGTATTGCTTTTCCGGGCTGGGTGGGACCTGACGAGGTCGCATCACTGATCGCTTCGGCCGATATTCTGGTGCTCCCCTCGTTCGCCGAAAATCTGCCAATGTCGGTGATCGAAGGCATGGCGGCCGGCCTGGCTGTCGTGGCCACCCCGGTTGGCGCGGTCGAGGACATCATCACCCACGAACAATCCGGTCTGTTGGTGCCGCCCGGCGATGTGGCGGCGTTGACCGAGGCGTTAACTCGGCTGGTCGAGGATACGGCGCTGCGCGCGCGGCTTGGCGCCGCCGCCATGGCGGTGCACCGGGAAAGGCTTGAGCTTGCACCGTTTGTCGACGCGATCTGCGATGTCTGGAGATCGGTCGCGTCCGAGGCGCGATCGGTCAAGCGCTGACGCTGTCCTTCATTGTCGTCACTGCGGCGGGCCAAGCGCGAATTCGCGGTGGAATATCTCCAGGTTCAAAAGCGCCCATATCAGTTTTTCGTGGTCCGCGGCGCGCTCGGCGTGCTCCCTGACAATCTGGTCCAGCTTCTTGGCGCTCAAATAGCTACGGATGACCGAATGGGACGAACACAGATGGTCCCGTACATAATCGCTCATCGGCCCGCGGAACCATTCGGCGACGGGCACCTTGAAGCCGATCTTTGGGCGGTTGAGGACCTCGTCGGGAACCATGCCGGCCATGCAGTCGCGCAGGATCTGTTTGCTGTGCAGGAGGCCCAGCCTGTAACGATCGGGCAGTTGGCTGACGAAGGAAACCAGATCGCGATCAAGGAATGGCATTCGCCCCTCGATTGAACCGGCCATCATCACTCGGTCGCCCCGTTCCAAGAGGTTGTCGGGCAACCACGATGTCTGATCAAAAAACAACACACGGCGCAGATGAGATTCCGTCACACTCGAAGAGAACGGGAAATCATTGCGGTCATGGCCGCAAGTGGCCAATCCACCGAGGAGCGAATCGCGTTCCCGCGCCGTCATGGCTCCAAACCAGGAGATCATCCGGGTGGCAAAGTCCCGTTCACCCGCGCTTCGGGCAAATATGTCGAACTTGGCCGATGCGCCGGGCAATGCGCGCATCAAAGGGGCGAGGAGATTGTTGTGAAGCGACGCTGGAACAAGTGACCGGTAGACACCCGCCAGAGACTCTGCGCGATGTTTGGGGTAGCCGCCGAGAATCTCGTCCGCCCCTTCGCCCGTAAGCACCATCTTGACGTCCAGCGAGGCTCGAACCGACATCAGGTAAATTGGAATGTCCGTACTTTGTGAAACAGGTGCCCCCCGATGGCGGACCATCTTGGGCAGATGATTCATCAGGTCATCCGCCTGGATGACGATTTCGCAATTATCGGTCTTGAAATGATCGGCGACGCGCCGGGCGAATGGAAGCTCGCTGTAAGCCTGTTCGCTGAAACCGACCGAAAACGTACGAATGGGGTTGTCGCTGTGCCTGGTCATCAGGGCAACGATTGCCGACGAGTCGAGCCCCCCGGACAGAAAGGCGCCAAACGGCGCATCACTGCGCATCCTGATCTCGACAGAACGGTCGAGCAATTCCAGAAATCGTCGCTTGGCGGTTCCTGGATCGATATCCGCTGTCAGATCGGTCTGATCCGGGGGCGCATAATAGCGCGTTTCCGTTACTTCCCCTTGCGACCACACAGCGTAGCTTCCCGGGTTGAGCTTGCGGATCTGTTTGAAAAGCGTCCGCGGTCCAGGCACGTAACGCCAGGTCAGATACTCGCGCACTCCATCCAGATCGAGCTGCTGGCCATCTGGCTGCGCAGACAACAACGCGCTGATCTCCGAGGCAAACGACAGCAAATTTCTGCCTTGCATGAGGTAAAGGGGTTTTTTTCCAAAGGGGTCGCGGGCGAGGATCAATTCGCGCCGTTGAGCGTCCCACAGCGCAAAAGCGAACATCCCGCTCAATCGGTCGAACATGGCCAGGCGCCACTGGTCATAAGCCCTGAGCAGCACTTCCGTGTCGGAGCGTGTGCGAAAACGGTGGCCGAGACCGATCAACTCCTCACGCAGCTCGATGTAGTTGTATATTTCGCCGTTGAAAATAATCCGGAGCCGTCCGTCCTCGGTCTGCATCGGCTGATTTGAATCGGCGTTTAAGTCAATAATCGCCAGGCGGCGATGCACCAATGCCAACTGGTCCTCGCCTGTGTTCAGGTCCAGGAGTTCGATGCCTTCGGCATCGGGACCACGATGCTGCAAGGCATTCGACATCCCGGCGGCCCGATCTTGTGGCTTCTCGACCCTGCGCCCAATCCAGCCGGCAATTCCGCACATTCTTTCCCTTGGCCCTCTTTCCCTTGTTTGCGTATGATCGAGGACACCAATCTACAGCGAATATATTAAATAGCTGCTCGGTGGAGTGATTTTAAAACTGAGCCTGATTTGGTTCGATCAGGCCCTCTCGGCTGCAACTGGAGACGATAGTCCTTGGGTTTCCACGCGATTGATCGCCAGCAACCAGGCAGACCGCTCGAACCGATCCTGACCCGATGACGAGTTATGGCAGGCCCAGTGCCCGCAACATCTCCCGGTCCGGGATCGCAGGCCCCTTGGGTTGGATAACACTCATTCCGTAAGGGTTGGAGAATTCCCAGGCCGACCACGGCATCGCGAAGCGTTCCGCCTCTCTGCGCACTGCCATGAGATAGCGCAGGCGATCAGCATCGAAAGCTCCCATGCGGCCATCCGCAGACATCAGGATAACGCCGAATTCGCCCACGAACAGGCGTCTGCTCGCTATGCCATGGGCTTCAGCCCAGTCGACCGCCTGACGGAAACCCGCTTCGAGCTGGCTCTGCCCCCAATTCTGCTCAAAGTATCGGGCGATCGTTTCACGCGCCGAGGCCATGTTCATCACCTCTTCGATCTGGCTCAAGCCGGCGGCGTCCATCTGCGCCTTGAGGGTTTCGGCGACCACTTCGGGCGTGCTGGCGTCGGCAGGCCAGGGAAGGCCGGAGGAGAAAGCGTTCTTGTCATCGGCCCGCTGGTGCGTGAAGCTGTGCGGATCATACATGTGGAAGCTGTAATAGACGTTGGGGTCGTCGAAGTTGGGGTCCAGGTTGACCAGTCCGGCGATGCTCCCGCCGCAGGCGCCGGTCGCGACGATGGTGAGTTCGCTGCTGAAGGCGCGAATATCGCGAACCGTGCCTGCCATGATCCGCTGCCAGTCATCGCTGCCGCTTGAATCGCAAGGGTAGTAGGCGGGCTCGTTATAGGGCTCGAGGGCGACCTTGTCGGCGCCAATTTTGATCAGCATGGCAGCCACCGCCACTACCATTTTTCGATAGCGGGCAACACCCTCGCTGTCGGCCCCGCCATAGATCATTTCCATGCTGTAGGCTGGAACCTGGCTGACGCCATGCAGATCGAAAACCACCTTGAGCCCGCTTGAAACGACCCGCTGCACCGCAGCGGCAAGCATGTCCAGCGCCTGTTGTCGTTTGGCGCCCTCGCTGGCAAGCAGAGGGCCAGGGTCGACACTCAGCCGGACAAAGTCGAAGCCCATGGATCGAATGCGATCAAACTGGTCGCCGTCCGGCCAATCGGTGAGCGGCCTGCCGCCCGCAAGCCATTCCTTCTCGCTGCGATAGGGCGGCCATTTGTAGGAACCATCTTTCTCCACCGGCGACCAGTTGAGCCATTCATGGACGCCGACGCCGCGCTCAAGCGGGATCGGCGCCGCCTCGGCTGACATAGCCATGCCAAGCGCGCACGCTATGACGTAGACAACTTTTCTCATCGCAAAACTCCGCGTCATGGCCGAAGATATTAACCGCGGGAACGGAAAAGAGGATGCCGCCACACGCTTTTTCGACGGGATGGTGTATGAGGATCAAAATCTTGGCGGAGCGCGGATGAGGGTCGGGTGGTATTTCAACCGATTGCGCAGCATGGAGTTGGCCGAGATATTGCATCGGTTGGACGAGCAGCGCCGGAGGACCGTTTCGCGCCGCCGCGACAACGGCTGGCAGCGCTATGCGTCGCCGCAGTTGCACCCGGTGCTGCACGGATTGCGGAATGCTGTGCCGGCCGCTGCGACACCAGCCCAGCGGCAAGCTATCGAGGCGGCTGCGCAAAACACTCTTCGAGGCCAGTTTTCAGCACTTGGGCAGACCTGGCCACAGCGAGACCCCTATACTCTCTTTCCACCCGAGCTCTGGCGCCTTGATCCGGTGACCGGCCGGCTTTGGCCGGGCCCCAAGACCCATACTTTCGATATCGATTTTCGCCATGCCACCGGCCGTGGCGATGTAAAATATGTTTGGGAAATCAACCGGCTGCAGCAACTGCCGCCACTGGCTGCCCATCTGCTTCTCACCGGCGATGATCAATCCCGTGCGGCCATCGAGGCGGCGATCGAGAGCTGGCATTTCGCCAACCCACCATTTCGGGGCGTTGGCTGGGCCTCGGGCATCGAGGTCGCGCTACGAGCCATCAGCCTGATTGTCACGCTCGACCTCGTCGGCGAGCGGCTTGGCGCGGCGACGCGAGAAAAAGTCGGTGAAATACTGGCGGCAAGCGCCTATTGGCTGCCGCGGTTTCCCTCCCGTTTTTCGTCCGCCAACAACCATCTCGTCGCGGAACTGGCTGGCGAATATCTGATCGGTCTGGCTTTCGGGGCCGAGGTGGCTCGCGAGTCGCTCCTGGCTGAGGTGCTCAAACAGATCCTGGCCGATGGCGCCGGGGCCGAGCAGACCCCGACCTACGCCGCCTTCAGTGCCGAGCTTTTCCTGCTGTGCGCTGCGGCGGCGCGCCAGGCCGGACTGCCTTTTCCCCAGCCCGTCGAAGCGCGTTTGGCCGCTTTCGCCAATTTCGCAGGCTGGCTCCCGCCGAAAGCCAGCGGCTTCGGCGACAATGATGAAGGCCGCGTGATCACGCTGGGGGGCGAAACCGATTATGTCGGATCGGTCGCGGCCGCCATCCATGGTTTTCTACGGATGCCGGGCAGGGCACCGGAGCCCGGCGATTTTCGCGCGCTTTTCTTCGGCGCGCCACCGCGGCCGGCGCCGGTGCCGGATGGATTGCATACATTCACGCAAGGCGGGCTCTCCGTCTGGCGCGGCGAGATGAATGGTCTCAACGTCCATCTGACATACGACCACGGCCCGCTGGGCTACCTTTCGATAGCGGCGCACGGTCATGCCGACGCGCTGTCGCTCACCCTGTGCATTGACGGCGATCCGGTGCTGGTCGACCCCGGCACATGGCTCTATGGTTCGGGGGGAGGCTGGCGCGACTGGTTCCGCTCGACGCCGGCGCACAACACGCTGAACCTAGAGGGTAAAAGCCAAAGCATCATCTCCGGGGCGTTCAACTGGTCGCACAAGGCGGTTGCGACATTGGTGGAGAGCGAGCCGGGGCCGCACTGGAGGCTGTGTGCCCGACATGACGGGTACAAAGGCCGCTTCGGCGTTGTGCATCAACGCGCCGTGACACGCGATGGCGACGGCATCCTCGTGACCGACCAACTGCTCGGCGGCAGCCGGGTCGCTGAGATCGTCTTCCAACTCGCCGCCGACCTCCACGCCAACAGGGATGGAAACATTGTCACGATATTGCGCGGCGCTGAACCTTTGATGACTATCCACTTTCCAGACGCAGCGATCCACATCCGTTCCGGCGGCGACACACCGGGCCAAGGCGGCTGGGTTTCGCCGCGTTTTGGTGCAAGGCAGCCAGCCGAACGCCTCGCATGGCGTGGCCAAGTAGGCGAAAAGGGAGTAGTCATCCGGCTCGCGCCAAGTCCGCCGCAGACCCGATAACGGGCAGGTTGCAGGCGCAGCGTTCGACATTAATTACGTTCAGATATTTAGCGGTTTTGACACCGTTGATCTGCTAATTTGGCCATGATTGTTCTGCCAGTCGCATCCCGATACACAGTTGCGGGCAGCATATGATGGGCCTGGCAATATGTGCTTCGCGACGAGCCGGATCGCCATTTCACCACCTAGGAGCCACTGCATCGATGTTTTCGGAATTCGCCAGAGTGATCGTGGAAAAACTCTCACACATCAATCTGCTGACACTCGGTCTCCTGTTGCTCACGGCGCTGGGGAGCGCGGTGGTCGCCTACTGGCGAACGGTCGAACAGAAATCCTTCCGGGACTTTTTCGACTTCGCCTTTCCCGCGGAAGTCATCATGCACCCATCGGCGCGAGCGGACGCATTGTTCTGGATCACGAAAAGGCTGGTGATGCCCTTCCTGCTGATTCCCGCCGGTGTCACTTTCGTTGCCGCCACGGGATATGCAACAAACCAGGCAGTCGGCTGGCTCTTCAGCATCTCGCAACCGCTGATACCCGGCCCCGCCGGCCCAGTGACGATCATCCTCTTCACCGCAACCATGCTCGTTGCTTACGATATCTCCTACTACCTATATCACGTTGCCCAGCACCGTTTCCCGTTCCTGTGGGAATTGCACAAGGTGCATCATTCGGCCGAAGTGATGGTTGGGATCACCAAGGACCGGGTTCACCCCCTGGACGATCTGATGAACCGGATCTGGGACGGCGTCATACCGGGGATCAGTTTCGGCTTGTGGAGCCTGATTGCGCTTGATCCGGTCGAGATCGCCATATTTGGCATCAACGTCTATGTCATTCGCAACATTCTCATGATGGACTTTGTTCGCCACACGCATCTGAAGATTTCCTTCGGCCGGTTGAACGGCGTCATCTTGTGTCCGCACTGGCACCAGGTGCATCACAGTGTCGACCCTCGCCACTACGACAAGAATTTCGGGCTGCTTTTTTCATTCTGGGATCGCATATTCGGAACGCAGTTCATCCCGGATCCGGACGAAGACCTCAAGTTTGGACTGATAGATCGCGACGTACGCGACTATCAGTCGCTTTTCGGACTTTACGTGCTGCCGCTCAAGAAAATGGCAAACCATATCATGCGACTCTTTCAAAAGCGCATCGATGTCGCGCAGCCGCAGGACCGTCTCCAACCATGAACAAAATGGCTTCGATTGACGCTGTTGGTGCGGAGCGACTGGAAATCGTCAGTTCGACGGATCGCCTGGCCGCCATCGAAGCCGAATGGGTAGACCTATGGCATCGTACCCATGCACTGATCTTTCAGAGCCATGCCTGGGTTTCGGCATGGTGGAGCACCGTGCGTGACCGCGACCGGCGCTCGCTGCGGATCGGCCTGGTATGGAGCGATGACAGGCTGGTCGCTGTCATTCCCCTGGCGATCGGCAGACGAAAAGGACTTCGGCTCCTCGAATGGGCCGCCAATAGCTATACGGACTATGGTGATATTCTTGTCGCGCCGGAATGCTCCCTATCGGCCCTCCAGAACCTCTGGAACCGGATCTGTTCGGCGGGTGGCTTCGATCTTGCTTTTATCAATCGTCTGTCGCCGGATGCGGCAGCCCGCAGGATTTTTACACCGGGCTCTTCCAGCGGCGTCAAGCTTCGCGCCAATCACCGGGAGGAAGTCAGTTATCGCGTCGCTGGACAGTGGGCCAGCGGAGCAGCATGGCTGGCGGACCAGCCGAAAAAGATGCGCCAGAACTATCGGCGCGGCATCAAGATACTGGAAGAAACAGGCGAAGTGAAATTCCGCCTCCTGTCGGCCGACGAGCCGCTGCAGCCATTGCTGGAGCGACTGTCGGCGCTGAAGCGCAGATGGCTGGAAAAGCACACGCGTGAATCCGACCTTTTCGAAGAGGGCGAGCCGGTTCTTGCCGCCCTGGTGGACGCGCTGTCACGCGCCGGTGTGCTGCGCATTTTCGTACTTGAATGCAATGGTGCGATGGTCGCGGTTTCCATCAACATCGTCCAGCACAACGTCATGATGGCATTCGTTACCACCTACGACCCTGACTTTAGCCGAGCGTCGCCGGGTGCGGTCCTGATTACGGAGTATATACAGTGGTCGTTTGATCACGGCTTGGGATTGGTCGATTTCCTCTGTGGCGGAGAGGCCTTCAAACATAGGTTTGCAACACAGGCCGTTACCCTCCAATCCGTTCTTGGGGCACGCACTGTGCAGGGCGCGCTCGCTTCTCTCGCTGATCGTATCTGTCAGACGATCCGCGTACGCTCACGCGGATTGGCGTCGGCGAATCCAGAGCGCCCGCCCGATGAGACTGCTTAATTTAGCTGGATAACTCGGGCATAAGCCGCCGAGCGTTGAGGGCTTGGCGTGCCACATGGGCGCGCCATTCGAAAATCCGCGTCGATTACGCCTCGGAGTCGGGACCGAATGGGGTCCTCAGGTGGAGACTTCAGCCAATTCTCGCAAATCACGTTTCTCGAGGCGCAGTTTGTTGTCTGCGAAGCGTCGCAACAGGTTCGTTGGCGTCACAAGGGTAGCAGGCTAGGTCCTGAAATCATTGAAGATTTTTCGGACAGGGCGCTACCATAGGTCCGCGTTTCCACTATGATTTCAACACCTTAGGTAGGCTGGTAGCGGGAGAGGGATTCTAATCGCTAATTAAATCAGACAGTTAAGAGGTATTAGTCAGCATTTTCCAGAAAATTGTTCCACAAATGAAGTGCGATATGTTCGATCCATTCGTAGCAACGCTGAGAGGGGCGGTTCGGGCGTTCGTTGTCGGCCAACAGAAAAATGAAGGGAATTATCCCCTTGACGTACGTGGGCCACAAAAGAACCTAAGTCCGAAGGTGTGATGGCTGTGCTGCAACAGCAGCCTAGACACAACACACAAGGACAGACATAAAATGGAAGACGATACGAACGTCACATACCGCGTTGGCTCAGTGAACGATCCGACCAACGTAGGGAAGTCAGCCATAAATCGGGAACTTGCCATGTTCGCAGCGGGCCATTTGAGGCGCGACGAGTGCTTGGTCCTGGAGAAAACCCAGTGGGAAGAAAAATACGATAAGATGCGTCCGGCGTGGACAGTCATCCTTGATGCCGAACATGAACCCGGTGAGTGGGACCTGGGGTTTCGTGCGAGAGTAGCTTAAACAAGCCAGAAACACGGGTTCGATCCCCGTACGCCCTGCCATGGGGCGGTCGTCTAGCGGTTAGGACGCTGGCCTTCATCAAACGCCGCTCCCTTCGGGTTGAGCGGCGTTTTTATATGTCAAAGCGCGGTGCAGGATGTATTGGAGGCTTTCGCGGCAGGGCGACGATCTTGGGCGTATAAGGGTTCTTTGGTATACCCTCCACCCACTTCTCAAAATTCAGAAGGGTCACGCACTTCCCTTCCGCATTCTTGTGTTTCCCATCATCCATCGTATGGAACACGATGTCCTGAAGACCCAACTCATCCCGGGCAAATATGCACGTCATCAGGTGGATGGCGTCGGCCATGCCAAGCATCCTATCGTGGCCCTTAGGCTCGGGGTTTGGATAGCTGAAATCGCGGATTACGCCGCACCATTCCAGAACGCTAGGCAGCGGATCGATCGGCGAAAATGCTCCCTCAAAATCAGCGAGGAAGTCCACGAAATCACCGTAGCCGCTTGCAGTAAGATGGCTTGGCTTAATCTCTGCCATCGCAATCGTAGAATAGTGAATCTGGCATTTACCAGCGACCGCATCGCTAATGTATTGATTGATGTCCCAAAAATAATCAGCGCTTTGATCCTTAAGAAGGAACCGGATAAATACGCACGAGTCCCAAAAGTAATGAGCAGGCCGGTTGGTCAATTGTCACCGTGCCAATCATCGATGGTGAACGTTTCAAATGTGCCGCGCCACCGTGCAAAATCCGGGTTCTCTTTGATAAGGCGCGGCTTTTCAATCACTTCAATCTTGGATGGCAGTCCGCCAGTTCCGTCGTAGTGCGCGCGGCCTGTTAGCCGCACACGGCGACCAAGGACAGTTCTTATATCGTCAATCGAAAAGCCGGGGCAGTCGCACGTGATCTCTTTGCCGCCGGCGGTTAACCGAACGATGAATTTGGGGGTACTGTGTCTAATATCGGTTTCAAGAATTTTCCCATCGAAGCTACCGACTGTGACGCCCTTGAACCATTTGGCCTCAGCGACTTCGGGGTCTGGTATCGTTATGGCCTCGGTGGCATTCGATAGGAAAGTCTCGTCAATTACGACTGTCTCGAAATTATCTACCGTTATCTCTGCATGGTCATAGGTTTTGGCAACGTCCTTCGCTACTGCGACCAGCTGCTTGACGCATTCCAGATGTTCCCGAGCAAATTGATAGTGCTGGGTATCAACCGAGCGGACGCATTGCTCGAAGATTTCCACGCTTGAATAGTCTGGAGCCTTCGAGCTTATACGGAACTCTCTCAGCGTGGCTGAAGCGCTGGTCGGTTTGAGATCCACGATAACAAAATCAAAGCGTTGCTGCCCATTAGCCGCCTTATCTGCCGCTTCCATAGCCCTAACCAGGGCCGCTAGTTTTTGCGCGAAAACGCTGGCGAGAACCTTGCCTTGGAGATCGGCAGTCCCGACTATGCGAAATCTGACTTGGTGGCTATCAAGCTCTGCCACGGCAAACACCATCCATTGCGGCTCAATGTATTACATTGTAACCTTTCGACAAGGTTTATGCAAGTAAGTTCTTGATTCGGAAGGAAAAAACGTTCCCTGCTTGTCGCTCAAGGATGCCTTAAGGGACGGAAAACTTGAGGATTTTATCCGCCAGCACGAGGCGGCCAGCGTCGGCCCAATTGAAGAGGCTGCGTTCCTCGAAGCAGCCTCCAAAGTCATCAAACGCGAGCCACGATCAGATCGAACATCGCGTTCTGCATCACGCGGTGGTTCGACCGGAAAGTCGGTCGAGCGAGCCGAAACCTTGAACACCTCCCAGAAGCTTTCGACGTGATTGGTCGAATGGGTCTCGCCCGTCCGGTAGTCGTAAACCAAGGAGATTTTCTCGCCATGCGGCACGCGTTGTGCCCGACGTGTAATTTTCTTCATCCGAAGTGTGGAGTCGGGCGTAGGGACGCATACCCACAAATGAGTCCACACTGCCGAGTAAATCGATTTAAGTCCCTATGCGCACCGAGACCAACTAATTGATTTTATTGATCTTTTAGCCGTCGAAAAGAAGGCTGGTAGAGGGAGAGGAACTGATATCCAACCTTCTCCGTCGTGGTCGAGTCGCCGGTTGTCGAGGATTTGGAGAAACGACGAAAGCACTAAGCAGGAAGACCGGCCTTAACTTCCAGCCTGCTAATGCCGAGGTTCCAAAGCGAGCCATACGCGAACTGCAAAGAAGTCGCCATTTTTCTCAACTGCAGCGCTTTTCCTTTTCGTCACCGAATGTATGTAGCCGTAGTGCATGCTGCTTTCGATCGAAGACCTGCATAAATCCTATCTTGGCCCCGAAGGCCCGGTGCCCGTCCTGCGCGGGGTGACGCTCTCGCTCAATGCCGGCGAGACGCTGGCGCTGACCGGCGAATCCGGCTCGGGCAAGAGCACCCTGCTGCACCTCGTGGCAGGGCTGGCTGCCGCCGACGGCGGGCGCGTCCTGCTCGACGGCCAGCAAGTCACGACGCTCGATGACCGCGGCCGCGCTCGACTCAGGCGACGCACCATAGGCATCATCTTCCAGCAGTTTAACCTCATCCCCTCCCTGAACGTCGCCGCCAACATCGCCTTTCAGGCGCGTCTGAACGGCGTGCCTGAAGCGCGGGAGCTGTCACGGCTGGCCCGCGCGTTGGGCCTCGAGTCTCAACTGAAGAAATATCCGGAGCAACTGTCCGGCGGCCAGCAGCAGCGTGTGGCAATCGCCCGCGCACTGGCGGCCCGGCCGAAGCTGATCCTCGCAGACGAGCCGACTGGCAACCTCGACGAGGCGACGGCGGACGACGTGATGGAGCAATTGCTTGCGCTTGTGGCGCAGAACGGCGCGACGCTCCTGATGGTAACGCACTCCCGGCGCCTTGCAGCACGTCTGGGGCGCCGAGCGCATCTCAGCGAGGGCCACCTCGCATGACCGGCGCGGTTCTCTCGGCACTGGCGTCGCACTGGCGACGCAACCGGCTCCAATTGCTGACGCTGGTACTCGGCCTTGCGCTGGCGACGGCCCTCTGGTCGGGAGTGCAGGCGATCAACGCCGAGGCACGCGCCAGCTACGACGCGGCTGCCGCCACGCTGGCCGACGGGCAGTTCGACCAACTTCTGCCGCGCCATGGTGATTCCATGCCGCAGGCGCTTTTCGTCGCCCTCCGCCGCGCCGGCTGGCTGGTCAGCCCCGTCGTGGAGGGAAAGCTGCCAGTCGGCAGCACTACAGTGAGGCTGGTCGGCGTCGATCCGCTGACTGCGCGGCCGGGATCAGCTGGGAGCGCGTTGCTGGCGCGCGCCGACCTCAACCGCTTCCTGCGCGCGGACACGCTGGTCGCCGGCCCGGAGATGGCCGCGCTCCTTGCGACGAACCTGCCCAACCCGGTTCTGGTCGACCAGGCGGTTGCGCCAGGTACCGTGCTCGCCGACGTCGGCGTCGCCCAGACACTGCTCGGCCGGCCCGGGCGCATCAGCCGTCTGATCCTCCTGCCGGAGCAGCCCGTGCGACAACGACCACTAACCGAGATCGCTCCAGACCTCCTGCTCCAGCGCGCGCATGCCGCGGCCGATGTCGGCCGGCTGACCGATAGCTTCCATCTCAACCTCACGGCATTCGGCTTCCTCAGCTTCGCGGTCGGCATCTTCATCGTCCACGGCGCGATCGGTCTTGCTTTCGAGCAGCGGCGCGGCATGGTTCGCACCCTGCGAGCGCTCGGCGTGCCGCTCGCCCACCTGATCTTGCTGATGGCGCTGGAGCTTGTTGTGCTGGCGACGCTTGCGGGCGCCCTCGGCACCGCGCTCGGCTATCTCATCGCAGCGCTCCTGCTGCCGGACGTCGCCGCGACGCTAAGGGGACTCTATGGCGCAGACGTCGCAGGCACGCTGCAAATTCGTCCGGAATGGTGGCTTTCGGGAATGGCCATGGCGCTGAGCGGCGCACTACTCGCCTCCGCGAGCGCATTATGGCGGCTGGCGCGGATGCCGGTCCTTGCGAGCGCCGGCGGGCGCGCCTGGGCGCTGGCCTCGGGAGAGTCGCGAAAGCTGCAGGCCGCGGCGGCGCTCGTGCTGCTCGCGGCAGCGGCGGTGCTGGCCATCACCGGAGTGGGGCTGGCCGCTGGTTTCGCGCTGCTCGCCTGTCTGCTGCTCGGCGCAGCACTTGCGCTGCCGTATTGTCTCGCTGCGATCCTGCGTCTCTTCGAAGGGCAAGCCGTCCGCGTCATGGCGCAATGGTTCTGGGCCGACACGCGCCAGCAACTGCCCGGCCTTGGGTTGGCGCTGATGGCGCTGTTGCTCGCCATGGCCGCGAACGTCGGCGTGTCTACCATGGTATCGAGCTTCCGCCTGACCTTCATCGGCTTCCTCGACCAGCGCCTGTCGGCCGAACTCTATGTCGACGCGGAGGCCGTCGCCGACCGGGCGGCATTGGAACGTTTCCTCGAGGCGCGCGCCGACGCCGTGCTGCCGATCATGTCAGTTGATGCGACGCTCGCCGGTATGCCGGCGGAGATTTTTGGGGCGCGCATCGGCGACACCTACCGCGAGAACTGGCGCTTCCTCGATGGCGTTCCCGCGGTCTGGGACGAGGTCGAAGAAGGCAGGGCTGTCGTCATCAATGAGCAACTTTCCCGCCGCGCCGGGCTGCGAGTTGGCGAGATGCTCAAGCTCGGTCCAGGGCTGTCGCTGCCAATCGCCGGCGTCGTAGGCGATTATGGAAACCCGATCGGCCAGGCCATCGTCGGCGAGGCGCTGTTCCGCCAGGCTTTCCCCGGCATCGTGCCGTCTCGCTACGGCGTGCGCAGCGACGATCCGCAGGGCCTGCGCCGGGAGCTCATAGACGCATTAGACTTGCCGCCCGCGCGCATCATCGACCAGGCGGAGCTCAAGGCGTTGTCGCTTTCGGTCTTCGAGCGCACCTTCTCGGTGACGGGGGCGCTGAACGTGCTGACGCTGGCGGTTTCCGCCTTCGCGATCCTGATGAGCCTGCTCACGCTGGCGGCGATGCGATTGCCTCAGATGGCACCGGTCTGGGCGATGGGGACGCCCCAGCGCCGCCTTGCCGGGCTCGAGATCCTGCGCACCGTGCTGCTCGCGGGGATCACTGCGGCACTCGCCTTCCCACTGGGTCTGGCGCTCGCCTGGGTGCTCCTCGCCATCATCAACGTCGAGGCGTTCGGCTGGCGCCTGCCGATGTACCTGTTTCCGGTTGAATACGCGCGCCTGATGCTCTTCGCGCTCGGCGCTGCGCTGCTCGCCGCGCTCTGGCCCGCATGGCGGCTGGCGCGCATGGAGCCGGCAGCGCTGCTGGGGATATTCGCCAATGAACGCTAGAGCGCTCATTTTCCTGCTGCTGGCCGTCGGCAATGCCTTCGCCCAGGGCTTTGCCGGGCTCGGCACGGACGCCGAAGGCTTCGCCGTTCCGGAACGGGGCAAGGAGTTCAAGTTCCCGCAGGATCATGGAGCCCATCCGGACTACCGGATCGAGTGGTGGTACCTGACCGCGAACCTCACCGGGCCCGACGGTGCGGACTACGGGCTGCAATGGACGCTGTTCCGCTCTGCGCTCGCGCCGACCGAGGCCGTGGGATGGGAGAGCCCACAGATGTGGTTCGGCCATGCAGCCGTGACAAATGCCACGACTCACCTCGCCACCGAGCGTTTCGGGCGCGGCGGAACAGGCCAGGCGGGCGTAACGGTGGAGCCCTTTGCGGCCTGGATCGACGACTGGCAGATGGCGGGCGCCACCTTCGATGGCCTGCGTCTCACGGCGACCGGAAAGGACTTCGCCTACGACATCGCAATGCATGCCCAAGGCCCGCTCGTTTTCCACGGCGACCAAGGCTACTCGGTCAAGTCGGCGAAAGGGCAGGCGAGTTACTACTATTCCCAGCCCTTCCTCGCGGTCGAGGGAACACTCACGCTGCCGGAGGGTGTGGTCCCGGTGCGCGGCGCCGCGTGGCTGGACCACGAATGGTCGTCGCAGCCGCTCGCGGAGGGCCAGGCCGGCTGGGACTGGTTCTCGCTCTCCTTCGACACGGGCCAGAAACTGATGGGTTTCCGCCTGCGAGACGTCGCGGGCGGTGGCTTCACCGCTGCCACCTGGATCGCGGCGGACGGTAGACCAACGCCTTATGACAACGGCAAGCTTGTCATGACTCCGCTGGACACGAGCCGGGTGGAGGGGCGCGACATTCCTACGCGATGGCATCTCATCTTGCCCGACCGTGCGCTCGACGTCACCGTGGGCGCCCTCAACTCTCAGGCATGGATGGCTCTCAGTATCCCCTACTGGGAAGGTCCGGTCCGGGTGATCGGCACCCACACGGGCAAGGGCTATCTGGAGATGACTGGATACGAGAGGCAATGAGTTGGATCGCCTGCGGGAAGGTGCAGCACCCTGCGCTTGGCGGTATCTCAATGTTCTCGGCACTTGAACTAGGCCGCCCCTCGCGGGCATACTAAGCTTAAGGGATTTCGACCCGTGGAGCGGGCATCCCAACGTTTCACCTCCAGCTGAGTATAGTAGTTTTCGTTTATTACCTGGGATTAACGAAGGTAATTGAAAGGAAACGAAGATGATATGTGGAAGCATTTCGGCTAATTTCATTGAGGCAGGAGCAATAATAGAGTTCGATCTAGGCTCAGTGATTACAGCTGAACATGACCTGTTTTTTCTATCTATGCCAAACGGCGGATATGGAAGTCTCTATCCATTCGACAAGCGTGCTAACACAATTTTCGTGTCTGCAGAGATAGCGCCTGCATCATATCGAAACTTTAGGCTCGAGTTGGTCGAAGGAAATCGATGGCGGCTAGAAGTGTTTATGAAGGGAGTTGAGGTAGGAATTTGAGCAATTACTTCTTTGATATCGCCTGATTGCGTGTCAATTGCAATTGGCTGTCGGGATAGGGTCTTGACGGGGGCTGGCGATTCAACGGCGTTGGATTGTTAGCGAGAGTCGTGATTGTTTGGTCCGGGAACGTTGAATGCTGATTTAGGTGGACAACTCGCACGATGAGGTCATCCCTTGTTGACGCGTTAGACATGCTCATTGGCATGTCATGAGCAGGGTCAAATACGGCCGTACGCCACGTCAATCCGAACGCTGTTGACTGGCCTAGGGCGATATCTGGGGGCCTGAGATGTGCTGCGCATTTAAGCCACTACATGCAAACGATCGGTCAGCGCAGTCGGTTGTTGCCACCGACGACGGCGCCAGAGCTAGCCGTGCGAAAGAATAATTCCCGCCTTCGGGCCGACCAACAGCCATGTCATCATCTTGCCCTTGCCCTTGACGTCAATAGGGCCGCGGCTTTCGAGTTCAAACTGGTCCTTCACAAGTTCGTAGGTCTCCGGCGAAATCTGGATCCTGCCCGGCACGCCTGTAGTCTCCATGCGCGATGCGACATTCACCGGATCGCCCCAGACGTCATAGAAGAACTTCTTCACTCCTACGACGCCCGCAACAACCGGGCCGCTGCCTATGCCTATGCGGATCGACACGGCGCGTTCATGAGGATCGTGCATCCGGCGGGCGGCATTGAGCATTTCGATCCCAAGACAGACCAGAGCAGCGGCGTGATCCGATCGCGCCACTGGCACGCCGCTGACCACCATGTAGTTATCGCCCGTGGTTTTGATCTTCTCAAGCCCATGGCGTTCAACCAGCTGATCAAAGGCCGTGAAAACGTCGTTGAGGAATCCGACAAGTTGGACGGGCGAAGTCTGGCTGGCCTCCGCGGTGAACCCTGCCATGTCGGCGAAAAGAATCGACGCGTGCTCGTGGTTGTCGGCAATGACTTGCGTGGGGCCGGACCTCAGCCGATCTGCAATAGCTGTAGGCAGGACGTTTGCCAGCAATGACTCGGATCGTCCATATTCGTACTCTGCGATTGCCTCGGAGCGTGCGGCTTCGCGAACCGCATAGAACACGACTGCCACCATGACCGTCATGGTGGCAGTCACAACCGCGATGAAGCCGCCTAGCATTGCTGCCCCGTCTAGGAGTCCGGCGTTGCGCGGAGCAAAGATTTCCAAAGCCAGGATCAACGCCAAGGAGACAATGCCGACGATGAGTGGAGGTGCGACCGGTTCCACACCCAGAACTAGCACTGCGCCGGCAGCAAATGCCAAATACTCCATTTGCATGCCGCTATCGGTACCGACCAAGAAGCAAACGACGAAGATTACGGGGTAACTCACCAAAATAAAAATCTTGGCGGCAACGTTCGGTCCTACGCGATGCAGCAGAGGAATAGCAAACAGGAGAACGGCCATTCCCATATCAATGAGGCCGACGATGCGGAGCTTGGAGTTTGGCAGGAATAAACCGGCAAATCCTAGCCAAACCAGGGCCATGCTCCAACACGTGATATTGAGAACGCGAAGTCGTCTGGCAACTTTCCTCGGATACCGTTCCGTTCCGTAGCTGAGGGCTTCAAGCACGCGCATTAGGAATATCCGCCAAGAGATTGGAGACCGAAATGGGCATAGCCGCGCCTATGTGACGTTTTGCTCCCACTTCCCCGTTCACGTCGGCCTGCCGTGCCCCCCGTCAGCGGCCGCAGGCTACGCATTCGAGATCCACCACGCGTCAGGCTGAAATGGTCGCCACAACTGCGTCGCCCCCATCGCAAGGATGAGGATGGTGCTTGCTCCGGTGAACAGCGCTGTAGGTATCTGCTTCAGGTGAGCGCCGAAGCTGCTGCATCGTCTGGCCTCGCCTCTAAGGCCGCCGGCTAAATCGCGGCCGTTCAATGACAATCGAAATTCCGGGTTGTGTTCGCACCTCTGAATCCAACAACTTTAGCACAAGTTGAAGGGAACTTCAGCAGCTCCTACAGAATAAACGCGGGTGTGCTCCGGCCTGTGAATGACCGAATATGCGCGCATCGCGACCGTTCTCTATGTTACGGTTGGGTGATGAGCCAGTCGTCCGCTGGTCAGTACGACCCTACGTATCACCGCTCTGGCGCAACGGGCGCAGCGATCGAGATCCTTCAAGGCATCACAGGGCGCGACATGAATGTCTTCGACTGGTTTGCGACTGCGCCGGAATGGCGTACGGGCTTATAACTGTGAGCTGGGTGAAGGAGATTCTAGGCGAACCGCCTATTGGACCGCCACAAGCTCCGCTCTAGCCACCACCTTTTGGCCACCCTTCCTTTCTTTGGTGGCCCTGTATTCAGCTTCCCACGGCAATGCGTCGAAGTCGGGCCTGTGCCCCGCTTCACGTTAGGCGGCCTGAGTGAGGTAAGTTGCCTTGTCCCGCTCCGGCAGCTGCCAGTGCTTCCGCTTCGTGGATCAGTTCCGGCCCGTAGAGGGCATTCACGATCTCTTCGCTCGGCAGCACGCCAGGCAGGCAGTGCTCCTCGATTGTGCCTCGCGATCGACGATCGAAAGTTATAGCTGGGTATGGTGACGCTGACGTGGTCCTCGTCGACCCGTCTGCGCACCGTGGCCGTTATCGCCACCTCGTCACCGATGGCTATTCCCCGCGCCATGAGGGATTCTGGAGCTGGCGGCCTGTTAGTCAAGAGATTGCTAATATGCAACCGGAGGCGCAAAGTGTCAGATAGATGAAGCTCTTCTTGATCGCGCTCGCCGTCGCTCATAACTGGTATACCGGCTACCATGATCCGGTCACCGGCTATGAATGCTGCGACAAGAAGGATTGCAGGGTCATCAGCTCGCGCTATGTCGAGCCTTTGCCGGGCGGCGATTTCAATATCCGCACTGGGCCCAAGAGCCGATATTTCATCTCTAAGAAGCGCGTTCTAGAGAGCGAAGACAGCCAGTATCACATCTGCACGTCGCCCCCGAATATGACTATCCGCTGCTTCTTTGCGCCCCACGTGGAGGCGAGCCGATAGGGGCTGATTTCGGTTTCGGGAGCCGCAACGAACCAAGGCTCAAGTGTTGCACGAATGAGACAGTAAATTTGGCGAACTCTGGTAGATATCTTGTTCTGACCTAGTGGGGGACAACGATGCGCAGCCTTTCAGTTGCAATTGCAGGTATTTTGACGATGCTGGCCGGAGCGGCATTTGCCGCAGACCCGATGACCATCGTTCCATCTGAAAGCAGCGCCATCAACTGGTCAGGAGCCTACATCGGCGCCGTAGCCGGATATGGTTGGAACAGCGATCACTACGATTTCGGCCCCCCCGGTGTCGATGTTGATTCGGATGGCTTCATTGGCGGCCTGACCGCAGGGTACAATTGGCAGCGGGGCCAGATCGTGTTCGGCGTTGAGGGCGACGTGTCATACGCCAATATTCACGGCAGCGCCCTTGAGGTTCCGTTTGTGCCGCCATGCGGCAATGAAGGCTGTACAGCCGATGTCGACTGGTACGGGACGGGCCGCGTGCGCGTTGGCTATGCGTTCGAGAATTTCCTCCCATATCTCACGGGCGGCTTTGCTGTCGGTAAGGTCAAGGGCACGGCTGACCTGGGAGCCTGCGGCTTTACGCCAACATGCGGCTATGACGAGACCAGGTGGGGCTGGGCGGCCGGCGCTGGACTTGAATGGGCGCTGAACCAGCAGCTGTCGTTCAAGGCTGAGTATATGCACGTCGACCTGGGCACTCCCGAGTTCAACACGCCTTCTTCTGTCCCATCGACTGACAATATCGACTTCGATACTGTCCGCGTAGGCATCAACTATCACTTCTGAGGCTACGCCTTTCTGTCGTCGGTTTATTCTGAAGGAGAAAACCTTGAAGAAAATCTATTTGAAGCCAACGTTGGCGAAGCGCGGTAAACTGTCGGCTGTGATCGCTGGCGGTCCATCCTCCCCGGGCCCCGTGGCAACATAAAGTCTGTTACCGCCACATTCCGAGCTCCTTGGTGACGTCCAGCTTGGCGGATTGACTGCCTTAGCTCTATATCGGCCGGATGGGAAAGGCTGGACGTTCCAATCGCTGATCGACAAAAAGATGACGGCCACGGCGTACTGCCACACCTCAGCGTGCCGTCATAAGCAGGAGCTTGAACTGGTGAAGCTCCGCGACCATTTTGGCGAAGAGGCGCCGGCCAGGGCCGACCTCATTCCCAAGCTGAAATGCGCCAAGTGGGGCAGCAAGAAAGTCGGGCTGATCTACTCGCTGGACACCAGCTCGAACGCCTGTGGCAAGGCGAAGGGCAGCTAACCCGCGATCACCATACCCAGGCCTACGGCGACGCCTAGGAACAGCTTGCCGGCAAGATCTAGGGCAAAGGCGCGGAGCGCGCCACGCGTCCTGGCGGGGCGCTCTGAGGGCGTTGGCGATGTCATCGAAGATCGTTTCCATCGGTCGAGTCAAGATCGAAAGCCGAATCTGAGAATCCCCTGTTTGTTCCGTCAAAGTCTAACGATCAGGGAAGCGACCTGCAGTAACCGTTGATTCAACCATTGCTGGTATAAGTGTGGGGTGGGTGGCGGCTCCGACAGCTCGGGGGTGGAACTGGGTGCCGAAGCCGCCTGCGCAGCCAAGGTTGGGGTTTGACCGCGCCGTCCTATTCTGGGACAGCGCGGTCAACGATTCGTTAAAATGTTCCGGACCTAATTAAGTCGGTGCTAATTGCGCCCTTCGGCCTTTTTGCGTCAGCCGGGAACATCCTCGCTCCAAGGCTGTTCGGTCACACCCGGCTCGTTCTCAGCGGTCCCTGCCGGTGACCAAGATGGCCCCTCACTCATCATGGTCGGCCCGCGCTCGGAACAGGCGCGGGCCATCCCTGCCACAAGCCCGGCGTCTCCAGATGTCAGCGCCCTGGCGCGAGCCGGAATGCATAACGATTGCGGATGTGGCTGTTAAAATAGACCCCCTTGGCAAAGGCAGCTTTGAACGCGGCAAACGCCTCAGCAGGTACGTCCAAAAACTCGTATTTCTTCCCGCTCGCTACAAACCAAACCGAGAGAACCCTGGTGTTCGGGTCATAGTCGAACTTGCGTATCGAGGTCGACGGCATGGTATGCCATCCAAAAACTCAGCTAGCCGGGTTGGATCGCCAGCTACAGGCTGAAACTGTATTCGAAGATGTGGCCGCGCTTCTCGTCGGCAACCCTGATCCAAATGGGTTCGCTGGTGCGCAGAGTGACGTCGCGCTCTGTCGCTTCCCGCGCCGCCCTGATCGGCGTTGTCGCGTGGACGATGTGGGTAGCCGTTACGGTATTGCCGTCCATTTCCTCAACGTGGTATTTCGGCACTTTTGGTCCTAAGCGTCCAGTTCGAGCGGCTCGTGCTTCGGATCGGCATGATAAGTGACCTGGCGAAAATCGCGCATATCAATCTGTTGCCCGCAAACAGGGCAAGGAAGGAAATGCGCGAGTTCGCTCGCGGGCGGGCCTTCATGTCGGTGCCCGATTAGTGGTCTGCCGAGATCAGACAGCCTGGTCATTGTTTCCGCAGCGCCTTGGCTACCCGCTCCAAAGTCTCGCGTTGGTTGCCGTGCTTCGCGATCAGCTCTTTGACCTGCTGGGGTGTGATGCCGGTCTTTGTTGCGAAATATTCAACTTCATAATCCTCATCGGCCGAGACACGGTCCCGATCGCGAAAATCCCGCTTGCTCTTGTCGTCGGCCATATCGATTCCTCCTTCGCTCATCCCGCAACGCCGAGTTGACGTGTTTGTTGCACCCAAGAGGCTGATTTCCGGTTTCGGAACTATTTTAGCTTAATCTTATTGAATCGCCGGAGGGTGGGTCAGTGCATGAGTTTGAAGTTCATCGAGCCGTTGATGCCGACCCTTGTGGAGAAGCCTCCCGAGGGTGAAGGCTGGACCCACGAGGTCAAGTTCGACGGCTACCGATCGCAGATGACCATCGATGAAGACGGCACGCGCATTTATACGCGCAACGGTCACGACTGGACGGCGAAATATCGCGACCTGGTGAGAGAGGCCAAGAGCCTTGGTGCCGATAGCGCCATTGTCGACGGCGAGATCGTCGTTCTGAACGACAGGGGCCTTTCGGACTTCGCAGCGCTGCGCAAAGCTATCACCCGCCGGCAGCACGACTTGTATTTTGTTGCCTTTGATCTGCTTCATCTTAACGGCCATAATCTGCGAGACATGGCGCTGGAGGAGCGGCGCGATATCCTGGCCAGCATGATCGAGCCCGGCGGGCGCATTCAATTCAGCGAGCCGCTGCCGGGGGAAGCCAAGGCCATCTTTCACTTGCTCGACAAGGCCGGACTTGAAGGCATGGTGTCGAAGCGGAAGGACAGCAAATACCGCAGCGGTCCCTCGACCAACTGGCTGAAGGCCAAGTGCTATGCGATCGACGAGTTCGATCTGCTCGGCGTCGAGCGTGAAGCTGGCAAGCCGGCTTTCGCTCTGATGGCTGAGCGCGGCACCGGGCGTTATGTCGGAAGCGCATTCGTCACCTTGAACCGGGAAATGCGCGAGAGGCTATGGAAACGCGTCCAGGAGCACTCAGGCACGGCGCCCAAGGGCATCATGAAGCGGCCGGCGACGCAATGGGTAAAGCCGGGCCTGATCGGCCGCGTGAAGCACCTGCGCGGCGAGGATGACCTGCGTCATGCCTCACTCCAGGATTTCCGCGAGGAAGATTGAAGGCTATTCGGAGCCATGCCAGCAGCTGATCGCCTTACCGTCCGCTTCGCCTATCAACGAGGCTTTCAGGTGGTCGACGGCAGCGCAATTCTTCAGACGTTTGAAAAGCAGGATGAGGCCAAGTTCGTGCTCGGCCGGGGTGCTCGCGTGTGGCTGGCCTGGCAACTGGCCGGCTGCCGAAAGGGTGGCCGGCTTTTTTGTACATAAGCGGAACCTGAAATTTGGGGGCTTGTTGATAGAACAGCAGCGAGTGGGTGTTCGCTGCTGGTCGAGGTCCCGCAAGACTCGGCCGGGCTCGCATCACCTCGCCGGTCGGTGCGAGCCCACTGTTGCGCAACCAAGCGAGATCCCGTGTGTCGGCCCCTATTTGATACTAGGGGACGTCGGCTTCATCATCACGATGGTTTATGTCACGTTGTCGAACATGCCGAGCGCCGGACTCCGGCTGCAGCAGGTGCTGGTCGATAGCGGCGGCCTTGAACGCCGCAAATGCTACGGCCGGACTGCAGCTTCCATCCTTGGCCTCCGCAATTAATCGGCACGCATTCCTATAGGCCGCCGCTTCCTTATTTGGCCACTGCCCCCGGAGCGCTTCCTCGGCCTCACAGATGGAGGAAACCGTCATTGATTTCCGGTCTACCAGCTTAACGAAAAGCCGTAAAAAGGTGCCCATGGCACAACCTCCCGACCTTTTAATGCGCCGAACGCAACAAGGGTTATTTGGTTTCCATGCCTATTTGATTTTTGCCCATTTCAGCACAAGCCAATTGAATCGGCGGGTTGGGACACCGAGCCGCAGGGGAATGGCTTCCAAAATTGTATGGAACCGTGGCGACAACCACCACATTCCTACCTAAGCGATCAATTCTTCGGATGTAGCCGTGACGACGAAAAATTGCGCTACCTGTAAGGAAGGCTAAGTCCCATGAAAGACCGGTGGGAACCTGACCACCAGTTCGTCGAAGGCGCCCGCCGTAGCCAGCGCTGGGCGGAGAGAGACCTGGAATCACTACAATCGACCATCCAAGAGACACGCCGCATCCTAGAGGCCTCACGGAAGCTCTTGGAAAAGATTGCCGAGCGAACACCCTACCCGGCCATAGGGAATGGCCGGTGCAGTTGGGCAGCTTGTGGGGGCTTAACCGCACCGGCCACTGCGGGAAGATATGAGGCCCCCCGCGCTGCTTAAGATATAGGCATATTAGCAACCGAGCAAATTATCTCGCATTGCCATCTTGAAGGCTCAACCGCGAACCCAACTTAGTTCGAGAGAATGGGCGGATTGGTGAACGCGATGTCGCACCCCGGTAGCAGTGAGCATCTTTGGGCTTTGGACCTTGCCGACCTGCGCAAGCAGTTTGGAAAGTTCGTTCAACAGCGCGGAACAGCGCCTCTTGAGTGCAACGAGCACACCAAGCTGTTCCTTGAAGAACGAAGAGAACGCTGCCAGGAACCGGACCCTACCGGGCAGTAGGGGAATCACTCAGATCGTCAACGACGAGATGGTAGCGACGAAGCCGCCGTCGTGCGCCCCGCCGAATAGCCATTTTGCCGTATGAATCAGTCCGGTCGTTTTTGATTGAAGGAAGGGTTTCGGCGGCCTATAAAGATTGCGTTTACCATTGCCTTGGGAGGATGCGATGGTTGCAACGCCCATAGATATCGCTCAAGCGGCCACTGCGAATACGGCCACCTTGCTGAAGTGGCAGAAGTCCATGGAGGAACGCGCCACATTTCGCCGGGACATGGATCAATCGCGCAGGGCGATCCAAGCCTCACGCGAACTGCTGAAGCGCCTTCGTCAACGTCATCGCGACGACAATAGCGTCGCGGATGCGCAAAAGGATTAGCCGCCAGGGCAGACGGTGAGACAGGTCCGGGAACCTTATTGCCGCAAACCGGTTCGGGATGCTCGCTACGCTCAGATCGAGGTCCCCGGCTAGAAGGCCTCTCGCTTCGTCGCCCAGCGCTTTGACCGCAAAAAGAGTGCTGGTGCTCGAGAGCATCAAGCGCGGCGCATAACCACTGACGTTGCCTGCTCCCCCTGAGGGGGTTAGTAGCCCGCAACCGGAACATCACATGTGCTGGTGCATTGCTAGTGAACGCCAATTCGACTGGGGCGCAAAATGCATCGCGCGATCACAAATGCATGGGCAATGGTGCGAGAAGCCGTCGTTGGGTTCGTCAACGACAATGCTCTCAGCCATGGCGCGGCAATCGCTTTTTATGCCACAACATCGTTGGCGCCAATTCTGCTCATCGTGGTTGCAATTGCGGGTCTCGCATTCGGTCACGAGGCAGCGCAAGCGGCATTGTCCGCCCAAATCACAGGGATGATGGGTACAGAAAGCGCAAATATCCTTCAAACCGCACTGAAGAGCGCATCCGAAAAGCCATCCGGCGGCACCTGGGCGGCGGTGATTGGCATCATCACCTTGCTTGTGAGCGCTTCCGGGGTCTTCGGCGAAATACAGCAGTCTTTGAACATGATATGGAAGGTCGAAGCGCAGGGCAGTTCGTTGTCGCGCCTGGTGCGCGCACGTGCGGTAAGTCTGGGACTGGTCACCGCACTTGGCTTCATGTTGCTCGTCTCTCTAGTCGCGAGCGCGGCGATTTCGGCCCTAG
Source organism: Mesorhizobium sp. M0862 (assembly GCF_040319795.1). Classification (NCBI taxonomy): domain Bacteria; kingdom Pseudomonadati; phylum Pseudomonadota; class Alphaproteobacteria; order Hyphomicrobiales; family Phyllobacteriaceae; genus Mesorhizobium; species Mesorhizobium sp. M0862. The sequence goes on from NZ_JAMYOJ010000006.1 coordinate 335,200, forward strand.
GCAACCTCATCAACGCACAGTTGCCGTTCGGGACACTTGTCCTGGGCGTTATCAACGCGGTCGTTTCTTTTGTCCTCCTTGCTGCCATTTTCGCCGCTATCTTCAAGGTCTTGCCTGATCGAACCCTGGAATGGCGGGATGTCTGGATTGGCGCTGTTGTGACCGCTGCCCTGTTCACCCTCGGGAAATCGCTTATCGGTTGGTATATAGGCTCCAGCGCGGTCGCGGCCTCATATGGGGCCGCCGGTGGGCTGCTCGTCATCCTGCTGTGGGCTTACTACTCGGCGGAAATTTTTCTTTTTGGTGCGGAAATCACTCGCGCCTATTCCATTCGACACGGCAGCAGGTCCGATCTGGACGCTGTGCTTCACAGTGCTTGACTTGCAACACACGCCACTAACGACGAAATCGACTAGGCGCGCGGCGCGCCGGCTGGCTGCCTTCGCGACGCCACCCGCATCATCACCCGTCGGCGCCGACCGCATCACCGAGCAGGGCACGCGAGCTGGATACGGTCGACGCCATATGATGAGTGCACGGGTCGCTGGTGGGTCAAACCTCGCGGTCACAGTTTGAGTTGGTTGGGAAGACGCGGTTCAGCGGCGACGCGGACGGCGCTTGCGTATCGGCTTTGATCTCGCGCGCCTGCCGTCCGGCGCCTTCTTGGCGGCAGCGGAGCGGTATAGGTTCATGAGGTCAATCAGGAGCCGAACAATGGCAATTGCAGTTGCAGCATCGAGCCAGCCCGCAATGCTGTTGAGCATCGGGATTGTTCTCCAAGCTTACGACGTGAAAGCGGTCGAAGGACCTTGGCGGCAGTGCAACTCTTCGCCTAGGCAAGGAGTGCCACCTAATCGTTGTGGCACTCAGTTGCCAGCCACCATGACATGAAAAAGGCCTCCGAAGGAGGCCTTTGGATGGTGTGAGCGAGAATCTCCACCAAACAAATTATCCCATATTTTGTGCATGCAGCGCAAGCCGTTCGGCTTGGCCACGGCGCGCTTGGCCCCTTGATGCTTGGCACCGTGACCGTCACCCCCGCTCTTCAGCCGCAGCCGATGGTCGCTGTCGGCACTTTCAGCTGCGGCAATGCGATGTCATTGTTGGCGCCATGAAACCAGCGCTTCACGTCGCTTCCGCGAAATGGGATCCTTGCAAGCACCAAGCGCAAGCTCATCAGCCAGAGGGTGTAATGGACTGAGCGGGCGTTCTCATATTGTGAAACGCCGAACGGATCCCGGGTCCCTGGAAGGGCGGCAGCAAACGTCAGAGAGCCGCACTTCCAGGGAGGCTGGATCAATAGTCGTTGTTGTAATAGCGATCATCGCAAGGCGCCGTGTAGATCCGGCCGCGGCGGTCCTGGTAACGGCAAAGCTGTTCGCCGCGGCGCTGCGGCGTGGTCGACTGGCCGATGACGGCGCCGAGCAAGGCGCCGCCGGCGGCACCCACGACCGTGCTTTCGGTGTTGCCGCCCAGTGCCTGGCCGGCGAGGGCGCCGACACCGCCGCCAATGAGTGCGCCTGTGGTTGCCCTCTGCTGCTGTTCGGTCTGGGTCGCGCAGCCTGCAAGTGCTGCAGTCATGAGCACGGCGGCAATGGTTTGTCTGATGATCATCTTGGAACTCCTTTGGAGCCCCAAACGCGGATCGGGGCGAATGGTTGCCAGTTGCTGGCGCATTGCGGCCAAACGGCGGCACGCCCGCTCACGAAATGAGACGTGGTTTCTCGGGCCTTGAAGACAATGGTTGCCAAAGCGGAAACGGCTTGCGCGAACAGGTCGGTAGCGCCTCGGCTTGAATCCGTTGAGGAGCAGCTAGGCTGGCTCGTCGCGCATCGCCTTTTTCGCGGCGGCGGTCAGGAATCCGGACCGGCTATAGCCATGGCGTTCCGCATATCGATCTATCTGGTCGAGGACATCTTCGGGAATGGTGACGTTGACGCGCACCACCTTTGTGGTCTCGGCTTTGAGCGCTACCAGGACGGCGACCCGGCTGAGATTGTCATTGTTCGACATGACATCTTCCAGGGATGATGGCTCGGGAATGGCTTCGCCATCCTCGACAAGGCCTTCGAGATGGAAGGCCAGGGCCTCTTCGGCCAGGGCGCGGGCGTCGTCCAGGCTGGTGCCGGCGGTGACCACGCCCGGAAAATCGGGAAAGGATACGCCGAAGTCGCTGTCCGCTTGTCCGATATAGTGGCGCACGGGTCGGTTCCCCCAAGGAGCGGCTTCGAGGCTCGATCAGACTATCGAGCCATTCGACACAAACTGTCGAGGTATTCCTAATGGGACCGTAGGAAGCTGCCTAGTAGGTTGGGCATGCCCCAGGCAGACATTGCCTGAGCAACGGTCGAGAGTGTGGGGAAAGTGCCAAAGTTAGATGGCGGGAACCAGACTGTGCCTAGAGTTCGCGCCGCGCAGTACGTGCGCATGTCGACGGAACACCAGACCTACTCGATCGACAACCAAGCGGATGCCATTCGCGACTATGCCGATATCATGGCTTACGACATTGTCGCCACTTACGAGGACCTCGGTCGCAGCGGTTTAAACCTTGGAGGGCGCCCCGGTCTTCAGAAGCTGTTGGCCGATGTCGAAAGTGGGCGAGCCGATTTTGAGACGGTTGTGGTCTATGATGTAAGCCGTTGGGGGCGTTTTCAGAACATTGATGAAAGCGCAGCCTACGAATACCGATGCCAGATGGCCGGCGTGCGTATCGAATTTTGCGCCGAGCAATTCGCAAATGACGGCAGCATCGGGTCAGACGTCCTCAAAGCAATCAAACGGAGCATGGCTGCCGAGCAGAGCAGAATGCTCTCGCAAAAAGTCTTCATCGGCCAGGCGAGATTGATCCGGCTGGGCTTCCGGCAGGGTGGGAAGGCCGGCTTTGGCCTGCGGCGTCTGCTTGTCGATCAACACGGCCGCTCAAAAGGCATCCTTTCATCCCGCGAATACAAGAGCCAACAGACGGATCGAATAGTTCTGGTGCTCGGCCCGCCTGACGAAATTGCAACAGTGAAGTGGATCTTCAGTCACTTTGTCAGAACACGCAAGACAGAGCTGGAGATGGCGAGACTGCTCAACAAGCGCGGCGAACTCAGCGATTTAGGGCGACCATGGACGCGGGAATCCGTGCACTCGGTGCTGACCAACGAAAATTACATTGGCAACAGCGTCTGGAACAAGCATTCGGCCCGGCTGAGAAGCCATCAAGTCCGAAATCCCCCGGAACAGTGGGTGCGGGTGGAAAATGTCCTGGAGCCGATCGTCGACCGCAAACTGTTCGACCGGGCGCAGCTCGTGCTCAAGACCATCTATCGCCACATGACCAACGACGAGATGCTGGCCGCTCTTAGGGCACTTCTGGCTCGCCGTGGCGCCTTGTCGTTGGCCATGATCGACGCGGATCCCGGGTGCCCGCCGGCCCAACGCTACCAGTGGCGTTTTGGAACCATTGTCAAAGCCTATGAACTGATCGGATACGAGCCATCCAAAAACTACCGCTTCATCGGCGTGAACCGGCACCTGGAATCAATGAGGCTGCAGATTATCCGGGATCTTGTGGGCGCGATTGATAGGCAGGGCGGGGTTGCTGCCCATGACATGGCGATGGACCTCCTGCGGATAAACGAGGAGATCACGGTGGCGATTACAATGGGCCGATGCAGGGTTTCCGGCTTCGGCTATCCACGCTGGTTTTCCAAGGCCGATAAACGGCTACTACCCGACATTTTCGTCCTGATCCGTATGAATCCCGGCGACCTGACCATCCGGGACTATTTGATTGCGCCTGCGCATGAGATCGCTGGCAAATCGGAACTGCATGCAATCAATGGGATACCGCTGGACAGCTATATTTTTCCCACGCTCAATCCCATTATCAGGCTGGCAGAGCGAGAGCCTGTGGGGGGCGTGGCTTGGTAGTCAAGCGCTTACCCAAGGACGCCGCCTACCGTGCTTTGGAAAAGGGTGGCGAGAGACATGCGAGCAATATTGTTGCTGGCGCATTAGGGTCCAAGAAGAGGCTTCGTTCACACGAATTTTTGGCGACATACGATACGGAATGCAAACGCATGCGCGATTTCGTCACGCAAGCGGCAAAGTCTGAACAGAGCCTAGACCGGATAGTAGCGGCGCTCCACCTGATGATGCGCGACAAGCAATTCTGCGCCACGCTGGTGTCCGAGGGCTTCAGGACAATGCCAAGCCTACTGGCACATAGGTTGCGTGGCGCGACCCGCGAGCCGCAAATGTTCTGCTCTCCCGGAAAACCCGCTTCCGAGACAGGCGAGAACCGGAAAGCCGTTAACGGAATTTGCCCTGAGGTCCTCGACCTGCTTCGGGACGCGCCGGTGAAAACAAAAATCTTTGGGTTGCTCCAGAAGGTGCTGCCAGCCAGGCAATTGGAGATTGCCCGGCTGATGGTGGCGATGGACCGGGTCAGGATCACCTACGCGAGACTACTCGTCGCTCTGACACCGCAAGCTCTGCTGGTCGAGGGTTTTAATCTCTCAACGATCACCACACAGGCGGAAGACCAGCGCGGCTCGATGGTGCTCGATGTCGGCGCGCTAAGCCTTGCGGTTCTCAGCGCCGCGGAAAGTCATGGCCAGGTGGGCCTGGAGCTTGTTGCAGCCAACCGCTTTTTCGACCGGTTGATGGATAATTCCAGAGTGGTGCGGTATCTCGCCCGGACCTTTCCGGGGCATTTTGAAGAGTTTCACAGCTTCTCGATGCCATGCCTCGAACAGGGGCGCTAGATGGTCGGACGTCAACTCCGATAGAAACCGATCGCCGTCGCCGGGATGCAAACAACAGAACCAATGTGACTTCTGTCTAGGCCTCTAAAAGCCAAAACCGCCGAGCTTGCCGCAGCCAGAATGCTCGCAAATGCGATTTTCGATCGGCTCTCGGCCGCGCGGAATCGCTGTCATCCTTTCGACAAGCCGGCTCGGTTCGTCGCTCATAACGGGTTGATCGGCCCGACCAAGCCGGGATGATCGTTGGGTAGCTTGTTGACGGCGCTCGTGTTTACCTCACGCCCAACGCGATTGAACTGCAACTGACCGTCGATGTCGTGGCTGAGAATGTCCTTGAGGCTGTCCTTGGGCGTCGCCGGGTCCAGCCAGGCGTTATAGTAGGCCGGGTCCAGGATGATCGGCTGTCGATCGTGCAACTGCTTCATCGGATCTCCAGCAGGCTCGGTGATAATGGTGCAACTGGTGATATCGAGATTGGAATTGTAAGCCCAAAGGCCGGCGAACGAGAAAGGCGCGTGGCCTGGCTGGTAGATATGCCAAGGGTCCTTCTTGCCGTCGGCTGGCGATATCGTCCACTCGTAGAAGCCATCGGCAGGGATCAGGCAGCGCTTGGACTTGAAGGCGTCGCGGAAGGCGGGCGCTGTATCGATGCCCTCTATTCTCGCATTGAACATGGCCGCCTTCGGCATCTCCTTCGCCCAGAAGGGCACCAGCCACCAACGCCCTTCGCGGAGCTTATGATTGCCATCTTCGCCAGCGGTGACGAATGGAACATCCTGCGTTGGCGCAATGTTGTAGCGCGGCTCGTCGTTGCGTCCGGTCTCGGCCGGCGCAGTCAGGCGGTAGAGCCGGTGGATTTCCGACCACGACAGATATTTGGTGTAGCGTCCGCACATGGCTCTGCCTCAGTTGCGCAGGAGTTCAGGCACGCTGAGCGGGCCAAGGTCGAGAATTCTCCTATACTCTTCGCTGCGGCGCCAGACGCCGCGTATCTTGGCGGCGGTGACCGATTGATTGCCTTCGCCAGTAGCCTTGCGGAAGGCTCTGGGCGACCGCAGAGTTCCCCTTAGTGTGCGCTGTGGAGGCAAAAAGGGCAAAGTCGACAACGATCATGCCATGTCCCCTCTCACTGCGGACTTAGCAAAGGCTCTCGCAAGGAATGCCGTCCTTGTCGCGGTCGAGCTTGCCGCCCCAAGAGCAGTTGGCCAAATACCAGTTCGCCTCGTTGCATGAGCTGATCTGGGGACAGGTTCGCCGTGGCTGACAAGAATAGCTCTGCGCCACCTGCCCATTACGCATGATGCCGAGTGGTTGTTTTGCTGACGGCCTGGTGGTGCCGTTCGCATGCTCTGCGCGCCAATCCCATGGCGCCTGAAACGCTCCAGCCCACAGACCGACCTTCGCCGCCTGGGCCTTCGCCTGCTGTCTTGCGTAGGCTCCGTGGCTGTAGCGCGGCCAATCTAGTGCCAAGCCCCGCTCGACAAGCCAGCTCTGGACGTTGCGGCCGTCGGCGCGATCGCAATCCCCAACAAGCCGGCCGTACCGGTCTCGGTTAACAAAGCTGCAATGCATCGGACGCGATGCAGCCAGGAACTCGTCCAAGGCTTGGGCAGCATGGCGCCCGCAGGCGTATTCGAAGCCCTTAGCGTCGTCGCAATATTGCTTACTCTCGGGCGCATCGATGCCGTTGAAGCGGATGCGCTGTCCGTGGATCTCGATCGTGTCGCCGTCGATCACAGACGCGACACCGGCGATCGGCGCCGGCTTCGAGCCGAACCAATTCGATGCATTGATCTCTGGCAAACTTTCGCTGTGCTGGATGGCGGTTTGCGCGACCAGAGCGCCAGCCGCTACCGCAGTCACCAAAATCAGGCGCCGCGGCACATTCGCCCATCGGTGCGCACGGCTATGCTTGGCACCGGTTCGCTTTCGCCAGCGATCAGATCGATCGTCGTATCGGTATTTGTCCACGCCCTCTTCCCCGCACAGAGGATGCGACTGTTTCAACGAAGAGTCCAGAAGACGAGACGCGCGGAATGCTAGCCCGAAAGCCGATGCGTGCCGACGCCCCCGACTTCGATCTCGGTTAAGGGGGTTCGATGGCCGGTAGGGGTGCATTCGGCTGTCGGGCCTGACCGGCGCGCTCCCGAAAGTGCGTTCACGCGGGAAAACCGGCCTTTCTGAAGCCTGACGTGAAAAGCTCGAGGTCGACTTGGTGGGCGAACGGGAGACGTGAAATCAGCCGGATAGTCAAGTCGTGTTTCCTCATCAGTGCTTCCTGAACTTCAGCACGCGCCTTCTGCGTCTCGCCCAAATGTGCGTACGCCGCTGCGAGAAAGGCATGAATGAAGAATTGGTCGCCGGCCTTCTGATACGAACCGACGGCCTCCGAGTACCTTCTTAGTAGGAAGAGGGAGCTGCCCTTCACCTCCCAGAACCAGATTGGAGGTAACGGGTCGCGCAGCAGCGCAGATTCGAGCACGTTCAGCGCGCTCTCGGCCCGGCCGCCGTAGTTGAGCCAGCTTGCGTAGTCACCCGCTATGTTCACGTCCAACGGGTTCAATGAGCGCGCTTGCTCGAAATGCACTCCCGCGTCGCTGTGCTGACGCATGTGCGTAAGCACCAGGCCCATGCTCTGGTGACAGACGCCATCGCTCCTGTCGAGAGCGAGCGCCGTTCGTGCCGAGTCCCAGGCGTTCTGTAGCGTCCGCGGATCGTTGTCGTACCAAAATCTGCCGACGAGCGCCTGCGCGAGGAAGGCGTGGCCTTGAGCGAACGTCGCATCGAGCTCGACACACCGGACGAATAGGGGCTCGGCCATGTCCAGTTCATACCGGTAGAACTGTGAGCGCCCCTGCAGGTAGCAGTCGTATGCATCCCAATCGGCCGGAGGCTTGCGTCTGGTCCTGCTCGTCGAATCGGCCTCCGCTTGGCCTTCGACCATCGAGGCGATGAGAGCCGCAACCTCGTCTTGCAATGCGAAGATGTCGTCGAGGGCCCTGTCGTACCGTTGGGCCCACAGGTGAGTACCGGTGGTAGCGTCAATCAACTGTGTGGTGATCCGAATGCGATCACCGAGCTTTCGTATGCTGCCTTCGACGAGGTAGCGAACTCCGAGTTTGCGATGGACTTCGGCAATGTCCAATGCCGGATAGCGAAACTGAAAAGATGAATTGCGCGCGATGACAAGGAGGGAGCGGAACCTGGCCAGCTCCGTAATTATGTCCTCGGTTATGCCATCGCTGAGATACTGCTGGTCCTGATCGCCGCTCAAATTGGCAAAAGGCAGGACCGCAATCGACGGCTTGCCGGACGCTGGTCTCGGTCTGCGGGATGCGCTCGCCACCGGCTCGACAGTCCCGGTGAAGCGGTAGCCGACGCGAGGCACCGTGGCGATCCACTCGCCGCCGTTGTCAGCCGGACCGAGTGCCTTTCTCAGTGTCGCTATTTGGACCGTAAGGTTGCCTTCCTCAACGGCGGTTCCCGGCCAGGCAGCGTCCATCAGTTCGGCCTTGGTCAGGATCTCGCCGGGCCGGGCCGTAAGCGCAGCAAGCAGCGTCAGCCCACGATGCCCAACAACGATCGGGATCTGCTCTTTCAGGAGCGTCCCGATGTCGGGATCGAGTACGAACGGACCAAAAGCGATGCGTGTCCCCTGCATCTGGGCATATTAGACGTTCCGGCGGTTTTCGGAACAGTATCGGCACCGCTTTAATCCCCGGGTCGCTTTCGAAGCCTATGCCCAGAACGCGGCCACCTGTCCATCGATCAGAAAGACAGCGATCGGGCGCTGGCCGCTGCGCAACAAGGCGGCATTGCTGCGCGGCCATTTCGGGCCATGGGTGGAGAAGCAAGGGGGCCTTTCCAGCAGCATGGCCGAGCAATGCATGCGGCTGGGTGCCAGGCGCCAGTACGCGTGAGGGCCAGGACAGCGGCCGGCAGAAGCGACTGGACGACGAATATCGCGGCCTGGTTCGGTCATGACTCCGTTCTCTACCCACTTTTCGGGCCGGTGCCATTCAACTGCGGGTCTCCTTAACGCCCGACGTCACGCCCCTGAAGGGAGACGATGAGGTCACGGTGTCGAGCATAGCGCACATCTTGTTCGGACCGTCAAAATTGAAGCCTAGACATCTCTGATCAGCGGCGCAGGCTAATACGCAGTCGGCATAGCCACTCCGGACATTCGCGTAAGCGCCCCCAACGACTACCGTGTCCTTCCCGAAAACGAGGCTGGAGTACTGGAGATTCGCCTTGATTGCTCCCTTCGCCGCCATCACTGCGTCGGGACTTCTAACCAAAATTGACCCGTTACTCTTCATGAAACAGGCGGCGTGTTTCTTGTCGTAGGTGAGTGCTAAGCAGCGGCGATCTGCTTCGCATTGGGTTTGGCACTGTTCAAGCGTGACATTCCAAGCAGGCATACCCGGCAGATCGTTTCCGATCGCGTCCCATCCGTCCTGCTGCACCGACAGTTGTTCGGCCGCGACAGCTGCTTCTTTTCGCTTATTGTCCATTTCGAAATCGCTTGGCGCGAAACTGACCTCGTCCAGCCAGGGGCAACGGCTGGCGAGTTCTCGAGCCGAATTGTCGTCAAGGCCTACTGATGAGAGTGTCTCAATCGATGATACCGGTGCCTGCGGCTTCGACGTAGGTGAGGGTCTGTTGGCAAGACTTACCTGAACATCGACTCCGGTGTTTGCCTGCCTCCGCGTGTAGCACCAAGCGGTGTTCCAAGTTGGATCTTTCTCACTGTCAAAATGATGGCCGGACTCGAGTTGCCAAGTGCTGCCAGCGTAGGTCACTTGACGATAGGCGAACTTTACGAAATCGAACGTATCTGGATTGGCTGGATCCGCCGGCGGTAACGTCGGCTGCTCGATTGGCGGCGACTTCGGCTTGTCTGTCTTTCCTTCCTGCGCGATTGTCTCGCCACCCGGAATTCTGTCTTCTGATTTCTTCGTCTCCGTTGGCTCGTTCTCGTTTGTCGTTGACGGTTGGTTTTGAGCCACCGGCGGCTCCTGTTGGGTCACCGTTGGGTCGCGATCAAAGACCAGCCACACGCCCACGCCGATCCCAATCGCGGCCATCGCGATGGCAGCGCCGCCAGCCATTCGCCGAAATCCATTGGCGCGAGCGATCTTGTCGTGCGCAGCTGCTTCTGCTTGCAAGGTTGGAATGGCCGACCGTTTGATCTGTAGATCGATCGCCTGTTCGAGAAGCTTAGTGTTATGTCGTACGAGCACCTCTACCACCGCGTTTCGCCCTCGTTGCTGGCTGGTCAAAGTCTAATTTCAGTTCACCTTCCAAGTCTTTCTCTAGTTGGTTGTTCTGCCCTTTTGCAGAAACCTTCACTAGATCGATTACTTCCGGAGGCAGTTCCCGATCCAATGCCCGGCGCAACGCCTCAGGGTCGTCAGTAAGGATAGGCACATAGAGGATCTCTTTGACGACCTTCTCGACTTCGACAGGAACCTCGACGCGCTTTTCTACTTCTCTGTCGAAAGGCACCTGCACGAGTACCTTCCGGACACGGCGCCACCGCCAGCGCAACAGCATTCGGCGCAACAATCGCGAGAGTTTGCTGTCACGCTGAACTTCAGACTGTGCGCCGATGCGTTGCAGGGCCAGCGCGACCATCGCCGTTATCGGCCCCGCTAATGCGGCGATGAATGCAAGCGAGGCGAACCAGATCGTCGATACCCTGCCGGCCTGAGCGTCCGTAACGTCTTCTGGCTTCAGCCCGTACCAGCGAGCTGCCAGCCTACGGATCTGATCGTTGCGAGCAACCGGGAGGCGCTCTGTTTCCAAGCGGCTGAGTTCCGTCGCAATGGCCTCTTGCCGCTGCTGGTTCTTGGCCAGCGTCTCAGACTTGCGAGTAGCGGCTTCCTGGGCGGCTGCTAGCGCAGCACGTGCCTCGTCAAGCTTACGGTCCCAATCGGCAGCGGTGCCATCATAGAGCTTCTCCAGATCGTTTCGCCTGCCCTCAAGGCGTTGTTTGTCTTGGAGGGTCATTGGAGGACTATCTTGTCGCAGCCTCTCATATTCAGCGCGGGCTGCGGCGACTGGGGGCTCCAATTCGGCCAATTTCGGCGCGAATTCGGCCTCTTTTTTGAGCCGCGGGTTAGTTAACTTGTTCAGCCCTTCTTCGTTGCGCTGCACTGATGCAAGGTCGCCCGTTTCGCGCGCGCTCTTTATGCGATCAACGTAGCTATCACGCTGTCGCTCGAACTGCTCCACGGCGTCCTTGATCTCTCGATCGCGCCGTTCCACCAGCGCGCTCAGCGCTGCTTGTTTCTCCTCGAGAAGTTCTTTGGCTCTCGCTGCCGCAGGTGAAAGGGTGGTTGCGGCCTGCAGCTGTTCGTCAACCTCAGTTATCCGTGCACGCAATTTATCGCGCTCGGTGTCAGCCAATCCACTGAGCTGCTCCAGATCGCTCCGGGCCTTTGCCTCGTCGTCACTGTTTCGCAAACTTTCGGCTGCCACCTTCAGATTGTCGAGCTCTTGCTGGAGTGCTTTAGTCTGGTTGGCGAAGTTGGCATACTGCACCTCGCGCATTGTGCTGGCACGCTCCAATCCCAGAAGGACTGTCTCAAAAGTGATGCCGGCCAAAACGAGCAGAAAAGCCAAGATAACGGGCTTCCAAATCCACGAGGCGCCGAACAGAAGAGTGGCGATTGGGATCTTCGTCAGCTCGGCAATCGCGATCATAAAGAACGGGGCACTTGCAAGCACAAGATCCATCGAGTTCGCCGCCTCATTGGCAACGAAGCCGCGGTAACTCAGAGCGACGCCGGTTGTTAGGCCGATGATCGCCGCAACGATTTCAAGTGCCCACGCACCGCGATACGTCCACTGGCCATAGCTCGCCAGTTTCTGGCTCATTGCCGTGTGCATGTGTAATCCCCGCCCTTTTCCCAGCCCATCTTGACATGCAACGCTGGCCATTGCAGCAAAATTTGCCGCTAGATACAGCGTAACTTGCAACAAGGTGAATAGCCCGCGGGCCGTGACAAAGACTTTGTTGTGTCTGCAAGACCGATCTATTTGGGATGGCGCCTTATCCCGGCAAGCGCTTCGTCACTCCATCCAGCGGCTCAGCCGAACGCGCCTTGTCCTCAGCCTTGTCTGCCGGCTTTGGGGGCGCGTCTTTAGAATGTTCGAAGCTGAGGTCAACGGTGGCGCCGTGGCTGCGGCAGTCGTCGCCAACTCCAGGGCGACGACATTCTTGCCGAACTGCGCCTCGAGGTCTCGCCATGTCGCTTCCGGCCAGCGGTCGGCTCCGATGATCCAGGCGGCGGCGCGGGCATACACGCGGCAGTCAAGGGCTTCATTGCGTTCGCGAAGCTTCTGCCATTCCAGGCGAGAGAAGCCCCGCCTGGTGCGCACCGTGACCAGCTGCTCACCGACGAACTGCTTGCACCACTCGCTATCCACCCAGGAGGGGAGATGGACCGTTCCAGCCGCATGTCTGGCACCGGCCTCCAGCTCCTCGTCCGTTGGCCGGGGCAGACGAAGAAAGCGATAGGTTTCAGCCTTGAAGGTGGAGCCGGCGACGGTCCACAGCTTGGCACCGCGCCGCAGGCGTTTTCCGTGCGAGGTCGCATCGACAAAGGTCGGCCCGGTGACCGGGCTTGCCCGATTGAAGTTTTCGACACCTTTCACCGGAGCGACATGGGCTGATCCCGCTCTGCGCGCCCAGGCATAGACGGCCGGCGCCTCGTAGCCGGTGTCGATCGCCAGCCGCAAAATCCGCATCGCCTTGCCGCACGCACTCGACCAGCTGCGGCCAAGCACCTCGTCGAGCGCCTTCCAGCAGGCTTCGTCACCCGGTCCGCCATCCAGCACGAGGTGCTCGACCAGCCAGCTTTCCAGACCGCGGCCCCATGCCCAGACGTCAACCTCAATGCGGTCCTTCTGGATGTCGGCGCCGGCGGTGAGGAACAGGCCACCGGCAGGAACGCTGCCCGCTTGCCATTGCTCGCGCCGGTCATGGAGGCGCTGCCAGTCCGGTGCCTCGCCGGTCTCGACCCAGGTCTCCCCGAGAACGGTGTTGCGAAAGGCTTTGAGCGACTCGTCCGACCCCTGAGCCGCCGCGAAGGCGCGGGCGATTGCCTGCCATGAGAGCCAGCCAGCGGGCGAGTAGAGAGCGGACAGGTGGAAGCCTGCCGTGCCAGGATCTGTAGCGATAGCGCTCGCCCGCCATTCTCCCTCCTGCAGCATGGCAGTCTTGCTGTGCTCGCCGATTGGGGACTCACAGGCCTCGCAGTGATAACAGGCCGTTTCGGGCCTGCCCTTCTCCCAGCGTAGCCGCTCGAACTTCAGCCACTGCATGACGCCGCATTCGGGGCAGGGAACATGGTAGCGGCGCTGGTCGGACGCCTCATACTCCCGCTCTATGCGCGACAGGCCCCGAATGGTCGGCGTCGAGGCAATGAACACCTTCCTGCGATGCGAGAAGGTGAGCGAGCGTGCCTCTGCAAGGGTGACGGGATCGCCCTCGTCGTCGGCGGAGGCGGGATAGGCGTCGACCTCGTCGAGGAAGATATAGCGCGCCGGCGTCGAGCGCAGGCCGACAGCCGAGTTCGCGCCGGTCATGATCAGGATGCCACCGTCGAACTCCTTCGACAGCATCGTGTTGCCGGCATCGCGCGAGCGGGCCGGCTTCACCCGGTCGCGCAGGGCAGGGCTCTCCTCGATCAGCGGATCGATGCGATGACGCGAGTTGCGCTTGGCAAGCTCGACTGTCGGCTGCACGGCCAGCATCGGTCCCGGCGCCTGGTGGATGATGAAGCCGATCCAGTTGTTGCCGGCTTCCGTTGCGCCGACCTGTGCGGCCTTCATGAACACGACCCGCTGCACAGGAGAGCCAGGTGACAAGGCATCCATGATCTCGCGCATGTAGGGAGTGCGGCTGGTTCGGTAGCGGCCGGGCTCGGCGGATGCTCTTGCCGCCAGCATGCGGTGCCGGTCGGCCCATCCCGATACCGTCATGAACGGGTCGGGGCGCAGGCCCTCGCGCCAGGACGACTTCAGTTCATCGACGCCTTCGAAATAGAACAGGCCTTCTTCCAGAACCTCATCGGAAGTCGGTGCGGACATCGGCCAACTCCCCCAGATGAGCTCTCACCTGGCTTTCCAGAAGCTGGTGCATGGTAGCGGTATCGACGCCCAGTTCGGCCGACAGGATCGCCGCGACGCGGCCGGGCCAATTTACCCAGGCGTCACGTTCTTCCCGCGCCAGCCGGAACAGCAAGGTCTTGGCGCGATCGAGCGACACAAGCTCGCCCTTCAGCTTCTGAAGCTTCAGCCGGCGCTCCTGCGCCTTCAGCACCTCGTTTGCGGTCTTGGCCTGCAGGAAGGTGGTGGAACCGCCCATGATTGGCGCTGCAAGCCCCTGTTCGCGCAACGTCTCGCCAACGGCGGATAGCGCCTCCTCAGGTACGGCTTTTAGTTTGGGCTGGGGCAGGGATCGCCGCTGCTTTGAAGGATCGGTCAGAGATGCCCGGCGTGCATCGGAGCCTGCTCCATCAATTGAGCAATCTTCAAACAGCACCAGCCGTCCGGCAATCCTGGCTTTCTGGATAGCGCCGCGGGAGACCCCGGCATGGGCCGCGTATTGGCGCTCGCTCATCCCCTGCATGGTGGCCCCTCTTGCTTATGCCCAGCCAAGCGAAAGTCAGGCTGCGGATCGGCCGGAATGAACATCGGCGACCTCGAGGTCACTGGCCTCCAGAACTGCTTTGCGCCCTGTGAAATTCTGCCATCTCTCTACCGCAACATCGCAGTAGCGGGGATCAAGCTCCATGGCGAAGCAGGAGCGACCGGTGGTCTCGGCGGCAATGATGCTGGTGCCGCTGCCGGAGAAGGGCTCATAGACGGACGAGCCAGTGGCGCTGTTGTTCAGCATCGGCCGCCGCATACACTCGACCGGCTTTTGAGTGCCGTGGACCGTGGCGCTGTCTTCACCCTGGTCGCCGTTGCCGATCATCCAGACGGTGGTCTGGTCGCGCGCTCCCTGCCAGTGCCCCGTCGCGCCCTTCCTGACGGCATACCAGCAGGGTTCATGCTGCCAATGATAGTGGCCACGGCTCAGCACCAGGCGGGGCTTGGCCCAAATGATATTGGACCGAAGATCGAACCCGACAGACAGAAGGCTTTCCGCTACCTCATGAACGTGCAGACTGGCGCACCACACGTAGGCCACGTCGCCGGGGAACAAAACCCACGCCTCGCGCCAGTCCGCACGATCGTCATTGGCCACCTTGCCAGTGCGGCTGCTGCTCGATAGGCCAGCCACCTTCCTCCACGAAGGATCGTAGTTCACCCCAAATGGGGGATCGGTCACCATGAGATGCGGCACAGCACCGGAGAGCAGACGTTCGACATCCGCAGCGACCGTCGCATCGCCGCACAGCAGCCTGTGCCTTCCAAGCACCCACAGGTCGCCAGCGCGGGTGACCGGATCGACCCGCGGCTCTGGAACCTCATCCTCGCCGGCAGCTCCTTCCGCCTCGTCGCGAAGCTCGGCCATCAGCCGGCCGAGCTCAACTTGGTCGAGTCCGGTGAGGCTCAAGTCGAAGCCGTCGCCATTCAGGGCATGAAGCTCCTGTGCGAGCAGGGCGTCATCCCACCCGCCCAGCTCCGTCAGCTTGTTGTCGGCAATGCGGTAGGCACGCCGCTGCGCTTCGCTGAGATGATCGAGAATGATCACCGGCACCTGTGCCAGGCCCAGTTCGCCGGCAGCCAAAATACGGCCATGCCCGGCGATCACCTCGCCTTCGGCAGACACCAGCACCGGCACTGTCCAGCCGAACTCCGCCATGCTGGCCGCGATCTTCGCGACCTGATCCGGCGCATGCGTCTTGGCGTTCTGGGCATACGGCCTCAGCCGCTCGATCGGCCAGTGCTCGATCGCTTCCGGTGCGAACTGGATTGACATGCATTCTCCTCGAAGTGGAGGTGGCTTCCGAGTTCTGCTGGACTCAGCGATGGATCCGTCGGTGGACCCCATCTGGATCCGAACTGGACACTTGGGTCCAACAGGGGGCCAGCGGCACTTTCAACTCTGTACGCTTGATCAAAGGCTTACGCGGGCTTGGCTCTGGATTTGGACACTAGGTGGCTTCCCAAAAAAATATGCCTGACGATGGCGAACTCCGGCGCTGCGCCCTCCGGCATAGCTTCACCGCCCCGAAAGGACCCGTTGCGTGTCCTTAGGTGTACCCACGGTCTAGTTATTGATGAGAGTCTATCAGCGCCGACAACCCATTGGAATCATGACATTGTTGCGCGCCGCTACCTTTGTTTGCGCAGGTCTTCGCTCGCAATTCCAGGAAGGCGAGAAACAGCGCTAATCGCGCCGTCCGATCCGTCCTGTGATTCGGCGATTCCGGGCGCGGTCATTCGGTAACGATCCCTTTCGCAAGAGACCCGGCCGCTTGGAGCCCGCCATCCTCACTACTGAAGGACGCGTCTTCCCTGAAGTGCTGCGCGCGGCGCCGTTCGAATGGCAGTGCTTTGCTAAATGCGGTAGCAACTGCCTCGGCTGGCAGTTTCGATTTCAACTTACGAACAGTCGTACCAATCGCTTGATCTCCACGAACACAAACAGTTCGTCCTCTTGGATCAGAGGATGAGCATGCATAGTGGCCACCCTCGACGGATACAGTCTTTGAAGGGATTCCCTGACAAGCTCCGGACGCCTGAAACGAGGTGCAAAAACAGTTCTCCAGTTATCTTGTTTGCAAATGATGCGTTCATAGTCCGTGAAATCGGCATAGGAGATGAGCGGCCGGGAAAGCCCCGACGAATCCTTGGTTTTTTTTGTCAGCCACTCTTCATAGAGACCGTTCGGCATTCGGTGACGAGGCCAGTCAACTCCAAAAGCTGCTGTCATCGCCATATCTATGAACTGGCGGATTTGTGTCTCAAATCGCTGAAGCCAATCGTGCACCAAATTGTTTCGGGCGAACGAGGTTTCCTCTTCTAGGTCACCCGAACGCGGCACCGGGTCACCGTAAGTGGCCACGAGAACCGGCGTGTCCTCTTGTAGCCCTGACGATTCCAGCCCTTCCTCAAAGGTAACTATCGGGTATTTCGTCAGTCGCTGATTGAAGCCGCGCTCGACGTAAAGATCGGCCCTTACACCTAAATCGCTGGCAAGATTGCGTGGCCAAGTGATCGGATCACGCCAATCGCCAAAGTCCGTCCGCAACACTTTCGCTACGTTGGCTGCGAACGGAGGTTCGCTTGCAACGAGATGTCCAATCCCATGCAATTTGGCGATGCCGGTGGCGGATGCTAAGGTGTCGTGGACATCCAACCAAGGTTGATGCATCGCGGCAAGCGACCGCTCTAGGACCGCGCTAGCCAACCCGTATTGCCGCTCAATCGGATTAGCAATGCTTCGCAAAAGACGCGACACCTCATTGATTTCAGGGATACGAAATCGGTCCATAGAGCCCAGGGCAGATCGTGCAGCCAGCCCGTAGATATCCCCACTCGGCAGTCCCGCAGTGGCCACGCTCAACGCTTTAGTGACGGCAACTTGATCGAGAATGGACCGGTATGGGGAGCCGTTGCCCAGCAGATCGGCAGCACGACTGTGTGCAGTGCCAATGCTGGAGGCGAGTTCAGCAAGCCGTCGCGACTCTCCGTCTATGGTGGGGATGCGATTTCTGTTTAGGTCGAGTTGCAACGCATCCACATTCAGGTTCAGAGCGCCTGTCGTCGAACTGAGAGGGAATTCAAGAATGCGCAGAGCTTTTCTCATCTCGTCCTCATGAGAGAAAAGCAGCTTGTTCAATGCGCTCTGCCCGAAATCATCCGTTGGCATGGAATTCCTACCGCAAAACGTGACTCAGCTTAGTATAGCGACATATCGGGTAAGTGGTAGCGTGCGCCGCATGCATCCCGACGTTTTCCAGTTAGACAAGTGCCCTCAATCCGGATTCGCGGCTGGCCAAATTTGGTACTCGATCCAGCTCTCGCGCATCGACGATGGCGCAGCATCGAGGCGCGGCTGTCCCACTGTCCCACTGTCTAGGGAGTGGGACAGCTTGTCGTCGTATGGAGCAGCTCCTTCGGGTGTGTTCTTAAGCCGGGGAGCGAGCGCGATACAACTCGCCCCCGCAAAGATCGCAAACGTTCCGATCAGCCACACCACCGGCCGCAAGCGTTCCGTAGCGCGTCGCAGCGGCCTTAGCGATGGGACCCCACAGAATGATCCAAACGTCTGATTGGCCGGCCTTCAGCGTGACTGGAACACATGCCCGTTGGAACCGCGGATCTGCTGGGTTGAAACCCGTTGGAACCTTGGAGCACACCCGTTGGAGGGTTCGTCGAAGTAGGTGAGACGTCCCACCACAAGTGGTCCGGCCACCTCCAGGCCCTTTGCATGGCCGCACAAAGGTCGCGGAACGACCGAAAGCGTCTAAAGACAGGTGGTCAGGAAAGTATCAGCAGTAGCTGTTCGGACGTGCATTTCTGAACGACCGGGAGGGGGCCGGGACCAGTAAGTCCGCTTGTGGCCAGTTAAGAACGACAGAGGCCGATCTCGACCCACATCAGCCATGCGGCAACATCCGGTTTCGCACAAGGCTAAGCCATGAGGGCAATGTCTTCAAAACGACGTGGTTGCATTATCGCTGTCCAGTAGGCCAAGCATGCTCGCATTCGAAAGGCCAGTCGAATACGCTCAGCGAAGCTTTGAGCTAGGGAGGCAGGACAAACCGCACATGGAGCGAAGGCTTACCGCGATCCTTGCTGCCGACGTGGTCGGCTACAGCACGCTCATGGGCGAGGATGAGGTCGGCACGCTCGAACGACTGAA